>JBBARR010000012.1:0-88845 GCA_040399645.1 Caulobacteraceae bacterium | reverse complement strand
ACAGAGCTATCGCCACTCGTTACGATAAAACCGCACGCAACTTTCTCGCGGCCGTATATCTTGTGGCCGCAGCCATCTGGCTAAAATGACGACAGGCCTTAGTTTTGACGGTGGCCCAACGGAAAATAATGCGAATATGGATCAGAATAGATTTCGTGTTAAAATAGTAAATTTTATAAAATAAACCCAAAATTTTGACAAGGGCGAGCATGGTACTGCAAATCAATCTTTATCATCGGATTGCCGTTTGGTTGGACGCTATGCGAGTGAGACGGCGTGGTGATCCGGAACATCACTTAATTGAGAATTTTTTATCACGAGGAGAAACAGCACTCGATGTCGGTGCCAACCACGGTGTTTATACCTACAGTATGATTCTATGCGGCGCGGTAGTTCACGCGATCGAGCCAAATCCGGCTCTTGCCAAAAGACTAAAAGGCGCGCGCCTTCCACGCGTTGTAGTTCATCAAGCTGCGGCGGGAGCTACGCTCGGAAAAGCGGAACTATTTGTTCCTCGTGGTAAGCGGGGCAGGCAAGACGATCCGGCTGGAACTTTAGCCCATCACAATGGAGTAGGGGATCGTTTCCAAGTTTCAATTATAACGATAGATTCATTAGATTTAGACAATTTGGCTTTTATAAAAATTGACGTAGAGGGATATGAGGAGGAAGTTTTAAAAGGCGGTTGGAACAGTATTAAAATTTTCCGGCCGTACATTCTCGTAGAATTAGAAGAGTCTATTAAACTAGGGTGTCGAAAAACGATTGTAAATATGTTAGAATCTTTAGGATATTCTGCTTGGTATTTTGATCAAGGCGATTGGAATTTAGAAGCAAATCTTCCGGAAAATCAAATCAGCTTGTCTGGGCGTTTTATAAATAATTTCATATTTAACCCCGATCGGTTGCCGCCTCCATTAAAATATTTACCGCCACGCTGACCAACACATTTTGGGGGCGTCTGTATCCGTGGCGCGAAATTGTAGAGGATCGCATCGACCAGCATCCGCGTAAGCTTGGTATTTTCGTCTTCAAGAGACTTCAGACGCCGGGCCTTCGACACGTCCAGCCCGCCATACTTGGCCTTCCACTTGTAGAAGGTCGCCGAGTTCAGACCATGCCTGCGGCATAAATCTAGCACCGAAGCGCCCGACTCTTGCTCGCGCAAAATCCCAATAATTTGCTCTTCCGTAAATCTTGATCGCTTCATTTGTCCGTTCCTTGCTTGGAGCGGACTTTAATCATTTTTGGACGAGTTTCGCCGGGCTCGGCTCCTACACCGCCAATGGGTTGATAATATCCATCACGACTATCGCCATAGATAAGCCATCCGAACGGTGATCTAATGTGCGCTGCGAAAATGCGCATGATGGCCGGATTGAGCTATGAGACTGCTTCTCATCGAAGATGATCCCATGTTGGGCGCCGGATTGAAACGGGCCCTACAACAGGGGGGATATACGGTTGACTTGGCCACGACGGGCACCGAGGGCGCGGCTGGGCTGCGCACGGGAAGTTATGCAGCCGCCATTCTCGACCTGATATTACCAGAAATGGACGGGATAGAGGTGATCCGAGACATCCGGGCCGCAGGCATAGATACCCCGGTTATTATGCTGACAGCACAAGGCCATCCGGACCAAAGGGTGGAGGGGTTAGATGCAGGTGTCGATGATTATATGGCAAAACCCTTTGATTTGAACGAATTGCTGGCCAGGGTGCGGGCTGTCATTCGTCGTAAATCAGGGCTGTTGGGCGATCGGGTTATCATTGGTGATATTGAATTCGACCAAGCCTTTCGAACTGCTAAACGGGGCAACATTTCAATCCCCCTCACAGCAAAAGAATTGAAGGTTTTGCAATTTTTTATCCACGCTCGGGGTCGGTTTGTTAGCAAAGGTGAGGTGGAGTCCGCAATTTACGACAATAATATAACAATCGATAGCAATACAGTTGAAGTTACAGTCTATGCTCTTCGTAAGAAATTCGGTTCGGATTTCATTTTAACGGGTCGAGGTCTTGGATATATGATCCCAAAATGACGGATACGAGCCGCCTCTGGAGCTCTCCGCTCAATGTCCGATTATTTTGGCGCGTATTGGCCCTGATAGTTTCGATCACACTAAGTGTAGGGGCGATGGCATATTGGACGGCTAGGGAGCAGGTCGATAGCGTTTACGACATACAGTTGATCACGGGGGCCAATGTTCTGCGAGCGCTCATGGGGGACGAACTCGCCGCCATTGAGCAAGGTCAAGTCAATGAAACCCTTTCTATTGATGACAAGCCCCTGTTGAGCGCAGAGGATCGGCTTGGCTTTGATGCCTATGCCGATTGGCGGATGTTTCGGATTTGGAAACAAGGCCGCCTTGTTGTTGCGTCCGATACAGGCCCGCGACTGGGCGCTCAGGCCTGTCCTGTTCAAGGCTATTGTGATGCGAAAGATCGGAATTCCGATATTTGGCGTATATACAGCTTGAACCTTAAAGAGGCTCATATAACGGTTCAAGTCGGGGAGCGGCAAAGCATCCGTGCAGACCTGGTGCGCAAGGTTGCCATGAGGTTGGCCGGAGCCACGATTTGGGTTTTGCCTGCTGGGTTTCTGCTGATTTGGCTGAGCTTGAATGACGGCCTAAGGTCGCTTGGTCGGCTTATTCGTCAAATTTCCAAGCGCGGCGCTCAGGATCTAAGACGGATTTCAACAGATATTTGGCCTGCCGACTTGGCACCGCTGGTCATGGCCATTGACGGACTATTATCGCGCGTTGAAACCGCCAAGCAACAGGAGCGGACCTTCATAGAGCGCGCCGCGCACCAATTGCGAACACCCTTGGCCGCCCTAAAGGTCCAAGCGCAAATGCTTGGGTTGGTCAAAACCAACGCTGAGCGTCAAGAATTGATGATCAGTCTATTGCAGAGCGTTGATCGAACGGTAAATCTATCTGAACAGTTGCTCACATTGGCAAGATTGGAAGCCTCTGCTTCTTCAACTGGCCTATCTGATCTGTATGTTGAAGGCCGTCACGCCCTTGCGCTGCTTGCTCCTTTAGCGACCCAAAAAGGGGTCAGTTTGGCGTTAGACGGTGAAGCAGAAACAGTAGCTGCCGATAGCGCGTCGATCCAGTTGGTCCTGTCGAACCTCCTATCGAATGCACTGACCTTTGCCCCTCCCGGTAGCGAGATAAGGGTCGTGATTGAGCGTGACGAGCCTTGGATCTTACTGTCCGTCAATGACGAAGGTCCAGGCCTTAACCCCGAAGACCGTGAGCGCGTTTTTGAGCGGTTTCAAAGGGGGGCATCATCTGCGCCCACAGGCGCTGGCCTAGGGTTGGCTATAGCCCAACAAGCGGCTCGAACCATCGGAGGTCATATTTCACTAGACGCTCGATCGGATGGAAGGGCAGGCCTTAGTGCCTCTATAAGGTTGATTTCCGCCTGATCGGAAATGACCTCCACTTAGCCCCATTTGCTTCAGTTTCGCATCAGCTTCATCCCCTAATGCTTCGCGCAAGATGTTGGAGCGCAATATGCGGATTTTCTGCGATTTTGATGGAACCATTTCGACGAGGGACACGACGGATTTTGTTCTGAGCCGATTGGCCAATCAGGCTTGGGAACACCTAGAAGCTCAATGGTTGGATGGTGAAATCACAGCGGCGGCCTGTATGCGCGGGCAAATCCGGCTGATTGAAGCTGATGACCAAGCCATCGACGCCGTACTTGGCGAGGTGGAACTGGCAGAGGGTTTTGAGCAATTTGTTGACTGGTGCCAACGTGAAGCCCTCGCACTTGTGGTCGTGAGTGACGGCGTTGACCGGTTCATTCAACGGATCTTGGCGCGGCACGATGTCCCGCCGCTCCCGATCATATCCAATATGTTTGTTCGCACCCAATCAGGGCCTGATCTCATCCAAAACAGGAAGGTTGCTGGCTGTGCAGCCGGTTTAGGCGTTTGCAAATGCGCTGTGACGGCCGACACCGAAGCATCCAGTCCAATGGTCTATATCGGCGATGGACGGTCTGATTACTGCGTTGCCGCACGTGCCGACATTCTGTTCGCTCGAGATTCTCTTGCGGACTATGCCCGCTCTCGAGCCATGCCCCATCACCTGTTCACCGACTTCCATCAGATCCAATCGACGTTAGAGGCGCTTCGCTCAGCCCAACCGCGTCGCGTCCCGAACCGTTTTTAGGATAAATAAGATGCACGATATGATCCCTAAGCCTGCGGCTCACGACGAGCAGGAACTTCGCGCCTTGGAAGCACGATATTGCTCCTACGGTGACACTGTCCATTACATGGCCGAGCCGAAATTTTTCGAGTCCTGTGAAGGCTCGTTCATGTACGACGCCGAAGGGCGTTCATTTCTTGACCTCCAAATGTGGTATTCGGCGGTCAACTTTGGGTATCGAAACCCTCGACTTAATGAGGTTGCTCACCGCCAACTTGATCGCCTGCCTCAGGTCGCCAGTCAGTATCTTCACCGTGAGAAGGTGGAGTTGGCGGCCATGATCGCTCAAGATATGGAGCGTAAATTCGCAACGCCTGGTCGGGTTCATTTTAACGTTGGTGGCGCGCAAGCCGTTGAAGACAGCCTGAAAATCGTTCGAAATTCCTGCAACGGTAAGCAGCTAATGTTTGCTTTTGAGGGGGGCTATCACGGGCGCACGCTCGGCGCTTCTGCGATAACTTCCTCTTACCGATATCGGCGCCGATTTGGGCATTTCGGAGATCGGGCGCAGTTCATCGAGTTCCCCTACTGGTTCCGCGGGGGCAAGGGCATGACCAAAGAAGAATATGGTCACGCCTGTGTCCAGAAGTTCGCGCGGCTATTTGAGACGGAATATAATGGCGTTTTGGACGTCAAGACGGGGCAGTGCGAATATGCGGCCTTCTATATTGAGCCGATCCAAGGGACGGGCGGCTATGTTATTCCACCGCCCAATTTCTTCATTGAGTTGAAAAAGGTCCTCGATCAGTTCGGAATTCTGTTGGTCGTTGATGAGATCCAGATGGGGGTCTATCGGACCGGGAAAATGTGGGCGATCGAACATTTCGGTGTCACGCCTGATGTCCTTGTTTTCGGAAAGGCCATCACAAATGGCCTCAACCCCCTTTCAGGTCTATGGGCTCGTGAGGATCTGATCAGTCCTGAGGTTTTCCCACCCGGCTCCACCCATTCAACCTTTAATGCAAACCCTATGGGGACCGCGGTCGCGCTTGAAACGCTCAAAATGCTGGCCCAAGAGGACTATGCAACATCGGTTGCGCTTAAGGGGGCGTACTTCCTTGAAGGCCTACGCGAACTGCAAAAGCGTTGGCCAGAGATCGGAGATGTTGATGGCCTTGGTTTAGCTTTGCGCGCCGAGATCTGTCAGTCCGATGGGTTTACGCCCAATAAGGCCCTTTTAGATTTGATTGCCGATGAGGGGATGAAAGCCGATATTCTTATTGATGGAAAGGCCTACGGCCTGATCCTTGACGTTGGTGGTTACTACAAAAACGTCATTACCTTTGCCCCATCGCTCGACATAACCACCGGCGAAATTGACCTAGGGCTTAAGCTATTGGACGCACTGATGAGGCGCTGCGTCGGTCGAGCATGACCCTGCGGCCATCCATTCTGAACCTAGATGACTCTTTGACATCTCAAGGCAGCCTGATCGATCGGGTTCAGGCTGCTGGGGGATTGGTGATGTCCGATGGCGGTATAGGGCCACGTCTGAGGCTATGGTGCCGTGACCCCATTTTGCAACAGTTACATATCAGGTTGGATGCTCATTACCCCATATCCAAGCCTGAACTCGTCTTTGTGGGGTCAGGTGATTTTCATCATGTCACCCCTGTCCTAATCGACCGGGCTTTGACGGCGAGCCGGAGCCAAGCGACAACGGTGCTTCATTTCGATAACCACCCCGATTGGGTCCGCTTTTCTCCAGGGGTACATTGTGGTTCGTGGGTCGCTCGCGCTGCTCGGATGACAAGAGTACAGCGTTTGATTTCGGTTGGTATTTGCAGCGGTGATATCGGGAGACGCGGGTCGCGGAACGGCGATCTAGAATTGGTCAAGCAGGGACGGGTGGAAGTCTATCCATTTCGGGACCCTGATGGTGGCAGTGTACTGGCTCTCTGTAACAATATTTGGCCACTGCTAAACGACAAGAGCGACGACGAAATTGCAGAGTTACTGATTTCTCGTATTGAGACACCCGATATTTATATAACGATCGACAAGGATGTTTTGCGAAGCAGGGATGCGGTTACAAATTGGGACCAGGGCGGACTTTCTCTTGATACCTTGCTCAGCGTGATTGGGCGGGTCTCACGAACCCACCGTATTATCGGTGCGGATGTTGTTGGGGACTGGTCGCCCCTTCACTATGGCGGTCCTTGGTGGGAGCGTGCGCTCAAATATGGCGAAGCTTGGCTTGATCAGCCGCACGACGTTCCCGATCGCGCGAACGCTATCGAGGTCAATCAAACGGCCAATCTAAAGATCCTCGATGCTTTATGTGGCAACTTGGCATGACTTTTCCAACAGGATTTCCATCGGCCTTAGGCATATTAGCCTTATGCATCAGCGCAGAAATTGGTCGTGAGCTGTGCTTCAAGTCTGCTTCTAATCGTGCCGATGCCAAGGCCTATGTCTTCGGACTAGCGGGCCAGCCGCTACTTTGGCTTGGATTAGCCCTTTACGTCGTCGAAATGGTCTCTTGGGTCGTCGTGCTGCAACGCTTCGCCTTAAGCATCGCCTACCCCTTGATGACACTGACCTATGCTGGAATACCGCTGGCCAGCCATCTCGTCCTGAAAGAAAAAATGACCCATAACCAGATATTCGGGGCCTTTTTGATCACGATTGGGGTCGGCATAGTGGCCTGCTACGGCCGATGACAAAAGCAAACGCCATCATAACCGATCACAGTTTTCGTCTGAAAGGTAGCAACGGCCGTGGGGTCATGTTGATCCATGGGCTAAGTGGTGCCCCGGGTGAAATGAAATTTCTAGCCAAGCGGCTCAACCGGCAAGGCTTTGATGTGCTTGTACCGCAATTGGCCGGACATGGCGGTGATATCGGCGCGCTCTTGAAGACAACATGGAAAGATTGGGCGCGGTCCCTTCTCAAGGCTTACGACGGTTACGTGGCGGAAGTCTCCGATATCAGTGTCGGCGGCATTTGTGTCGGCGGCGCGTTGAGCTTGCTCGTTGCTGAGGCCCGGCCGGTTCGCGCTGTAGCCGTCTATTCTATGACCTTTGAGTATGATGGCTGGAACATGCCCAATTGGGGTGCTGCGGCACCTCTGATCCAACTTTTTGCAAACCTTCCCGTCATTCGGACGCTCAAAATTGAAGAGCCCTATCCCTTTGGCCTGAAGGATGAACGCTTGCGAACTCGCGCCGTTGCAGCACCGGAAGGGTTCATTGAAGGGGCCTTGGATCACTTGCCCCTAGGATCCCTCTATCAAATGTACCGCCTTGGCCGACATGTCGAAAAGATCGGGACGAAGATTAAAACGCCGACGCTGATTGTTCATGCCCGTGAAGATGATATGAGCGATCCGCGTAACGCGTTTCGTTTAGAACGGGCTTTGGGCGGGCCCGTGACTGTGCAGATGTTGGACGATAGTTACCATATGGTCCATGTCGACCGTGAACGTGACCTTGTGGCCAAGTTAACGGGTGAATTTTTCAACGCCCCGTCCCTAAACCCTGTCCTGTCGCGGGATCTCGTCCATGGCTGAGGTGAAGGTCCTATCGTCGATCGCCGAAGTCGGTGAAGGGCGATGGAATGGATTATTTCCAGGACAGGCTGAGGGATATGGATATCTGTTAGCAACCGAGCTTGCCGGTCTTAGCGGATTTTCTTGGCGTTATGCGGTTCTAGAGGAGGGCGGCAAATTACTCGCCGCAGCGCCCGGTTTTATCACCGAATATCAGTTGGAAACCACGCTCTCGGGCCTTGGTCAGGCCGCCGGTAAAATCCTCCGCAGATGGGTGCCAGGCCTTGTGACGCTCAGGCTCGGTTGCCTGGGATCCCCCTGTACAGAGACCGCCCTCGTCGGGTTTGATTCAACATTGAGTGCAGACCAGCGCCGAGACGCGCTATCGACACTGTTGAAGGGTTTTGAGGAACAGATGCTGGACCAGCAGTGCGCCCTGATGGCGGTCAAGGATGTACCCGAGGGCTCCCCCTTCCCGTGGCGGGATGTCTTGGCAGACGCAGGCTACGCTCGAGCGCCGGGGTTGCCGATAGCTTTTCGATCTATCGATTTCGAAACGGTCGACTCCTACTTGGCCACCCTTTCTGCGGGGACGCGCAAAGATATGCGGCGAAAGCTCAAGATGCGCGCTCACGTGCGCATTGAGCCGCGAAAAAATATTGATGATGTCATTGATCAGATTATGGATCTTTACGCCTCGACCCTACAGAGAGCGGATATGACATTTGAAGAACTTACCCCTGAATTTTTCACCGGTATCTTGAATTATTCTTCGAACTCATTTTTTGTTTTATATATTGTTGATCAAAAAGTGATAGCTGCAAATCTTTTAATTGATACAAACAACGTATTATTAGATAAATTTTTTGTTATGTCGAATCATATTGCTAGAAATCATAATATTTATTTTCTAAGCTGGTTTTACAATATTGAATATTGCCTCTCGAACAAAATTGGTCGGTTTCAAGCTGGGCAGGCCGCCTATGCCAATAAGGTGCGGCTGGGCTGTGAGCTGATAGGCACGCACCTTTATTTTCGTCATCGAAATCCCATCATGAACAGCGTGCTCAAACTGATCGCTCACATTTTTATGGCCGATCCCATACCGGAGGCAAAGGCGTGATCGAGCAATCTCAAAAGGTCGCAACGCGTCAACGGGCCTCCTATCTGCTTTGGGCCGCCCTGCCGCTGTTGGGAACCGGATATCAAATTGCCGCGAAGAATACTGCTTTGATCCTGACGGGTCACAGGTTCGATCTTGATCTGCTGATCACGGCCCTGCACACGCCTTGGGCTTTGGCCATATTGGTTTTTGATATTGCAGGCTTTTTAGCGTGGATGGTTGTGCTTTCAGCTTACAAGCTAAGCGAGGCCTTTCCCCTGTCGGCTCTAAGCTACCCGATGGTGATTCTCGTCAGTTGGATTTTGTTCCACGAACCTGGAAGTCCCATCCAAGTGTTGGGGGGCACGATCATTATGACCGGCGTGTGGCTGATCGGACGCGACAGTGAGGAAGATTAATGCGCTATGGATTGGTTATCTCCACGCTTCTTGTTCTGCTTGCCTCGATGGCACGGGCGCAAGATACCCAAGCGCCCCTATCCATTGAAATGGGGGTCGCAGAGCGCGTTCGTCCCTCCCACCTCGGGGCAAGGTCTAGTGTCTTCGATACCGTTCCAGTGGTGAATATTAAGCTGGGGGAAGACCTGAGCATTAGTCTCGATGATGGGGTACATTGGACCACGCTTAGATCGGCCAAATGGAGCGCCGGCCCAGTTTTGGAATATAGGCAGTCCTATTCAGATAACTTGCCGCGCGGCAGCTTTCAGATGGCTGATGCGGTCGAGGCCGGTCTGTTTGTCAAACGCGTAACGCCTTTTGGCGATGCTGAATTTAGGCTGCGCCGAGCGCTGAATAGCTATCAAGGCTGGTCAGCAGATCTCAGCCTTGACACAGGCTTCATGGCTTTAGACCATCTATTTTTAGCAGCAGAGCCGCGCATTGCTTGGGCGGACGATCTGTTTTCAAGAGAATATTTCGGCTTACGGACCAAAGGTAAAGCCGCCCTATCATCGGTGAGCGACCCCATACGCCCATTCAGGAGTATCGGCATGGCCCTGTTCGCGCGCTATGAGCTTCAGCCGATGACCTCTATCGGCTTTACGGTATCAGAGGATCATAGGGTGGGGGCCATGACCGGCTCTTCGCTGTTTCAGGCCCGAAACAATTTTGAGGGGTCGATTGGGCTAACCCAGCGATTTCGATAGTTCAATCTATAGATCCTGCTGCGCTAAAAGCGTCGGCTTATGCCGAAATAGACTTCCGCATTAGGCGTTTTCCGGTTCAGGCCGAAGTCCAGGCCTCCGTCCCATTGGATTTGTCTATTCGTCTTAGGTATCCAAGCCATGGCGAGATCAATCGAAGCCCGCGTCGTCGTGCCCTGAGGATCAATATCGGTATCGGTCCACGCCTCTATTGTTCCGGTTATCGTTTCGTTTAAAGGCCAATTTAGACCCATGACGTCGATAATATTGAGGTGACGACCGGACTGGTCAGCATTTTCGTTGACGTCGATTTCTGGACTAAAGGCGAGGGACATGTTTCCTGGTAATGCACGGGTAATCGGCACAACGACACCGACTTCAACCTTGCCATTTCCAAGGCCGTGGCGGGCCGTTGGAATTTTGATGAATGGCGCGACTGCAATGGCCCATTTACCATCGCCATCTTGGTTTGCGATGTTGACCTTGGCGCGAAGCAGTGTGTCGCCTAGCCCTTCTGTTGGCCGCTGGCCGGTCTGAGAACTGCGCAGCCAAGGGTTCACGCTAATCTCAATATCTGCGTTTCTGTTCATCCCGAACTTGAGGGTAGTCGAACTGATGCTGGTTTGCCGCATAGTTATGCCGGCATCACGTTGACGCGTAATATCGACGGCCCCTGTCTCTATTTGAAAGTGGCCCGGGTCCAGCGTGCAGGGTGATGTGCCCTTTGCGGGTCGATCAGGGCAAAGGGCGCGCAATCCGTCGCTCTGGTCATCTATGGCCTGTGAATGGCCAACCGCGGGTGCCAGAGCTAAAATTAGTAAACCGTAACCCATGGAGAACATCGAACCCATACCAAGTCCCCTATAGTCTTAAATGATGTCAGCACTCTTCTGACTGAGCTCCGGCGGTGAGTACCAGTATCTGCGGTGACATGTCAGCACGCCTGATCTTGCCGCCATAAAAAAGAGCATGATGGCTCAATTCCAGCTTTTTAATGTTTGCCAGCGGTAAAAGGTCTGCTCGGTAACCGCCATTTTGCGGATGATCTCCGCTACGGGCGTTCCTGTCTCCGCTTGGTTTAAGGCGTAGTGTATCTGTTGCTCTGTAAACCGGCCCTTGCGCACGGCATACTCCTTCCTTGCGGCTGTTACATTGGCGGGAAACTAACATTTTAAACAGAGTAGAAAACCGGGGGGACGTCACTAGGGCGGTGGCAGCTCAGGCCCGCCGGGCCTTTAGGTGCTCGGCTACCCTCAGGGCATTGGCGACAATGGTCAAGGTCGGGTTCACCGCCGAGGACGAGCAGAAAAAGCTAGAATCCACCGCATACAGATTGTCTAGCTCGTGCGCCTTGCAGTTCACGTCGAGCACGGAGCTGGCCGGATCGGTCCCGAAGCGCAGGGTGCCGCACTGGTGGGCTGTGCCGTAGAGGGGCAGAAGTTCATCAACCTCGAAATGGTGGCCGGAGAAGACGTGGTGATGGGTGACGAAACCGTCCAGCCCGTCCCGCAGGCGCTTCAACAATCGGTCGTGGGCGGACAGATCGCCGAAGGTGTAGCTCAGCCGAATCTTCCCGTCTGGCTCCACCGTTATGCGATTGTCCAGGTGCGGAAGATCTTCGGACATGGCCAGGAAGCTGACCATCCGGTGTGCGAGCGCGTCGGAGAAGGCATCGGGGATCAGGGCGGGGGGCAGCCAGTCGGAAAGCTGTCCCTCCAGCGTCTGGCCGGACATGTATTCCAGGAGCTGGATCTGGCCCATGGGGAAGTCATACGACCCGTCCGGCTCGCCGAAATAGAAGTCGTTCACGCACAAGGTCTTGGGGAAGCTGGCGTCGAACGGCTCCACCGCCAGCGAGATCACCGCCGAGGTGGCGTGGAACATGTAGTTCCGCCCCACCTGGTCAGAGCCGTTGGCCAGCCCGTTGGGGTGCCGGTCCGTGGCCGATTTAAGCCACAGGGCGGCGGAATTGGCGGCCCCCGCGGCGGTCACGATGATGTCCCCGGTGAAGCGCTCGTCCCCATGCTCGCCGGTGGTCTGCACGGCGGTGGCCACACGCCCGCAGGCGTCAGTTTCGATCCGCGTCGCCAGACGGCCGGTCAAAAGTGTGACATTTCCACAGGACCTGGCCGAAGCCAGGACCGCGGTGCGGGCATCCACCTTGGCCAGCACCTTACAGGGATAGCCCCCGCAGGTCTTGCAGCGGATGCAGGGGGCTGCGGCGGGGTCGAAGTCATTGCGCCGGATGCCCAGAGGCAGAGGAGACGGCGTCCAGCCCAGCCCCTCGAAGTGAGCCTTCAGCTCCAGCACGCCGGGATCGTGGTCAAGGGCCGCGAACGGATAGGGCGGATCGTCGGGCCGGTCGTTGGGATCAATGCCCCGGGTGCCGTGCACCTCCCACAGTGCCTCGGCCTTCTGGTACCAGGGGGCGATGGTGGCATAATCGATGGGCCAGGCTGGTGACACACCGCCTGCGTGGGCAACCTCCTCGAAGTCCCGGGTCTTCATCCGCATCAGGGCCGCGCCATAGAAGCTGGTATTGCCGCCGACCCAGTAGTGCGTGTTCGGAGTGAATGGCTTGCCGGCCTTGTCGAGCCAGGTCTCTCGGGTCCGGTACTTGCGCTGGACGAAGACCGCAGAAGGGGACCAGTTGTCGTCCTCCACCGGTAGCTCCTCCCCCCGCTCCAGGATCAGAATGGACTTGCCGGTCTCAGTCAGGGCATGGGCCAGGGTCCCGCCGCCGGCGCCGGAGCCGATGATGATCACGTCGTAGTGGGAAGGCATATCACTCGCTCCGTTTTCGTCAAAGATCACCTATTGCTGCCGGTAAAGGCCACTGCCGCACGGGTGGCTGCCCACCGTTGCAGCCCGTCCGGCAGCAGTCGAAACATCAGAGCCGCCAGCTGGTTGTACCAGCCAGGAATGACCACTAGCTGCCCGCGGTCGCTGGCGGCCAACGCGGCGTCCACCACCTGTTCGGGGGAGGCAATGAAAGCCTTGGGCATGCCCTGCATGGCCGCCTCCATCCCGTTGGCCGCCTGGAACTCGCTGGCTGTGGAGCCAGGCAGGACGCAGGTCACCCTTACGCCCCGGGGCTTCACTTCGGCATGTAGGGACAGCATGAACTTCAGCACGAAGCTCTTGGCCGCAGGATAGACCGTATGTCCCGGCCCGCCCTGCGACAGAGCCAGAAGCGAGCTGGTGGTGATGATCCGGCCCTGCCCGGTGGCCAGCATCCCCGGCAACACCGCATGGGTCAGGGCGCAGACGGCCATGACCAAGGTCATGACGCAGTCCCGCTGAGCGGGCCAGTCGGTTTGCGCATAGGCGGCGGCGAGACTGTAGCCGGCATTGTTCACCAGCACGGCTACAGGTCGTTCGGCCAGCGCCGTCAGGACCCGATCGTGGGCATCGGCCAAGGACAGGTCGAGGGCGATGACAAGGCAGCTCACCCCATGGGCGGCGTCCAGCTCCGCCGCTAGCGCCTCCAGCCGGTCCTGGCGTCGGGCAACCAGGGCGACGTCATGTCCCTGGGCAGCCAGCCGCCGGGCGAAGGCCGCGCCCATGCCGGACGATGCCCCCGTGACGAGGGCGAGTGGACGGGCGGGGGACGAAAGGGTCATGAGGTTACTAAGGAGTGCTCTTGGGCGATTGTAAAGGTGATCCGTCCTGAGCCTCCAGCCTCCCTCGTCGCGCAGCGTCGCCAAGGCGGATCGGGCCGCCGGGGTCTCCAGCCCGTTGACCAGCCGAATGTTCGACGTCAGCACCTTCGAGACAGTTTAGGGCTTTCGCTTAGAGGAGGGTTTTGGTCTCAAAGGTGCGGGCGCGAAACAGCAAGTTAGGCAATACCGAAAGAAACCCTATACCATCTAATATAAGGCCAAATCCGGTTAGGCGGTTCTAAGTACTTGTTTTATAACAATTCCCTCCCTTCTGAGGGAGATGGCCCAAGTGAGGGTCTTGTTTGTGACGTCGCTTCTAGGCTTCGCCGCTCGGCGCGTCCTTGGGGGTGATCAGCTTGGCCAGCTTGGGCTTGAGCCAAAGCTCGAAATCGTCGACCATTTCATAGACCACAGGCACCAGCACCAGCGAGAGAATCGTGGAGGTGATCAGGCCACCGATCACGGCCACAGCCATCGGCTGACGGAACTCAGATCCTTTACCAATGGCCAGCGCCGTGGGCAGCATGCCGACGGCCATAGCCACCGTGGTCATGATGATCGGGCGGGCGCGTTCGCGGCAGGCTTCCAGCAGGGCGTCGCGCTGGCTTGCGCCTGAACGCTCCTGTTCGATGGCATATTCGACCAAGAGGATCGAGTTCTTGGCCGCAAGACCTAGGAGCATCAACAGGCCAATCAAGGACGGCAAGCTAATGGCAAGGCCCATGAACAGAAGGCCCAAGAAGGCGCCGCCAATCGCGAGCGGCAAGGCCGACAGGATGGTGATGGGCTTGAAGAAGCTACGGAACAGCAGCACCAAAACGCCATAGATCATGCTGATCCCGGCGAAGATCGCCGCCGCCAGTGCGCCAAACAGCTCTTTCATGGCCTCTTGGTCACCGACCTGCGCTTCGGTGACGCCCTTGGGCAAGGCCTTCATCGTTGGAATTCCTTCAACCGCCGCGGCGCCTTCGCCGAGTTGGGCACCGTTATTGAGGTCGGACTCGATGGTGATTTGGCGCTTGCGGTTATAGCGGTTGATCTTGGCGGGACCGGCTTGGAAGGTCACATCCGCGACGGCATCCAGCGGCACGGTCTTACCCGTCACGGTCGGCACGCGAAGGGCCTTGATGGTTTCTAAGTCGCTACGGCTATCTGGCGCCAGCCGCACCCGAATGGGCACCCGGCGCTCGCCGTCGTTCAGCTTTGAGACATTAGCGTCAATATCACCGACCGTGGCAACGCGGGCCGCTTGAGCGATCGATTGGGCTGTAACCCCAAGCCGCGCCGCCTCAGCGACACGCGGACGAATGACAATTTCTGGGCCACTGGGCGGCGATGAGGGTCGCGGATCGGCGATCACCGTCAGGCCGCGCATTTCTCGTTCCACCTGAAGAGCGGTCCGTTCGAGCAGCTCGCCATCTTCGCCGGTCAGAACGATCGACACGTCAGCACCGCCGAAATTGCCGAGCATATTGACCCGCGCATCCGGAATTTCACGGACCAGAGGCCGCATGACCTGCTTGATCTGGGTGACGGTGAGGTCGCGCTTTTCATTCAAGACCACCGTGATTGTGGCATCGCGCATATCAGCGGCGTCGCCACCCCCACCGGGACCGGATTGCATGACCCGGGACCCGACCTGGGCAAAAACCATCTTGGTTTCTGGCCGCGCCTTGAAGATCCGCGTGACCTCCTGAACCGTGCGCTCCATATCCGCCAAATTGGCTCCAGGAGGACCTTGAACCTTCACATAGTAGAAATTGGCATTATCAGCGGGCTGGAACCCTTTGGGCAACAAACCGGTCAACATGATGCTCAAGACAAAGATGACCCCGCCAATGACGACCGAAATCCAGCGATGGTCCAGCGCCCAGTCAAGAGACTTGCGGTAGAAACCGTCAAAGGGCTTGCGCGGCTTGGCGTGGCTTGTGGGCTTCAGCAGATAGGCCGCCATTACCGGCGTCACAAAGCGCGCCACCACCAGCGAGAACAAAACGGCCACCGAAACGGTGAGGCCAAATTCCTTAAAGAATTGGCCCGAAATACCCGGCAGGAACGATACGGGCGTAAAGACCACCACAATGGCCGCCGTCGTTGCGACCACGGCTAGGCCGATAGAGTCGGCCCCTTCCATCGCCGCGCGATAGGGTCTCGCACCGGCCTGAATGCGTTTTTCAATATTCTCGATCTCAACAATGGCGTCATCGACGAGGATGCCGATCACCATGGTCAGGGCCAAGAGGGTGACGACGTTCAGGCTAAAGCCCATGATGGCCATGAAGGCAAAGGTTGGGATCAACGACAGGGGCATGGCCATGGCCGTGATCATGGTCGAGCGCCATTCGCGCAGGAACAGAAGCACCACCAAGGCGGCGAGGCCCATACCTTCGACCATCGAAATCAGGGTGGCGTGATAGCTGTCTCGGGTCTCGTCAACGACGGAGAAGATCTTGAAGAACTTGATGTCGCGCCCGGCCTTGGTCTGCTCGTCCTGCAATTTGGCAACCGCAGCAACCACATGGTCTTCGACCTGAACGTCGCTGGATTCCTTGGTCTTCATGACCTCAAAGCCCACAACAGGGCGACCATCAAGGCGCGCGAGACCGCGGGCTTCAGAGGCCCCATCGCCGATGTCGGCAACATCGGACAGACGAATAAAGCGCCCACCGGCGGGGATGGTGATGTTGCGAATAGCCTCGACCGATGTCGCGGCACCCAATACCCGAAGGGTTTGCTCACGAGAGCCTACCCCAGCACGACCGCCAGGAGCGTCGACGTTAAAGGCGGTCAGGGCCTGATTGATCTCGGAACTGGTCAAGCCATAGGCGGCAAGGCGCTGGGGATCGAGAACAATATTGATTTCGCGAGACACCCCGCCGACCCGTCCGACCTGGGCCACGCCCTTTTCGCTTTGCAAGTGCCGGGCAATAGTATCGTCGATGAACCAGCTCAATTCGGCTTGGCTCATGGCGGGTGCGGAGACCGCATAGGACAGGATCGGCGCAGAATCCATCTCGATCCGCTGGATGATCGGAGACTCTATTTCACGCGGCAAGATGGCTCTGGTCTGATCGACTTTTGAGCGGACCTCGTCAGTCTTTTTCTGCAGGTCCTGACCCAGTTCGAAAAAGACCAACGTCGTCGAAACGCCCTGAACGACGGACGAGCGGACACCACGGACATTAGATAGACCGGCCAAAGCATTTTCGATTGGCCGGGTAATCTGGTTTTCCATCTCCGCTGGTGCGGCACCGCTCTGAACCACGGTAATGGCCACCGCCGGGAAGTTCACATCGGGATAGTGCTTGATGGGCAGCATTCCATAGGAAAACAGGCCCGCTATGGTCAGGGCGATAAAGACAACCGCAACCGGGATAGGGTTGCGAATGGACCAGGTGGAAACGCGAAGCTGCCCCATTAGCGGAGGCTCACCGTGGTTGTCTCAACATAGGGCTTAACCACATCGCCGCTCATCACGAACGAACCTGCGCCCTTGACCACAGCCGCCCCGACCGTGGGTCCTTCGAGCAGCTCGACAAAGCCGCCGCTGCGCTGACCAGCCTTGATCTTGACCTGTTGGACCCTGTTGCCCTCACCGACCACCATGACCGAGGCGCCTTCAGCATCAAAGCGGATCGCCCCTTCTGGAACCACCGTCGCCTTGCGGGTCGCACTGTTGAACGCCGCCTGAGCATAGCCGCCCGGACGAAGTTCATTGGACACAGGCAGAAGGACGCGGATCCGGCCAAGACGCGACTGGGCATCAATGCGCGGGCTGATCAGGCGCACCTTGCCTTGAACAGTCTTGCCCGAAGGCAGCGTCACTTCAGCCCCATCGCCAACCTGGACGGTCGACAGGCTGCGCTCGGGCACTTCAGCATCCAGCTCAACCAGATTATCCCGCGCAATGCGGAAATAGGTGCCGCCGCCGGAGATATCACCGGGGCGAACCATACGCTCCAGCACCCGGCCGCCGACCGGAGCACGAATGGTCATCCGCGCCTGACGGGTCTTGAAATCATGAAGGATTGCAGTTTGAGCTGCCAAGGCAGCCCGGCTGCTCTCGGCTTGAAACTGCCGTTGCTGCAGCTGTTCTTCCGACACCACACCTTGGCCTTGAAGGCCAACAACGCGGTCGGCTTGAAGCTGGGATTGGCGGGCCGCGACGGCCTGCTGCGCCACAAGGGCTGTCTGTTGCTCGATCTGCGCTTGGATCAGTGTGTCATCAAGTTGAACCAAGGGCTGACCTGCGGCCACCACCGCGCCCTCTTCGACCAGAACCCGCGCCACGCGGAAGCCCGCCAGTTCAGAACCGACCGCGGCCTCCTCGCGCGAGACCAAAACACCGCTTGCCACCAGTCCGCCGGTCAACTCACGGCTTTCAACCTTGATCACCCGCACCGAGCGCATATCCGCAGGCGCGCTTGCAGCCCCCTCGATCTTGGTCTTGCCAGACGAGCCCTTGCCGCAGGCTGACAGGCCAAAGGTACAAAGGGCCAAGGCCAGAAAAACCGCCGATGTTCGGGCGGTCAGAAGGAGAGATCGGGTCATGGGCAGAGGTCTCATCGGGAGGATCCAGCGGTTTCAGGCGTGGACGGCCAGCCGCCGCCCAAGGCCTTAAAGGCCTGAACGGAGCGCTGCAGGGCGGTAACTTGTGCGGCGGTCATAGCCGAACGGCTCCCCCGCCAGGCGCGTTCGGCGTCCTTGGCAGAGGCCAGATCGATCAGACCGGCGGCATATTTCTTTTCAGCGGCAAGATAGGCGGTTCGACCGCTAGCCTCCCCGGCGGCGAGCAGACGCACGCGCACGCGATCAGCAGCCAGTCGAGCTAAGGTATTTTCAGTCTCACCAAAGGCAGTCTGAACCGTCTTTTGATAGCCAATTGCGGCCTGCTTGGTGCGGGCATTCTGGACCTTAATCTGCTGAACCAAACGCGGCAGGTCGAGGATCGGCACCGACATTCCAGCACTCAAGGACCAGAACGAGGTGGCCGAGCCATATTTCGCGGTCTGGGCATCGGACCAGCCCGCCCCGGGCAGGAGGGTAAAGGTTGGGAACAGTGCCATACGGCTCAATGTACGAAGCCCCATCGCCGATCGCAGCCGGGCTTCAGACTCTCGCACATCGGGGCGACGCTGAAGCAAACTGCTTGGCACGGTCACCGGAACCTCTGGAACCGTTCCAAGGGCTGAGGTCAGGATCAGAGCCGAAGTCGGCTCGCTGCCGCGGCCCACCAGAACCAGGAGGCTACGCTTGGCAGCCTGAAGCTCAGCCTTGAGCCGCGCCTGCTCGGCCTTGGCTTGGCTCAGATCAGCATTGACCCGCTCAGCGTCTGAACTGGACACAAGGCCACGCTCAGCCTTAGTGACGGCCATGTTGTAGAGTGCTTCTTGAATACGAACGGTCTGGTCCGCATCAGCCCGTTGAATATCGAGGCCGCGGACTTGGAAAACCTGTTGGGCAACATTGGCGGCGAGACTGGCGCGCGCGCCTTCGACTTCAAACCGTGCAGCGGACAGATCGGCATTGGCCTTGCCCCGCGCCACTAAACTGCGGCCAAAGAGGTCCAGCTCCCAACTAACATCGAAGCTAGCGCCAGCGGTCTTGGTCTCGCCCGCCGTAGACAGAAGGGGGGAGCCGCCGCTCAGTTGATCTGTGTCAGACTTGCCCGTCTGCCCGCGCAGATTGCCTTGGGGATTAAAGCTAAACAGGGCCGCCGTCCGCAGGGCGCGCGCTTCGGCCAGACGCGACCGGGCTAACTGAGCATCCGGAGCAGAAGTCAGAGCTTGGTTGACAAGGCCTTCAAGTTCCGCGTCGCCATAGAGGGTCCACCACCGATCGATCGTAGCAGCATCGACAGCGGCACTGGCATCTGCGCTCTCATAACCGGCTGGGAGTGCGCCTGCCGCCGGAAGGGTTGCGCACCCTCCCAGCAACGGTAGGGTCACAGCCATTACTAAAACCAGACGCTTCATCATACTACCTGTCAGCCGGTCCAACCGCAGGACCTAGGGCCAATTGCAACAAAGGCAATGGCTGTCATTTCGCACATGCGAGATGAACAGGGTAAACACAAGTGTTTACCAACCCATAAAGGCTCTTAGAAACCTATCCTCCCTCTTAACTGCGATTCATGAGGATTGTATGTCACAGGTGGAGAGGAAGACCCCTCTCCCGTTTCCCCGCGAAGGCAGGGACCCAGATCTATTCAAGCTGCTTGGAAGCGATCAACTGGATCCACGCCTTTGCGGAGAAAACAGGGTTAAGTGAGGAGCCCATAAAATCCGCATTTCCACCAAGGCACAAATCCAATAGCCTGCCGAAAACAACCGATGGGACACATAGCTTTGCATCCTGACAACAATTCAAACCAGCTTGGATCGATTGCCCTCGCTGCTGGGCTGATGTTCAGCACAGCAGCCATGGCAGGCCCCACCGCGGTGCCCATTCAGGCCGCAAAACTCTCCGACCATATCCGCATCCTGTCGTCTGATGAGTTTGAGGGCCGTGGCCCCGCAACCGAAGGCGAGAAAAAGACGGTTACCTATCTCACGGCGCAGTTTAAGGCCCTTGGTCTGCAGCCGGGCGGTAAGAACGGCAGTTGGACCCAGCCGGTCAAGCTCAACCGCTTCACCATTACCCGGCCCGTCACCGCGCAACTGAACCTCAATGGCTGGACCCGGCCGATGGTTGATGGCACCGATCTCGTCCTTGGCTCGCGCCATCCGGCAGACCACGTCCATATCGACAAGGCCCCATTGGTCTTTGTTGGCTATGGCGTAAAGGCCCCAGAACGGGGCTGGGACGACTTTAAGGGCGTCGACCTACGCGGCAAGATCATGGTGGTTCTGGTTAATGACCCTGACTTTGAAACCGCCAAGCCCGGGGCCTTTGATGGCAGGGCCATGACCTATTATGGCCGCTGGACCTACAAGTTCGAAGAGGCGGCCCGGCAAGGGGCTCTGGGCGTCTTGGTTGTCCATGAACCCGCCGCCGCAGGCTATGGCTGGGCGACGGTCAAGAGTTCTTGGTCCGCTGATCAGTTTGACATCCTTCATGATGACCCTAACGCCACAGCCCCGATAGAGGGCTGGATACAACGCGATGTCGCCGTCGATATGATGCGCATGGCCGGTCTAGATTTTACCCAACTAAAGGAACAGGCCAAAAGGGAGGACTTCAAACCCGTCACCCTTGGCAATGTTACCCTTAGCAGCGAGTTCGCCCTCAAGGCCGAAACCATCACCAGCTACAATGTCGCCGCCCGCCTGCCCGGCAAGGCCAATCCTGAGCAGACTGTGCTCTATACGGCCCATTGGGACCATCTGGGTCGCGGCGTGCCCGACGCCAATGGCGATGACATCTATAATGGCGCGCTGGATAACGCCTCAGGCATCGCCGGTCTGTTGGAACTGGCCCGCGTCTATAAGGCCGCGCCGCCGACCCGACGCTCGGTGCTGTTTGTGGCCGTCACAGCCGAAGAAAAAGGCCTTCTGGGCTCAGATTTCTACGGCGCCAATCCGCTGGTTCCGCTGTCCACCACCGTCGTGAACCTGAACATGGATGGCCTGCCGCTGAATGGCAAAACCCATAATGTCGTCGTGGTCGGCGCGGGCAAGGGCACGATTGAGGACGATCTGGCCAAGGCCGCCAAGGCGCAAGGGCGGGTGATTACCCTCGATCCTGTGCCAGAGGCTGGCCATTATTACCGCTCCGATCACTTTTCCCTCGCCAAGCGCGGGGTTCCGGCCCTCCATGCCGGAGCCGGTGAAGACCTGATCAAGGGCGGCGAGAAGGCCGGCATCGCGGCGCGTAACGACTATATTACCAAACGCTATCACCAGCCCGACGACGAATGGCAGGCGGGCTGGGACTATTCCGGCGCGATCCAAGACTTAGAACTTATGTACAAACTTGGGCACGATCTGGCTAACAGCAGCCGCTGGCCCGAATGGAAGACCGGTGCCGAGTTTAAGGCCATCCGTGACGCTAGCGCAAAAGACCGGCGGTAAGGTCAAAATAGCGCGTCCATTTGACTCCCCCTGACACGCTGCTAGGCTTAGCTGAACAATGATAAGTCACGATGAGGGAGACAATCTCATGGGCGCGCAATTGCCTAAGGCCTGTATCATTGGAGCGGGCTGCTCCGGCTTCACCACGGCCAAGCGTTTGAAGGATAACCATGTTCCTTATGACTGCTTTGAGATGTCCGACGATATTGGCGGCAACTGGTACTATAAGAACCCGAACGGCCACTCCGCCTGCTATGAGAGCCTGCACATCGATACCTCCAAATGGCGCTTGGCGTTTGAGGACTATCCTGTGCCGTCCGACTGGCCAGACTTTCCTCATCACGCCCAGCTCTTGGGCTATTTTAAAGACTATGTGGACCATTTTGGTCTGCGCGAGACCATCACCTTCAATAGGGCTGTGACCAAGGCCGAGCGCGGCGCGGATGGCCTGTGGGACGTGACGCTTTCGACCGGCGAGACCCGGCGCTATGACGTGCTGATCGTCTGCAATGGCCACCATTGGGACCCGCGCACGCCGGACTATCCCGGCATCTTTGACGGCGTCGCCTTCCACGCCCACGCCTATAGCGATCCGTTCGATCCCTATGACATGCGCGGCAAGAATGTGGTCGTGGTCGGGATGGGCAATTCGGCCATGGACATTGCCTCGGAACTGTCTCAGCGACCCATCGCTAAAAATCTCTGGGTTGCGGCACGGCGCGGGGTCTGGGTTCTGCCGAAATACATGAACGGGAAGCCTGCCGATAAGGCGGCCATGCCCTCATGGATGCCGCGCAAGCTGGGCCTGAACTTGGCGCGAAAGGCGATCAAGAAGGCTATCGGCAATATGGAAGATTATGGCCTGCCGAAGCCCGACCATGAACCCCTAGAGGCTCACCCCTCGGTTTCGGGCGAGTTCCTGACCCGGGCCGGATGCGGTGACATCAGGTTCAAGCCCAATATCAAGGCCTTTGAAGGCCCCAATGTTCGCTTTGAAGATGACAGTGTCGAGCGGGTAGATGCAATCATCTATGCCACCGGCTACAAGATCAGCTTCCCCTTCTTCACCGACCCGGCCTTCAAGACCGACGCCGACAACCGCTTGGCCCTGTTCAAGCGCATGGTGCCCGCAGGCACGGCGAACCTATTCTATATGGGTCTGGCCCAGCCCCTGCCGACCCTGGTCAATTTTGCTGAACAGCAGGCCAAGTTGGTGGCAGCCTATCTGACCGGCCACTATCACCTGCCCAGCGCGGCCGAACAGGCGAGCGTCACGGCCAAGGACGAGGACTTTTATCTCGGCGGCTACTATGCCTCGGCGCGTCACACCATCCAGGTCGATTTTGGTCACTATTGCGCCGACCTGATCAAGGAAATCGAGCGTGGCAAGGCCCGCGCCAAGGCCGCTGGCAATCGCTTGCCGGTGGCCGCCACGGCTGATCTCGTCGAGGCTTAGGGCGCGGAGGACCTAGCCGCGCGCGTGGTGATCCTGTTCTGCCAAGAACCGGACCGCCTCAAGCGCAGCCATACAGCCCATGCCCGCAGCGGTAACGGCTTGGCGATAGATGTCGTCAGTCACGTCACCGCAGGCAAAGACGCCCTCTATCTCGGTTGCGGCTGTGCCAGGCGTCACATCCAGATAGCCAGCACTGTCCATGGCCAGTTGGCCCTTGAAAAGCTCAGACGATGGCGCATGGCCGATGGCGATGAAGACGCCGTCGCAGGCCAGATCGCTGGTCTCTTCGGTTTGGAGATTTTTCAGACGCACGCCGGTCACGCCCATCGGATTTTCACTGCCGACGATCTCGTCGATGGCGCTGTTCCAGACCGTGGCGATCTTGGGATGTTTCATCAACCGCTCTTGCAAGATCTTTTCAGCCCGCAGGCTATCGCGGCGATGGACCAGCGTGACCTTGGAGGCGAAGTTGGTCAGGAACAGGGCCTCTTCGACCGCGGTATTGCCACCGCCGACCACCACGACCTCCTTGCCGCGATAGAAGAACCCGTCGCAGGTGGCACAGGCCGAGACGCCGAAGCCTTGAAACTTCTGCTCGGACGGCAGCCCCAGCCATTTGGCTTGCGCACCGGTGGCAATGATCACGGTTTGCGCCAGATAGACCGTCCCGGAATCGCAGGTCAGTCGGAACGGGCGGCTGGAGAGATCGGCAGTCAGTACCATGTCATTAACGAACTCTGTGCCCACATGCTCGGCCTGAGCGCGCATCTGATCCATCAGCCAAGGCCCTTGGATAACATCCGCAAAGCCCGGATAGTTTTCGACATCGGTGGTGATGGTCAGCTGTCCGCCCGGTTGCAGGCCTGAAATGAGCACTGGCTCTAACAGCGCGCGCGCGGCATAGATCGCGGCAGTATAGCCTGCGGGTCCGGACCCAATGATAGCGCAGCGAACGGAACGGGTCTGGGACATCAAAAGGACTTTCTATAGACGTGACTTAAACGACGGCCTCGCCACCCCCTATCGGTGAGGCTTTTGGACCCTTTACCTATTTAACGATGATTCCGCCGCTGGCCACATGCGGCAGGTCAGTTTGACCCAGATTGGCCCGGATAGACCGATGCAAAGATCTCGTAAGATTCTTTTTCTCGCTGACGCTGGACCGCAGGTGGGCGGCGGCCACGTCATGCGCTGCCTGACCTTGGCGGGGGTGCTGCAGGATTTAGGGGCGAGTTGCGCCTTTATGGCCTCCCCTGCCGTTACGGCCGTCGTTAGGGCCTTCGCCAAGCCGGGCATGGAACTGATCCCTTGCACCCCAGAAACCATGGTTGAGGCGGCCTGCAGTGTGTCGAGCGACGCCGTTGTGGTCGACCACTATGGTTTGCAAGCCAGTGACGAGACGCAGCTTCGGGCCGGTCGGCTACTGATCGCGCTCGATGATGCGCCAGGACGGGCCCACGACTGTGACCTGCTCGTGGATAGTGCAATTGATCGCCAGCCTGCCGACTATGAACCGTGGGTGCCAAAAGATAGCCAGATCTGGACGGGGCCCAACTTTGCCCTCGTCCGCCCTGAATTTGCCGCCGCGCGCCGCAAGGTGTTGGAGCGGCGCGACCGCGACGGCGATGTCCGATCCATTCTGGTCTCGCTCGGCCTGACCGATGTCGGCGCAATCACCGCGGACGTGGTCGAAGCGATCCTATCGACCGGAATCGAGTCCCGTGTTTTGGCGGTGGTCGGCTCCGCGGCACCCTCCTTGCCAAGGTTGCGCGAGATGAGCGCGCTCCATCCCAATCTGCGCATCGAAGTGGACGTTAAGGCCATGGCCCCAGTCGTTGGCGAGGCCGACCTTGCCATTGGTGCTGGCGGTTCGAGTACCTGGGAGCGTTGTTGCCTAGGCCTTCCCGGCATCACGCTGGTGCTGGCCGCCAATCAGGCTGACATGGCCGCGCGGCTGGAAACCCACGGCGTGACCAAGACCCTTGATGTGCGCGTGCCCGGCTTTGCAAAACGGCTGACAGAGACCGTGGCCGGCCTCGTCAACGACAGTGCAGCGCGCCGCTCAATGTCGGCAAAGGGCAGCCTGATCTGTGATGGTCTGGGCGCTGAGCGGACCGCACGCAAGATCCTCGCCCTCTAGGCCGGGCTCATCACGTCGAGAATGGGCCAAGCTGCACCCTTTCCTTGATACAGCCGCGCACCTACCTCACAATGGAAGAGATAAGGATCGCGCGACCATGACCACGACACGAACAGGCAATTTGGCAGGCGGGTTGGACGGCGTCATCGCAGCTGCGAAGACGGGCGAGCGCGGTTTGCCGCCGGTCCATCTTTGGAATCCGCCCCATTGCGGCGAGATCGATATTGTCATCAAGCGTGATGGTCTTTGGTTTCACGAGGGCACACCCATTGGCCGCGAAGCCTTGGTAAGGCTCTTTTCCACCGTGCTGCGGCTCGATCCGGACGGCTATCATCTGGTTACGCCAGCCGAGAAGATGAAGATCAGGGTTGAAGACGCTGCCTTCATCGCTGTGCGGGTTGACCGGGTCGGTGAGGCCCTTCGCTTCTTGACCAATGTTGGCGATGAGGTTGAGGCCGGTCCCGACAACGCTATTCGCGTCCAGTCTGATCCAGAGACCGGCGAGCCTCGCCCCTATCTGCATGTGCGCCGAGGCCTCGAGGCCCGCATTGCCCGTCCGGTCTTTTATGAACTGGTCGAGATGGCGCAGGAGCGTCAGACGCCAGAAAGCCTACGCTATGGCGTGACCTCCAATGGGGCCTGGTTTGATCTGGGACCCGCAGAGGGTTTTGGAGCGTGAACCCAGCCCTCGCGCCCCATCTGCTTCGCGATTGGATCACCAGTCGGCTCGATCCCCTCGACGCGCATGGGGACAACCGGCCAGCACGGAAGATCGGCTCTGACTTTGACCTGAACCCAGGAACCCATCCCGGAGATCACGGCGCAGCGACCTTGGCCCATGCCGCCGTTCTGACGCCCCTAATCGAACATGAGGGTGGGATCAGCGTCCTGCTGACCCGCCGCTCTGACAGTTTGCGCAAACATACCGGGCAGGTGGCCTTTCCGGGCGGGCGCTGTGATCCGGGAGAGACCCCAGCTCAGACTGCCCTTAGAGAGGCCCAAGAGGAGATCGGCCTTGATCCGTCCTTTGTGACCCTGGCAGGGCTGTCGACACCCTATCGCACCGGCACCGGCTTTCATGTCACGCCCGTCGTGGGCTTCGTGAAGCCTGGCTTCGTCCTGACGCCCAATCCCGCCGAGGTGGCCGATGTGTTCGAGACGCCCTTCTCGTTCCTGATGGATCCGCAAAACCATCAGCGCCAGCATCGCGACCTGCCCAATGGGGACCGGCGTCATTTCTATGCCATCCCCTATGAGCAGTGGTATATTTGGGGCGCAACAGCGGGCATGTTACGCCAGCTCTATCTGCGCCTCTATGGCGAGACCGAAGGAGCCGTTTCAGCATGATCCGCGTGGTTCTCTTTCGGCTGCTGCTCGCCGCCTTGCCCCTGATTTTCTACAGTCTCTGGCGGCAGGTTGCCCTGCGCAGCGGTAAGCCCATGGGCTCGACACCCTGGGGCTGGCTGATTGGCCTTGGCGCGGTGATATCCGCCCTATCCCTGATGGCCACGGTCGCCTTCCATCCGGACAATCGCGGCCAGACCTATGTCCCTGCAGAACCGCGCGCCGATGGCGGCGTGGGACCCGCCCATTTTGACGCCAAGAAGGCCAAGCCATGAGCTTTGCGCTGGGCCTCAAGCCTTGGATGACCACGCCCGCGACCAAAGCAGTGCTAGACGCCCTGATCGCCAAGGGCGGCCAAGATTGCGTGCGCTTTGTCGGCGGCTGCGTGCGCAATGCGATCTTGAACCGCAAGATCGATGATATTGACCTCGCCACGACCCTGACCCCGCCTCAGGTGGTTAAGGCGCTAGAGGCGACAGGGCTGAAGGCCATTGCGACAGGGATTGAGCATGGTACGGTCACGGCCCTATCCGAGGACCAGACCTTTGAGATCACGACCCTCCGCAAGGATGTCCAGACCGATGGGCGCCACGCCGTTGTGGTCTTTACCGATGACTGGGCGCAGGACGCGGCGCGCCGCGATTTCACCATGAACGCGCTCTATGCGGATGCTTCCGGCGCGGTGTTTGATCCCTCAGAGACCGGTGTGGATGATGCCCGCGCGGGCCGCCTGGTCTTTGTGGGCGATCCCAAGACCCGGATCGGCGAGGACTATCTGCGGATCCTGCGCTATTTCCGGTTCCTCGCCTGGTACGGCAAGGGCGAACCCGATAGAGACGCCCTTGCGGCCTGTGAAGCGGGTCGGGCGCGGCTAGCGGACTGTTCGGCCGAGCGGGTCGCCAAAGAGATGCTCAAGCTCTTGGCCGCCGATGATCCGCGCGCCGCGCTAAGGCTGATGGCCTCGACCGGCGTGCTGGCGCAGGTCTTGCCGCAGGCCGAAGGGCTGGCAGTGCTGGACAGGCTGGTGACCATCGAGGACGAGCAACTGTTCGAAAATGAGCCCCTCCTGCGACTGGCGGCGCTCTTACCGGCTGATCCTGCGGCCGGAGAGGCCATGGGCCGCGCCTTGCGACTGTCCAATGCTCAGCGCGAGCGGCTGGCGCAGGCACTGGGCACCGATCTGCGCCTCGTCTCATGGATGAGCCCCAAGGCGGCGCGCCAAGCCGTCTATCGGCTGGGCAATGCGGTGTTCCGCGATCGGGTCAAGCTGCACTGGGCCAGAAGCCTGCGTCCAGCCACCACCCCGCAATGGCGCGGTTTGCTGGCGCTCGGCGAAAGCTGGCGCGCGCCGGTCATGCCCATCTCCGGCAAGGATGTCGTCTGCTCAGGCGTTCCGGCTGGCCCCTTGGTCGGTGAGGTCCTGCGCGAGGTCGAGGACTGGTGGGTCGATAGCGACTTTATTGATGACAAACTGTCTTTGGTCGAACGCTTGAAATCGGTCGCTCAAGGGCTGGCTTTTTAAGCGCTAAACCCCAGGCCCTAAACCTATGAGCCAGCCCCGACGCCTGAGCGATCGGGCGGGACGCAGGAGAACCGTCTAAAGACGCTCCCTCGCCGGTCTTGAGAACCTATTGATCTTCGAGCAGGCTTCGCAGCATCCAAGCGGTCTTTTCGTGAACCTCCAAGCGACGGGTCAGCAGGTCTGCCGAGGGCTGATCCTTCGCCGCTTCTACTGTGGGAAACATGTTGCGAGCGGTGCGAGCGGTGGCTTCCTGAGCGGCCACCAGATGACGGATCATGTCATTGGCCTTGGGCGTTCCCTCGACCTCCTTGATGGAGGCCAGTTCAACGAACTGCCTGTAGGTTCCCGGTGCCGGATGTCCAAGGGCGCGGATACGTTCAGCGATCATGTCCAGAGCGGTCCATTGTTCGGTATATTGCGCCATAAACATCTGATGGAGACTATTGAATTGAGGGCCTGTAACGTTCCAATGAAAGTTGTGCGTCATCAAATATAACGTGTAACTGTCAGCAAGAAGAGCCGATAGGCCTTTTACGATTTCAACCCTCTTCGACGCATCGATGCCAATATTTATTGAACCTGTGGTTTGGGTATTGGCGTCCATGATCTGTTTTTCTTTCTCAACCTGACCCAAGAAGGGGGCTTAATTTCCCAGTGTAAGTGGGTACGCGAAGGGTGGAATTAAAGGGGCGTAAGATGCTTCATTCTGACATCGGGATCTTACCCCGTGAAAGCAAGGCTTGACCTGACGCAGCGTTAACCGTCACGCTGAATCAAAACATAAGGGAGACGCCGCCATGACCGACGCTGCTGCGACGATGAGCCTTGATTTCGACCCGGTTGAACTGCGCAAAAAGTACCGCGCGGAGCGGGATCGGCGCATCAAGGCAGAGGGTAATGATCAGTACATCAAGATCGAGGCGGAGTTCAGCCACTATCTGGACGATCCCTATGTCGAGCCCGGTTTCGAGCGCGCGCCCCTGACCGATGAGATCGAGGTGGTGGTTATCGGCGGCGGCTTTGGCGGATTGCTTGCTGGGGCAAGACTGCGCGAGGCGGGTATCGACAATGTTCGCATGATTGAAAAGGGCGGCGATTTTGGCGGCACCTGGTACTGGAACCGTTATCCCGGCGCGGCCTGCGACGTCGAAAGCTATGTCTATCTGCCGCTGCTCGAAGAGGTCGGTTATGTGCCCGTCGAGAAATATACCCGCGCGCCCGAGATCTTGGCCTATTGCCGTATGATCGGCGAGCATTTCGACCTCTATCGCGATGCCTGTTTCCAAACCGAAGTCACGGACGTGACATGGGACGATGCTGCGTCTCGCTGGATCATCCGGACCAATCGCGGCGATGCCATGAAGGCCCGTTTCGTGATCATGGCCAATGGTCCGCTGCACCGGCCCAAGCTGCCGGGCATTGCCGGGGTTGAGACCTTCAAGGGCCATACCTTCCACACCAGCCGCTGGGACTATGACTATACGGGCGGCGATCCGATGGGCGGCCTTACGGGTCTAAAGGGCAAGCGGGTCGGGATCATCGGCACGGGCGCGACCGCCGTTCAGTGCGTGCCCCATCTGGGCGAAGGCACCGAGCAACTGTTCGTCTTCCAACGCACCCCATCGTCAATCGATCTGCGCAACAATCGCCCCACCGATCCAGAATGGGCCAACAGCCTTCAGCCGGGCTGGCAGCAGCACCGGATGGACAATTTCAACATCCTCGTTTCCGGCGGCTATGCGCCCGAAGATCTGGTCTCGGACGGCTGGACCGACATTATCCGCAATATCGGCATCGTCGCGCGCATCCGTCAGGAACAGTCCGCCGATGGCTCGGTCGGCGATCCGGCTGAACTGCTGCAACTGGCCGATTTTCGCAAGATGGAGCAGATCCGCTCGCGCGTTGATCAGGTCGTGGCCGACAAGGCGACCGCCGACAAGCTCAAGCCTTGGTACAATCAGTTCTGTAAGCGCCCCTGTTTCCACGATGAATATCTGGCGACCTTCAACCGGCCCAACGTGACACTCGTCGACACCCAAGGCAAAGGCGTGCAGCAGATCACCGAACGCGGCGTGGTGGTCGATGGGGTCGAGTACGAACTGGACTGCCTGATCTTTGCGACCGGCTTTGAGGTCGGCACCTCCTATGCCCAGCGCGCGGGCTATGAGGTCAAGGGCCGCAGTGGCCAGACCCTGACCCAGAAATGGGCGGACGGGGTCTCGACCCTGCACGGCATGCACAGCCGCGACTTCCCCAACAACTTCATCTTCGCCATCTCGCAGTCGGGCTTCACGGTCAGCTATCCGCACATGCTCAACGAGCAGAGCAAGCACGCTGCCTACATCATTGCCGAATGCCAAAATCGCGGGATCACGGTCGCAGAAGCCTCAGAAAACGCCGAAGAGGCTTGGGTCCAAACCATTATAGATTCGGCCATTTCCCGCCAAGAGTTCGCCGAGGAATGTACGCCCGGCTACTACAATAACGAAGGCAAACCCTCCGCCCTTGCTGCCCGTAACGGTGCCTATGGCAAGGGGCCCATCGCCTTTGTTAAGCTCATCGAGGCCTGGCGCGCGGATGGGGCATTAGAGGGGTTGGAACTGACGGCAGGTTAGGAAAACAAGGCCCTCACCCTGCGCAGGAAACACGGTAGGGGGTAGATCGTTGCTAAAACGCGGCGACGGTCGTCCTGTGCAGCAGGCGGTCATAGCCGTCATAGCCGCCGGTCGCCGCATGAAGAACCGAGCGATTGTCCCACATCAGCAGCGTGCCCTTCTCCCAGCGATGGCGGTACTGGAACGCCTCGCTACCCTGCCAGCGATAGAGTTCCATCAAGAGCGGCATGGATTCCTCGTCAGCCATACCCTCAAGCCCGACAATATAGCCCAAACAGCTAAAGAGCCCCAGACGTCCAGTTTCTGGATGGGCGCGGATTAGGGGGTGAATTTGGCTCGCCTCGGCTGCGCGTGAGGGTCGGATATCCATCGAACGTCGAGCAATATCGCCTTCGCCATAGGAGCCTTCGGGCGCATAGGCCTTCTTGGCCGAATGGATCGCCATCTTGCCCTCAAGCTTGGAGCGCATGGCGTCAGGCATGGCATCCAGAGCCGCATGCTGATTGGAAAAGAGCGTATCCCCGCCCATCGGCGGAATGGTGATGCCATAGAGGCAGGTCCCTGCAGGGGGGCGGGCCTGAAAGCTCCAGTCACTGTGCCAGTTTTCAGCGAACAGGGGCGAGGTCTCGTCCGCCATCCGCTTGACCGCGATGACATGCTTGCGGCCTTCGATCGGCGCGATGAAGGGATCGTCTCCAAAGCCGCCAAAGGCAATGGTGAACCGTTCTTGATCATCGTCGCTTATGTCCTGACCGGTAAAGGCAAGGACATGGTGCTCAAGCCAAGCGGCGCGAATGTCCGCGACCTGTGCGGCGCTTAGCGGCTTGGTCAGATCAACACCGGTAACCGCGGCCCCGCAGGCCTGTCCTGACGGTGTCACCGTGATGGTGGATTGGCCCATACTCGTTCCCCTAATGCCTATATTTTGCCGACATAGTCCCTCAAAACAGGGTGCAGGAAAAGGGCTTCCTTTGGGGGCGCATCCTCGTCCTTCGACAGGCGCAAGGTTAGGATGACTGGGCAGTTGGTGATCTATCGGTCTTCCTCATGCTGGGCCTGTCGAAGCAAGAGCCCCCCACCCAACCCTATTCCCCATGGGGGCGAGGGCTAAGCATAGATAAGCCCTCTCCCTGAGGGAGAGGGCCCAAGTGGAGGCCTTGTTTTACTGGCTATATTGGAACGTCGCGTCGTCTAGATCGATCTGGGGGAACAGATCTTTTTCGGCCCAATAGTCTTGGGTGTGCTGCCATTCGGCCTTGTCGCCGCGGCGGGGCAGAAGGTGCATGCCGCGCATCAGATAGCCGGGATTGAAGTTCTCGGAATCGATCCACGGCAGCAACGGCATGTCCTTGTCTTCGGGTCGCAAGGTCGGGGTGACGGCCTTGACACCCTTCTGGTCCATATGGTTGAGCAGGCGCGCGACAAAGTCTCCGATCAGATCGGCCCGCAGGGTCCAACTGGCGCGGAAATAGCCGAACACCCAGATCATATTGGGTACGCCGGTAAACATCATACCGCGATAGGTGACGGTCTTGGAGAAGTCCAAAGCCTCGCCATTGATCGAGAAATTGATATCGCCCAGCACGTTCAGGTTAAAGCCCGTGGCGGTGACGATGATGTCGGCCTCAAGCTCAGTGCCCGACTTCAGCATGATACCCTTTTCGGTAAAGCGCTCTATCTCGTCGGTTACAACGCTGGCCTTGCCCGACGCGATGCCTTGGAAAATGTCACCATCGGGCACAAAGGCGATGCGCTGGCGCCAAGGACGATAGCTGGGCGTAAAGTGCTTCTCGACCATGTCATCCGGCAAGAAGGCCCGGATGCCCGCCAGAAGTTCTTCGCGCACCACCTCGGGCTCTTCGAACGAGCGGCGCGTAAATTCACCCTGATCGAACAGGATCTGGCGGCGAGCGATCTCGTGGATCCACTCTTCCTTGACCTCAAGCTTGCGCAGGTTATCCACGAGGTCATTGGCATTGCGGCCAGGGATGAAATAGGTCGGGGTGCGCTGAAGCAGGGTGACGTGCTCGCAATCAGCGGCAATGGCCGGCACCACGGTCGCTGCCGTCGCGCCAGACCCGATGACCATCACCTTCTTGGCCTTATAGGCCAAGTCTTTTGGCCAGCTTTGGGGATGGATGATCTGGCCCTTAAACTGGTCCATGCCCTGCCATTCGGGCGTATAGCCTTCATCATGGCGATAATAGCCTTGGCACATCCACAGGAAGTTGGTCGTGAAGACGCCGCTCTCACCCGTGGCCTTGTTGACGGCAGTGATGGTCCAAAGATTGTCCTTGCCCGACCAGCTGGCCGACAGGATCTTGTGGCCGTAGCGGATGTGACGATCCAGATCGTTCTCTTCGATCACCTCGCCCATATATTTGAGGATCTCTTCGGCCGACGCGATCGGGGCACCGACCCAGGGCTTGAACCGATAGCCAAACGTATAGAGGTCACTGTCCGACCGAACGCCGGGATAGGTGTGGGTCAGCCAGGTGCCGCCGAAACTCTCCTGCGTCTCCAGCACCACGAAGCTCTTGCCCGGGCACTGGTCCTTAAGGTGATAGGCTCCGCCGACGCCCGAAATACCAGCCCCGACGATCATGACATCGAAATGCTCGGTTGCGGTGGTGTTGCTGGACTTTGCCAGTGTTGCGGTATCGGCCATAGGTCACCTCTCCTGTGAAGATTGCTGACATTCTGATTGCCGAGGGCGGTCCCCCAGATTCAGGCGCATTCGCCGCGCGAGCCAACAACTGACCGATGATCATATGCACAATCCTCGCCACGAAAAGCCCCCTTGTGCAGAAGTGGTCCGCCGCCGCAGTGATCGCATCTGCCCCCTTGGCGATCGATGTCTAAGCGCCCTATGGTATCGGCTCGGCCCGCGACTTCAGCAATGAGACTGTAGGGGGCATCAGGGAGACGACCTCATGGGCGAGACCATTTTAGACCCCACACTGCCGATCATCGATCCACACCACCATCTATGGGACCGGACCGCCCTGTTCGCCACCCAGCCACCGCCCAAACACGAGTTCGAAAAGCTGCTGCGTCTGTCGCCGCGCTATCTGCTCGATGAGTTGCTGGCGGATATGAACCGTGGCCACAATGTCATCGCCACCGTCTATATGGAGTGCGGGGCCATGTACCGTGCCGGTGGGCCATCTGAAATGCGGCCCGTCGGTGAGACCGAGTTCGTCAATGGATTTGCCGCCATCAGCGCCAGCGGCGTCTATGGTCCGGCCAGAGCTTGCGCGGGCATTGTCGGCCATGTCGACCTGATGCGCGGCGATGGGGCTGCAGCGGTGCTCGAAGCCCATATCGCCGCAGGCGGCGGACGGTTCCGGGGCATTCGCCACAGCGCCTCATTCGATGCAGACAGCAATGTCCTTGGACCCCTCGCCCATCGACCCGCTGGCGTCTATCGCTCCGCTGAATTCCGCGAAGGGTTCAAACATCTGGCGCGTCTGGGCCTGTCATTCGACGCTTGGCTGCTGGAACCGCAGCTTGGCGATGTTCTGGATCTGGCTAAGGCCTTTCCGGACACGTCTATGGTCCTGGACCATGTCGGCACACCGCTGGGTATCGCCAGCTATCAGGGGCGGCGTGAGGAGCGGTTCGACATCTGGAAACAGTCGATCCAAGCCTTGGCCAAGTGCGAGAACCTATCGGTCAAGGTCGGCGGATTGGCTATGCCCTTCCCCGGCTTCCCGACCTTCATGGCCCAACCCCAGGCTTCATCAGAGACCCTCGCCAACGCGTGGCGGCCCTATGTCGAGACCTGCATAGAAGCCTTTGGGGCCGAGCGCTGCATGTTCGAAAGCAACTTCCCAGTCGATCTGGGAACCTGCACCTATGATGTCCTGTGGAACGCCTTCAAACATTTGGCCAAGGGCTATTGCGCCGACGAAAAGACCGCCCTGTTCAGTGGCACGGCGCAAAGAGTCTATCGACTGGACCTCTAGTTGCGGCCCGACCTTCCGTAAAAAAATTTGCACCGTTGTACAAATTCTCTCTCCCCGAAGCCGAGCCAGCCTGATAGCGATGGATCTGGACTCGGGGAGAGTCCCCACGAACAAGAGGTTTGGGATGAAGCGGTTAAGATGGGTTGGTCTTGGGCCCGCTCTTGCGGCGTTGGTGACAGCATCAAGCGCGCAGGCTCAGAATGTCGCTGCGGTCTCTTCAGGCGATACAGCCTGGATCTTAGCCTCCACAGCCCTTGTCTTGCTCATGACCTTGCCCGGTCTGGCCCTGTTCTATGGCGGGCTTGTGCGGTCAAAGAACGTGCTGTCGGTCATGGCGCAGTGCGTTGGTATTGCCTGCCTTGGTTCGGTCCTTTGGCTGCTTGGCGGATACAGCCTGTCCTTTTCCGGCAACCAGCCCCTGATAGGCGATATGGCCAAGTTTGCGCTGAACGCGGTCCCACGCGCCGCTCTGATCGGCACCATTCCCGAGACTGTCTTCTTCTCCTTCCAGATGGCCTTTGCGGTCATTACCCCGGCCCTGATCATCGGCGCGACGGTCGAGCGCATGAAGTTCAGCGCTGTGATGGTCTTTTCCGGCCTTTGGCTGTTGGTCGTCTATGCCCCGGTCTGTCACTGGGTCTGGGGCGGCGGCTGGCTGATGGGTCGCAACGTGATGGACTATGCCGGAGGCTTGGTCGTCCATGCCACCGCCGGGGTTTCAGCCCTGTTGCTCGCCTGGCAGCTTGGCCCGCGCGATGGCTATCCTCGCGACCTGCATCCCCCGCACAATCCTGGCATGACCATGATGGGCGCAGGTCTTCTGTGGGTCGGCTGGTACGGCTTTAACGGCGGCAGCGCGCTTGCGGCCAATGCCGATGCCGGCGCGGCCTTGCTGGCCACCCACATGTCTGCCTCGGCCGCAGGTCTGGTCTGGGCCCTGATTGAATGGAAGCGCTTTGGCCGGGTCAGCATGGTGGGCCTGGTTACCGGCGTGGTTGCAGGCCTCGCAACCGTCACCCCCGCCTCAGGCTTCATCAGCCCGCTTGCCGGAGCCGTACTTGGCGCGGTTGGCAGCTTTGTCTGTTATCATTCGGTGGAACTGGTTCGCCATCGCCTCAAGATCGACGATAGCTTGGATGTCTTTGCCGTTCACGGCATCGGCGGGATTGTCGGAACCCTGTTGGTTGCGGTCATGGCCAGCCCAACCTTCGGCGGCAAGGGCTATGCCGAGGGTATCGCGATGTCCGATCAGGCCCTGACCCAGGCCCTCGGCGTTCTGGCCGTCTGCGGCTGGTCCGCCATAGCGACGCTGATTTTGGTCTGGATCGTGCGTAAGACGGTGGGGCTTCGAGTCAGTCCTGAAACCATCGATGACGGTCTAGATATGGCGGTCCACGGCGAGAAAGCCTATCGCTCGATCAACTAGGGCCTAGAGGCCAGCGCGATTATGCGCTGGCTGCCAAGCTTGACGATACCCGAGCTGCCGGGAAGATACGCAGGAAGTTCTCAGCATAGAACTTGGCCCTCACGGATTCATCTCGAACGCCCAGTGACGCCTCAAAGCGCGCAATGGGGTCGCGGCCGCCCTCGATGTGGGGATAGTCGCTGGAGAACAGATAGAGGTCCGGATTGGACTGGTCGATGAAGTTTCCGACCTCTTCAAACACAAACGGCGTGAAGGCCATCTGATCGGTCAGTTGCTGTGACGGCGTGCGGCTGAGGCCCTGCAGATTGGCATCATTGCGGCTCCAGTGCTTGACCACCCAGTCCAGACGACGCAGCAGTTCAGTCACCCAGCCAGCGCCCAACTCGACGCTCGCCCCCCGCAGGGTCGGATGGCGCTCGAGCACCCCGTCCAGAACCATCATGGTCAAGAAGGCTTCCGGACCTTCATGCAGCAATGCAATATCCTTGGTGCGCAGGTTCTCACCGCCGCCTAGCCAATCCTTGGTCGGTGGACGGCCATTGTTCATCCAAGCCTTCGCCAACTGCAAAGGAGCGCCGCCGACATGGAGGAGGAAGGGAATGCCGCTATCGGCTAAGCGGGCCCAGAACGGATCGAGGTCGACGTGCCCGGGCGAGCGATCGCCACAAGGACGATGGGGAATCCAAACCGCTTCAAGGCCGCTGCGCAGCACATAGTCCAGCTCGCTCATGGCCATCTCAGGATCATCGAGCGGGATCACCGCCACGCCCATCAGCCTTGCATCAGAACTGCAAAAATCAGCCATGTGACGGTTGTGGGCCCGCGTCGCTCCATAGCGCAGACGCGACTCCAGCCGCGAGCTGGCCGAAAAGGGCATGGCAACACTGTGTGTTGCGAACACCAACTGCTTCTTGAAGCCGAGCAGGTCCATGGCCCGGGTCCGGTCGGCGCTATCAAAGGCACCGAGGGCCTGAATTTCCTTTGAGGATTGGATCAACCGGTCGCCCAGATCGATCTGGGCCTGCACGTGCTCGGCGCTATGATGTCCGCCTTGCGACATGATCACCGCGACCTCGTCATCGGTGACGATCGAGGCCGAATAGCTCACCTCTGGGATCTCTTCGCGCAGAAGCGGATCGGCGTATTTTTTCAAAAAGTCGGGCAGTTCCATGATGTGGCTATCCGCATCATAGATATCCCGCGTCGCCGGAGCATAGGCCATGTCATCCTCCCTTTGGTCCGCGCAGTGTCTAGGTCCAAGGACGCCCCGCGCTGGTTTGTCTATCGACTATGCAGCCCTCTGATGAGGCTGTCACCCTCTAGAGGCTGACGAAGCCTTTCCAGTTGCCCATATATTGAATGAAGCTTGGGCTTAGACCTTCCCTGGCCAGATGCTCTTGGCTGACCGGCAGGGCGATGGGGTGGAAGTCAGCATCGGCCTGCACCCGCTTAGGATAGTCGTGATGCAAGATTGCGCCGCGTCCAACCAGCACGAAATCCATGCCCGCCTCGAGGCAGGCCCGGGCATTTTCAGCCGTCAGAACCTTGCCTGCGACGCCCAAACGCACCGAGCCACGATCAAGGTCTGCGAACCAGGCCATCAGGCTGCGGTCCTTATATTCTTCCTCAACCGGAAGCTTGAAAACGTCCCACAGCGACATGTCGAGATAGTCAATATCGCCCGCCGTCATCAGGCTTTGGGCAAAGGATAGGATTTCAGACAGCTTCAAGCCGAACCGCTCTGGCGAAAGCCGAAGGCCCAGATTGAAGTCTGGACAGCAGCGGGCCCGAATCCCAGCAATGATCTCGCGGATGACGCAGGTGCGATTGTCCAGCGAGCCGCCAAACCGGTCGGTGCGTTGATTGACCTCAGGGCTAAGGAATTGGCAGAGAATATAGCCGTGGGCACCATGAAGTTCGACGCCGTCAAAACCCGCCCGTTCGGCGCGCTCGGCACCGACGATAAAGGCCTCGATCATCTCTTCGACTTCTGCCGTGGTCATGGCCCGCGCGCTAAACTCCTCATTGGCGGACGGGCAGACCGGTGTCTCGCCGATCAGTTCCTTGGGTGAGCGCATACCGGCATGGTGCAGTTGCACCACGGCCACACTGTCATTGGCCTTAATCCCCGCCGCGAGACGCCTCAGGCCCGGTAGATGATCATCAGAGAAGACACCGAGCTGGCCCTCAAAGCCTTGTCCGATCCTTTGAACGTGGGCCGCGCAGGTCATGGTCAGGCCAAAGCCGCCCTGCGCACGCTTCACCAGCCAATGATATTCGTCCTGAGATAGGACCCCGTCGGCACCGCTCTGTTGATTGGTCAAGGGAGCCAACATGAAGCGGTTCTTCATGGCCGGGCCACGCTTGAAGGTCATGGGGGCGAACAGGTCGGTGGCAGACATGGGTATCTCCGGCGGCGGTGGGCGATCAATCAAACAATCGTTTGATCCTAATGGCGGCTAGGCTCTAAAACCAGTCCTTAAGTCGTGATGATCCGATCTGTTCAGAGTGTAACCTATCTATGAAGCCCGAACCTTGGCGCCTCAACCGCGCCGCCTATCCCTTCGCGTTCCAAATCCAGACCCGCTATCGGGATGAAGACAGCCTGCGCCACATCAACAATATGGCGATCGCTGGCTTTTATGATGAGGCCCGCGGCCGATTCATGAAGCTGATTTTCGAAGATCTCGGACCTGCGCCTTGGGTTCGGATCGTCACCGCCGATACCCGGGTGAGCTTCCTTGGCGAGGTCTTTCACCCCGACATGCTCGATATTGGCAGCGGCATTACCCGCATTGGCAATGCCTCGATGGAAATAAGCCAAGCCATGTTCCAACAGGGCAAGTGCGTCGGCATCTGCACGACCACCTTTGTCCAAGCCGATGAGAAGGGCTCTAGCCCCCTGTCTGATGGTCTCAGAGCGATCTTGCAAACCTATCTCATGGCCCAGTCTTAGCCCTTTAATCCCTTCAAATCCCAATCCAACCTTCAGGACCGAAAATGCAAACCCACCGCCTTGGCAAAAGCCCCATCGTTGTTTCTAAAATCTGCATGGGCACCATGACCTTTGGTGCTCAGGCCGACGAGAAGATGTCCCACCGCATCCTCGACATGTCGCTCGATGCTGGCATCAACTTCTTCGATGCGGCTGAAAACTATCCCGTGCCGCCCAAGGAAGAGTGGGCCGGTACGACCGAAGAGATTGTCGGCCGCTGGATGAAGACCAAGCGCCGCGACGAGGTTCTGATCGCGACCAAGGTCTGCGGTCCAAGCCATGGCTGGCTCAAGGGCTCTCAACGCGCCGGTATGACCGCGCTCGACCGCCACAATATTGTTAGCGCCGTCGAGGCTAGCCTGCGCCGCCTAGGCACCGACTATATCGACCTCTACCAGACCCACTGGCCTGACCATGGTGCGCGTTACGAAGACGCCCTACGCGCGCTGGATGATCTGGTCGAGAGCGGTAAGGTGCGGATCATCGGCTGTAGCAACGAAACCAGCTGGGGCCTGATGAAGAGTCTTTCGGTGTCCGAGCGCGAAGGTCTGGCCCGCTATGAGACCATCCAGAACAATTTCAGCCTCAACAACCGCCGCTTCGAAGACGAACTGGCTCAGGTCTGCCGTCAAGAAGGCGTCAGCCTGATCCCCTACTCCCCCCTCGCGGGCGGGGTTCTGTCGGGCAAATATAATAACGGCGCTCGTCCTGATGGGGCGCGGTTCTCGAACTATCTGAATATTGGTGGACGTCAGGCCGCCATGGCCAAGCGTTTCGTCAATGACAAGTCCTTGCTGGCGACCGAACGGTTCGGGGCCATCGCCCAAGAAGCAGGCATGTCGCTGGTAACCATGGCCACCGCTTGGAGCATGCAGCACGACTTCGTGGCCTCAACCATCGTCGGTGCCACTCACGAAAACCAACTGGCCGAAATCTTCGCCGCCTCAGACCTGATCCTCAGCGACGAAGTGATGAAGAAAATCAACGCGGTGTCGAAAGAGATCCTCTATCCGATGGGGTAAGGGTTTTAAACAAGACCCTCACTTAGGCCCTCTGCGTGCGGGAGAGGGCCTAAGTGAGGGGGTTAGCCATAATCAAGGGATCAGAAGCACCCGTCCTACGGCTTGGCGGCTCTCGATGTAGGCATGGGCTGCGGCGGCGTCTGAGAGTTTAAACTCGCGGTCGATGACCACCTGGAACGCGCCTTTGGCGGCATCGTCAATGAGGCCTTGGATCATGTCATGGGCCCGGTCGGTCATGATCTCAGCGCCGAGGAATACACCGCTGAGCGAGCGGTTGCCGCCCATCAGACTGCCGACATCGACCACCATCGGCTCGCGACCCGCCTGACCGACCATCGACACCCGACCTCGATAGGCCAGAGATTGGATCGAGCCTTGCAAGGTGGGGCCGCCGACGCTGTCGACCACCAGATTGACACCCTTGTTGTCGGTGAATTTCATCACCGCTTCGGGCACAGACTGAGCCGAATAGTTGATGCCGTGATCGAGACCGTAGGCCTTAAGTCGCTCCAACCGCTCATCACTTGAGGCGGTGGCCAGAACCGTGGCCCCAGCCCGCTTAGCCAGTTGGATGGCGGCAAGGCCGACGCCGCTTGCGCCCGCCTGAACCAGAACCGTCTCGCCCGCCTTCAGACGTCCGAACTCGAACAGGCAGTCGTGCGCGGTGCCGAAAGCGACGGGAATGACTGCGGCTAAGCGTGGATCAAAGCCCTTGGGCACCGGCCAGCAGTTGCGGGCGGGAACAGGACGCAGTTCGGCGTGGCTGCCAAAGCCGTCGCATGTGGCGACGATCTGACCGAGCTTGAGGTGGCTGACTTCCGAACCGATGGCGACGATTTCGCCCGAGGCCTGATAGCCGACGATGTGAGGATGGGTGGCCAAAGGGCCGCGCCAGCGATTGAGGGTGTCGCCGCCTTCAATACTGACCGCCAGGACCCGAATGACCACGCCTTTGGGATGGCAGACCGGATCGGGCACATCCTCATATTTCAAGACGTCGGGTGAACCATTTTCGTAATAGACGGCGGCCTTCATAGCGCACTCCTGGATCCGTTTACGCCACGGTTGGGCGTTCAAGAGGCAATGTTAAACGGTTCGCCGCGCTTGTCAGGCCAAAATCGGAGGCGGGGTCGTAAGGGCCGGCTCCTTATTAAGGACCCTGGCCAAGGCCCCGAGAAGTCCCTTAGCGGTGATCGGCTTGGCCAAATGCATGTCCGCCCCGCAGGCGCGGCTCTGTTCGATGTGCTCGGTGAGGGCATTGGCGCTGAACATGATAACCGGCGTGCGTTCCTGCCCCGCCTTTTGCTCAATATCCCGGATGGCCCGGGTTGCCTGCAAGCCGTCCATCAACGGCATCTGCATATCCATCAGAACCGCATCAAACGGCTGCTTATAGAAGGCTTGCACCGCCTCTTCACCATTCTTCGCCATGACCAGTTGGATGTTCAATTGATTGAGAATCAAGCCGACGACCTTGCGGTTCACCGGATGGTCATCGACCACCAGAATGACCAAGGGCGCAGTCTCCATATAGTCTTCAAGACTAGGCTCTACCGGCTCAGGCGGCGCTTGGGTAACGGCGAGCGGCAACAGAATATGGAAATCCGAACCGCGCTGCGGCACACTATTACAATTGATGTTACCGCCCATCATGAGGATCAGTTGCTTGACGATGGCCAAGCCCAATCCTGTGCCACCAAAGTGGCGCGACACGGTGTCGTCGGCCTGTTCAAACGGATTAAACAGGCGCTCGATTTGAGTGGGGTCAAATCCGATACCGGTGTCAACGACCGAAATCTCGAAAGCGCCCGTCTCATTGCGACTTGCTGAGACCGTGACATTACCGTTGTCCGTAAACTTAACCGCATTGGAAATGAGGTTCGTCATCACCTGCTTAAAGCGGGTTAAATCGCCCATGACCCACACCTCAATCGTCGGGTCGAGGTGACTGTTCAGGGCCAAGTTCTTTTCGCTGGCAATGATGTTGCTCAGGGCAATGACGGATCGCAAAGCGTCGCCCAAATGCAACGGTGCCCGCTCCAGACTGACCCGGCCCGCTTCGATCCGCGCCACATCGAGCAGGTCGACCAGCAGCCCTGACAAGGTGTCAGCAGAGGATGAAATAGTATCGATCAGGTCTCGCTCGGACTCGGCAAGCTTGGAGCGCGACAGCACGTCTGCAATTGCAACAATGCCGTTAAGCGGAGTACGGATTTCATGGCCCATCGTCGCCAAGAAACGAGACTTTGCCCGATTGGCCATATCGGCCTCCAACCGTGCGCGACGCAGCACACGATTGGTCTGCCTCAGTTTAACCTCGGAGGCTTTGATCTCTGTGACATTGTCCTGAACGACGAGCACCTTGGCCTGACCGGCATCTTTCAAAGCATAGGCGCGCAGGCTGAACCACTGACTCAGCCCCTCGATATTGGCCCTATAGAGTGTGGAGAAACTATCGGCGCGGCCCTCCAGTATGGCCTGTAATTGGCGCTCGACCAGTCGTCCCTTCCGCCCCTGAATTCGCCCTGAATGTTCTGACAGATGGTTGCCGAGGCGGGTGTTTGTGCGCTGCTCGATCGTCGCAATCCGCTCGCGCCAGACGCGGTTTGTGTGGATGAAGTCGCCGCTCTCATCGATGATCCCAATTCGGGAATCCAGAGCCTCAATTATGCCTTGGGCAAAGCGGCGTTGCTCTTCGAGGGCCGATTGCGCGGCATAGCGCGCGTTGGCGGAAACGGACGTGTAAACGGACGCGTAATAGACGACCCCCATAGTGGCCACGAAGACCATGATCTGATCGGCCCCATGCAGACCGCTCAAAAAGGTCGTGATACCAATCAATGTAAGACTAGGTGGAACACCACAAACGAAGGACGCCAGCCTTGATCGCGAAGCAAACGTTACCGAATGGAGCAATTGCCCGGCCAAAATACATACCGACGCAAGACAGAAGGGCAAACTCGAGGGGTGCCAATAGAGAAAGGCCAAATAGGACCAAACAAAGGTCTCAAACAACATCGCCAATGCCGTAACCAACCGAAATTGACGGGTATGTTTGTTACTGGGGCGAATGGAAACGGAAATCCTGTAGGTCATAAACTGCGCGAGCAAGGCTACAGCGAACCAAACAAGCGATGGCTTTAAACCCAAATTCGAAGTCGAAAATATGCAGGCCAAAAGGGTGACGACTAAGCGCGCAACCTGCGGACGGACATCATGGTCTATCCAATCAAACCCAGGATCATCCGATATCCGGTCCCAAATCATTCAAAAAACCTCTTACACAGCGAGACACGCTCTCGCGCCATGCATGGCCAGTTTTACAAGTTTCCGCGGTTATGCAGTAGTGGATTAACACACTAAATACTAAATACTAACTAATAGTTCAACCATGAGTTGCTCCAAGAACGAACCGTAAAATATTGAAATTATTATGTTTTAAAAATTTTTATGGTCCCGATGGAGTACAAAAGACCCATCTAGAGTCTAGATAGGATCATCCGGGCAGCCTTTTCAGCGATCATCATGGTCGGGGAGTTGGTATTGCCCGAGGTGATGGTCGGCATGACCGAGGCATCGGCGATGCGCAGTCCTGCGATGCCAAGGACCCGAAGTTGCTCGTCCACCACCGCCATCGGATCAGTCTTAAGCCCCATCTTCGCCGTGCCAACGGGATGGAAGATGGTCGTACCCAGCGACCGGGCAGCGGCCAAGAGGTCGGCGTCTGACCGGGCATCAGGGCCGGGTCGATGTTCCTGGGGGGCAAAGCGCTGCAAGGGGGACTGAGCCACAATCTTGCGCACCAGCCGCAAGGAGTCGATGGCGACCTGCTCATCGTCTGGCGTGGACAGATAGTTGGGTTGGATCAGGGGCGCGTCCTCAGCCCGCGCGCTGGCCAGATGGATCGATCCTCGGCTGGTCGGACGCAAATTGCAGACGCTGATGGTGATGGCGCCGAAGGGATGGAGCGGCTCGCCGAACCGGTCCAGCGACAGGGGCTGGACGTGGAACTGGACATTGGCCCGTGCCTGATCGGGTGATGAGCGGGCAAAGGCCCCCATCTGGGACGGGGCCATCGACATGGGCCCGCGCCGAAACAGAGCATATTCTAGCGCCATCAGGGGCCTGCGCCACAGCGAGCCATAGAGCACATTCATGGTCGGCACACCGCTGACCTTGTAATAGGGCCGGATCTGCAGATGATCTTGCAGGTTCTCCCCCACCCCCGCTAGGTGCGCCTTGGTCTCAATGCCCAAAGCCTGAAGGCGAGCGCCATCACCCAAACCCGACAGTTCCAAAAGCTGCGGTGTCCCGACAGCTCCAGCGGTCAAAACCACCTCAGCCGAGGCCCTAGCCTCAAACTCCTGTCCGCCCTTGCTATAGGCAACGCCAACCGCCCGGCCCTGTTCAATCAGGACCCGCGTGACCCGCACACCGGTTTCAAGCTTGAGATTTTGGCGGTGCAGGACCGGCTTTAGAAAGCCCCGCGCCGCACTCCAACGCCGACCGGTCTTCTGGTTGACTTGGAAATAGCCCGCGCCCTCATTATCGCCGCCATTAAAATCAACGACGGGCTCAATGCCCTCCTGTGCCGCAGCCTCGGCAAAGGCATCCAGGACCTTCCAGTGCATCCGGGGATGCTCAACGCGCCACTCCCCGCCGCTGCGATGGAACGCAGTGGGCGGGTTGATATGGTCTTCCTGCGCCATAAATAGCGGCAGGACATCGTCCCAGCCCCAGCCGTTTAGACCCATGGCCTTCCAGCCCTCATAGTCCGCCGCCTGACCGCGCATATAGATCATGGCATTGATGGACGAGCTGCCACCAACGACTTTGCCGCGTGGATAGTTCAGCTTTCGGCCATCCAGTCCGGCAATAGGCTGGGTCTCGTACATCCAGTCGGCGCGCGGATTGCCAATCGAGAACAGATAGCCGACGGGGATGTGGAACCAGATCCAGTCATCCTTGCCCCCAGCCTCCAGCACTAGTACCCGCTTGGATGGGTCCGCCGATAGCCGGTTGGCGAGCACGCAGCCCGCTGAGCCTGCACCGACAACAATATAATCAAAGCTGTCGGTCATCGGGTCCGGTCTTAACGGTTCAGGACGGCCAGAGCCGTATCGGCCAAGATCTTAACGCCACTATTGTCGCCATGGGCATCAGAGGTGCCGATACCATCCAGATTGCGCTTGAACACGCCCTGAGAGATCGAGGCCAACCGGAAAATCGAGAAGGCCAGATAGAAGTTGAACTCTGGGATCACGCCTTGCCCGGTGCGGCGGCAATAGGCGGCGACATAGTCCTGTTCCGACGGAATGCCCGAGGTAGCCAGATCAATCCCATCGAACGTGCCCCAGCTCTCAGACCGCGAATGCCACAGGATGCAGTTATAGGCCAGATCGGCCAGCGGGTGGCCCAGCGTCGATAGCTCCCAGTCCAAGACCGCAATGATGCGTGGCTCGGTGGGGTGGAACATCACATTCTCCAACCGATAGTCCCCGTGCGCGATGGTCACTCGGTCGTCGGCAGGCACCGAGGCTGGCAGGGCCTCGATCAAAGCCTCCATGGCCTCGATCCGTTCGGTTTCGGCACCGCGATACTGCTTGGTCCAGCGGCCAATCTGGCGTTCGAAATAGTTGCCGGGGCGACCATAGTCGGCCAAGCCGATGGCGTTGGGATCAATGGCGTGCAGCTGCACCATCACTGCGCCCAACTCGTCATAGATGGCGGCGCGCTCCGTCGGGGTCATGCCGGGCAAACGGGCATCGCGGAAGATGCGGCCCTCGAGGAAGTCCATCACATAAAAGGTCGCGCCAGCGACGCTATCGTCTTCGCATAGGGCGCGCATGGTCGGGACAGGAAAGCCGACCTTACCCAGAGCGGACATGACCCGAAATTCACGGTCAACCTGATGGGCGCTGGCCAGCAACTGCCCTGGCGGCTTCTTGCGCATGACGTAGCGCTTGGCGCCTGCCGTAAGCATATAGGTCGGGTTAGAAGCGCCGCCCTGAAACTGGCGCACCGATAGGGGGCCTTGATAGCCCTCGACATTGGCCGCCAGCCAACGATCCAATGCCGCCTCGTCCAGACGGTGGGCGGGGCGCACATCACCGATGGTCGGTTGTCCTGGATCAGCACTCATGGTTCGGTCTCCCAACAGGTCTTATCATTATCTCTACGCCCTTTCCCCAAAGGCGCCCCAAGCAGAATTTTGAATTTGAGCTATCTGGCCGGGGCCATACTCGTTTGATACTGATCGGGGTGAATCACATAATAGTCCAGATCAGCGAGCAGCTTGGTCCAAGCCTGATCTATATCGGCGGTCCAGTCCTTGGCCAGCAAAGCCTTTAAGGTCGCCGCGACGGTGGTAAAGAATATCCTAAACACATCGGGTGGGACGTCATAACCCTCGTGGGTCACGACCTCGCACTGGATCATGGTGCTGGCATATTTGCGTTCGCCGACGAAATCGAGGATGGCCTCAAAGACCCGCGCCAACATCTCGCCCTTCACCGCATGGTTGGTGTCGCGCCAGAACAGGGTCTCCATCTCAGGATGCTCGGTAAACAGACGCTCATAGACCAGTGGCGTCAGGTCCTCGCAGCGCTCGGCGGCAAGTTCCAGACTGGCTTCGATCAGGCTCGCGCTCATCAGACCTAGCCTGCAGCCTGTCCAAAGCGGCGAACCCCAGCAATGGGGGCAACCCAATCGGGGGCATGATCGGCATAGACCTCGACGCCCGGCGTGACGGTGCTCAGATCATCCAAGGTGCCAGCCTTTACCATGACCACACCTGGCATCAGGTCGATCTTGGAAATGATGGGCGATCCACAGTTGGCGCAGAAATGGCGATAGACGCCCTTGCCGCTGTCACCTTTGTCCTGAAAAACCTTGGTCTCGCCATGCTGAACATAGTCCGCTTCCATGACCACCATATTGGTCGAGAAGACGCTGCCGCTTTGGCGCTGACAGTGTGTGCAGTGACAGACTGCCGTCACGGTTGGCTGCGCCTTCAACTCATAGCGCACCGCGCCGCAGAGGCATCCGCCCTTTAGTCCTGACATCCTGATCACTCCCAGATTTTTTTTGCTCTTAACCCAAACTCTAGGTCCGATTGGCGCAAAGTCATAGGGCCTCGATCAAACTCTTGACGCGACCCGCCCCAGACCCGACTAATCGCGTAACCATAAGAGGAAACGACAATGAAGCTTCATAATTCCGTAGGCCCAAACCCGCATGTCGTGCGGATGTTCATGGCCGAAAAGGGCATCACTTTACCGATCGTTACGGTCGACCTGATGGGCGGTGAAAACCGTCGTCCGCCCTATAACACTGCGGTCAATCGCGCCGGTCAGACGCCTGCGCTAGAATTGGATGATGGCAGCTTTGTCTGCGAAATCACCACCATCTGCGAATATCTCGAAGAGGTTCAGCCCTCGCCCGCCCTAGTCGGCACGACGCCAGAGGAGCGCGCCGAGACCCGCATGTGGACGCGCCGCATCGACCTGAATATCATCGAGCCTATGACCAACGCCTTCCGGGCCGCAGAGGGCCGTCCAATCTTTGAAAAGCGGATCTTGCTGGTTGGCCCCAGTGGTGCTGATGAGCTCAAGGCCATCGCTAAGGATCGCCTCAAATGGTTTGGCGACCAGATGGGGGATCGTCAGTTCGTCTGCGGTGATCGCCTGACGATGGCCGACATTCTGCTCTACTGTTTCTTGACCTTCGGTGCCGCCGTCGGTCAGCCGCTTGCGACAGCACATGCTTGGACAGCCGCTTGGATCAAGCGCATGGACGCACGCCCAAGCGCTAAGGCCTAGTCTTCGGTTGAGGGTAAGGGGTTGGCGGCTTTGATCTTTTCGATTACGCCCGACAGCCCCGCCCCGCCGATCTCCTTGCCCAGCTTAAAGACCCCGCTGGCCCGACCACAAAGTTCGCCATCGGCGGTAATCAGACATTGGGCAAAGGCCATATTGCGGGTGATTTTCAGCACCTGGGCACTGCCCTCAACCCAGCTGCCGAGTGGTGCTGGTGCCAAGAACTCTTGGCTGAGCTGAACGGTAGGCATAAAGCGTCCCCGCATCTTGCTCTGATGGGCAATTGACATTGGCATCAGCATGTCGATGAAGGTGGCCAGCATGCCGCCATGACAGATCTGCATGGGGTTGCAGTGGCGCATCTCGACCCGAAAGCCGAGCTTTAGGACCTCACCATGGGCGTTGAGCCACAGGGGGCCATTGGCACCGATAAAGCCAATCTCAATCGGAAAGGCGGCAAAGCCGACCGGCGCGTTAATCTCGTCTAGGGAAAGTTTCTGGTTCATGGAGGCAGCGCTATCAGCACTGCCCTTGCGGCGCCTAGTCCAAAAGTTTGATAGCCTTCAGATCGAGCGCGATAGCCGAGGCGACGCGCGCCTACAGGATCGTCCGCACTCCGATGCTCGACACGAAAGTCTCCCCCACTCAGCCTGAGTAAAGGAAGACCCCCTAAAAATCCCGTCAAGGTCTTTAAATCTATAATTATCTATAGAGCGTGATCAACTATCCGAATAGTTCGGCGCGCGTTTTTGTAAGAAGGCCGTCATGCCTTCGCGGACGTCGGCGGTCTGGGAGCAGAGGATTTGGTTACGGTCTTCCATGGCGATGGCCGCTTCTAAGCTCTGAGAATCGACGCTCATATTCAGGCACTCTTTGGTCAGGCGAAGGCCCAGAGGCGAGGTCGTGACCATGTCGTCCAGATAGGCGCGGGCGGCCTTGGTCAGATCGGCATCGGGCACCACTTCACTGACCAGACCGACGCGCAAGGACCGCTCGGCATTAATAAAGCGTCCGGTCAGCATCAGCTCGGACGCCACCGACACCCCGACCAGACGGGGCAGGAAGTAGGACACACCAATATCGCAGGCCGACAGGCCGATACGGATAAAGGCCGCATTCATCCGCGCGCTTTCTCCTGCAATCCGGATATCGGACGCCAAAGCCAGCGCAAAGCCTCCGCCGCAGGCTGGCCCCTGAACCAGCGAGATGATCGGCTGCTGACAGCGGCGCATGCGCATGACGATCTCGGAGATGCGACGCTGACTGAGCAGACCCGCCGCCGGACCGCGCGGCGCATTATCGTTGGGCCGCGATTCCATGCTCTCCTTGATATCGAGCCCCGCACAAAAGGCCCTGCCCGCCCCCCGCAGCACCACAATGCGGGTCTTGCGATCAAAATAGAGACCGCCGAAATAGTCGAGCAGGTCATCGACCATTTGACCGTTCAGCGTATTGAGCGCTTCGGGCCGGTTCAGCGTCACCCAATCAATTGGACCTTCTTTTTCGATCAGCAATGTGGCGTAGGGCGCGGGCATGGTGGGGTCCTTTGGCTTTAGGCCGTTGGGATCTTGTTGAAAGGCAGGCCCTTGTCGGCGCGCATATCGCCTGGCAGGCCAAGGACCCGCTCGCCGATGATGTTGCGCAAGATCTCGTCCGTGCCGCCCTCGACGCGGGTCGCGGGCGAGCGTAGCAGTTGGGCTTGGAACTTCGCCGCCATGGCCGCTAGCTTCGGGTCGGACACGGCCCCGGCTTGACCTTGCAGGTCGAGCGCAAACATGGCGATCTCTTGCAGGCTAGAACCGGCCACCAGCTTTCCGATAGAGTTTTCCGGCCCTGGATTTTCGCCGCGCGACAGGGCCGAGATGGCCCGCATGCCGGTATATTTCAGGCCGCTCTGACGGCAGGCCCACTCGGCCAGCTTGGAGCGAACACCGCGGTCATTGATGGCTAGCGTGCCGTCGGCCAGTTCCAGCTCCTTGCAGAACTCGAAAATGTCGGGGAAGCCCGCGCTCATGCCCGAGCCGATGGACAGGCGCTCGTTCATCAAGGTGGTCAGCGACACCTTCCAGCCCTCGCCCACGCCGCCAAGGCGCTGGCTGTCGGGCAGGCGGACATTGTCGAAATAGACCTCGTTGAAGCCTGACTGACCATTGGCCTGCTTGATCGGCACGATGCGCACGCCCGGCGTGTCCATGCGCAGGAAGAACATGGTCAGGCCCTTGTGCTTGGGCACGTTAGGGTCAGTGCGGGTGATCAAGATGCCCCACTGCGAATAGTGAGCGCCGCTGGTCCAGATCTTCTGGCCATTGATGACCCAGCCGTCGCCATCGCGCTCAGCCTTGGTGCGCAGACCGGCCAGATCGGAGCCGCCAGCCGGTTCGGAGAACAGCTGGCACCAGATGTCTTCGCCGGCCGCAAGACGCGGCAGCAGCTCGCGCTTGGCCTCTTCTGGTCCCCAGTCCATGACCGTGGGGCCGCACATGCCGTGACCGATGATGAAGGAGCCGGACAGGGCACCGTAGGGGCCTTCTTCTTGGTTCCAGATAACGCGTTCGATGGGACTAGCACCGCGACCACCATATTCCTTGGGCCAGTGCAGGCAGGCCCATCCGGCATCATATTTCTTCTTTTGCCAAGCCTTGGCCTCCTTCATAGGGTCAAGACCACCCAGTTCGATCCCGCCGTAACCAGACTTTTCCAAGTAGGGCAGCAGATACTTAGGGGCGTTGGCGTCGATCCATGCGCGGGCTTCGGCGCGGAAGGCGGCTTCGTGTGGTGTGTCGTCGAAATTCATGGCTTTGATGTCCCTTAAATGGCGATCTGGCTTAGGCAGCGTTCTTGGCGCGCAGCCGGTCGATCAGTTTGTCTTCCCATTCATTCAGGCCGCCGAGGCTGACGGCCAAGAGGTTGGAGCGGCGATAGAACAGGTGGCAGTCCATGGCCCAGGTAAAGCCCATGCCGCCGTGCACCTGGATATTGTTCTTGGCGCAGTGCTGGAACGCCTTGGAAGAGCTGACCCGCATGGTCGCGGCCGCTTCGGGCAGATCCGCTGATCCGGTCGACAGGGCATAGGCCCCGAAATAGCCGTTTGAGCGGGCCAAGGTGGCCGAAACATACATATCGGCCAGCATGTGCTTAATGGCTTGGAACGAGCCGATGGCGCGGCCAAAGGCAAAGCGTTGCAAGGCATAGTCGCGGCCCATCTCGAGCGCCTTATCGGCACCGCCGATCTGTTCGAAGCCGGTCAGGATCGCGGCGCGGTCCAGTGCCTCTTCATAGAGACGCCAGCCGTCACCGGCCACACCGACCAGCTCGGCCTTGGCACTGTTGAAGGTGATCTTGGCTTGGCTACGCGTGGGGTCGATCGTCTCTAATACTGTGCGCTCGATGCCAGACTGGTTCAGATCCACCAGATATAGCGACAGGCCCTGCGCATCCTTGCCCGGCGCGTGGCGAGCCAGAACGACGGCAATGTGGGCTATATCGCCGTCCAGTACCGGCGATTTGGCACCCGTCAGGGCACCAGCCTTGGCCGACATCGCGATATTCGAGGGCCGCACAGACCCGGTCACCTCAACCGAGGCCAATGTGCCGATAACTTCGCCTGAAGCAAGCTTGGGCAACCATCTTTGCTTTTGCTCTTCGCTGCCTGCCGCCTTGAGGATTTCAGCAACCAGAAAGATAGAGGATGAAACCGGCACCGGCGCGAGGGCACGGCCTAGCTCTTCGGCAATGACGCAAAGCTCTAGATAGCCTAGGCCCAGCCCACCATATTCCTCGGGGATCGCTGCGCCCAAAAAGCCCATCTCGCCCAGTCCCTGCCACAAGGTACGGTCGAAGGGTTCAGAGCCTTCCAAAATGGCGCGTACGGCCGTGGTTGGGCACTTATCCGCAAGATAGCGGCGCGCCTGTTCCTTGAGTTGCTGCTGTTCAGCCGAAAATTCGAAATCCATCTATGCGTCCTCACCTAGCCCGGTCTTATCGCTGGGCCTCATTCTAGAGGGCAGATTATCCCTTCGCGGGCCAGAGGGAAGTCAAACTTTACGCCGATCATCCACACGTGATGGCGCTTGCGACGAGGCGGTTCGAAGAGGCTGGCTGCGAGACCCAAGGTGCCGTAGCGGATTCATGGGATTGGTCCTGCACCTTAGGTTCCATATGGGTTTGTGGGCCTTGGCTAAAAAATTAGTGCGGTATCCGCTTGGCGCGATTTACCGCCTCATCGAGCGCCGACAGGAACCGCGAACGATCAGCAGGGCCAAAAGGAGCCGGTCCCTTGGTCACTTCACCGGTGGAGCGCAGATGCTCTGCGATCCCGCGTGCGGCCAAGGCCATGCCAATGGAATCGGGCGTAAAGGCTCGCCCCGTCGCGCCAATGACCAGCGCGCCCTTCTCGAGACAGCGGCTGGCTAAGGGGATGTCATTGGTGATGACAATGTCACGGCGACGCACCTGATCAGCGATCCAGTCATCGGCAATGTCCGGACCCGCATCGACAATGACGCGCTCAATCCATGGCTCGCGCGGTGTCATGATGAAGCTGTTAGAGACAACGAAAACCTTCAAGCCATAGCGAATGGCGACCTTATAGGTCTCGTCCTTCACTGGGCAGGCGTCGGCATCGATAAAAATGCATGACTTGCCGTCATCGGCAGGGCTTGGGGCGGTTGACATGTCGTTCATGGTGGCTGTCATACATGCTTAGAATGGTCCGTGCAGCTTCCTCGTGCGCGGGCAAGCGCCGCATGAGGCAGCCGCGCGTCATGTAGCTAGCGCGTCATTGCCAGGCGCATCGCGCCGAAGCAACCTAAGGGAACATCCATTCCGGCTTGTGTCAGACCACAGGGTTGCTTGGCTGCGCTCGCAGTGACGCGGTTCAGAAATAAGGCCCTCGCCCAAAACTATTGGCATTAATCGTGCCGTATGTTACTGTCGCCAAAACAGGAGGCGCTCACCATGACCGAACTGCACCACACACCCGACGGTGTCTCGTTCCTGCGCTCACCCGACAGCGCCTTTGAGAACTTACCCGGCTATGGCTTTGCGCCGAACTATCTCATCTTCCAGGGCTTGCGGATGCACTATGTCGATGAGGGTCCGCGAGATGGCCCGGTGGTCCTCTTGATGCACGGCATGCCGACCTGGAGTTTTTTGAACCGCAAGATCATCGCCGCTCTCGTGGCCGAGGGCTATCGCTGCATCGCGGCCGACCATATTGGCTTTGGGCGCTCTGATAAGGTCACGGACGATGGCTGGTACTCGATCACACGCCATACCGACGCCCACCGCGCCCTGATCAATCATCTGGACCTTCAGGGCATCACGCTCTTTTGCCAAGACTGGGGCGGGCCGATCAGCTTGGCGCAGGTCGCAGAGCAGCCCCAGAGGTTCTCGCGCCTCGTGATCATGAACACCTGGCTTCACCACGCCGCCTTCGACTACAGCCCAGCCGTTCGCCAATGGAATGCAGGGTGGCAGGCTGGCGGCCTGTTTGAAACCAACGTTCCTGAGCCGCTTTCACTAGGCTGGTTCATTATGGTGTCCTTTGGCCACATAGCCGCCCGCGATCTTTATGGGATTGTGCAAAAGGGCGAGCATCCTACCCTATCGTCCGAGCAAGACGGCGTGCGCCGCGGCTATGACGCGCCCCATGCCGGTTTGGGCAGGGCCGGACATGCCGGTCCCCGCCGTTTCCCCTTGAGCATCCCCATCCACACTCCAGAAACTGACAATGCCAAGGCTCAGGCCCAGCATTTTGAGGCGATCCTAAAATGGAAGGGGCCGGTTCACTTTATCTGGGGCGGCGGTGATGATGTCTTCCCCGAAAGTTGGGGCCGCGACTGGGCCTCGCGCTACCCTCAAGCCACCTTCGACCTTCTGCCCGGCGCAGGTCACTTCCCGCAAGAAACCCGAGGCGAAGAGATCGCCGCGATCTTTTTGAAACATGCAAGTGGGTGAAGGCATCGGGGATTGAATCTAGCCCCCTCACTCAACCTTCTGACCCAAGGGGGCGAGGGCCTATCGGTTCTTAGCCCTCTGCCTGAGGCAAAGGGTTGGGTGAGGGCCTTTTTATCTCGCCTCTCTTGGCTATGCTGACCCTACCAAAGCCCTAGGAAGCCCTTCAAATTCGTCAGAATGGCCACCGACTCGCGGCAAACCCCGCCGACACCCAAAATCAGCATAATTAATCCAACAAATACAAAGAACTAAAACCTTTCCAGCCAATCTTGACCAATGGCCGCCTGATCTATAGGTTCCGGCTCGATCAAACCGGGCATTGGCGCGGCTTCGTGATCGGGGACGCCAGCGCAGCTCATGCCGCAGTCGGACGATCTTGACCCTGAAGTGTCGCGCGACGCCCCCAACCAAGAGGCCCTTCGCCGTCTTGACGACCGGATTGGGGCCTTTGAGGCCTCCCGTGCGCGTAAGACCAAGGACCACGGCGCGGAACATAGCCACGATGGCTATCGCGTCTTGGCGGATTTGATTGGTGGAATTTTGGGAGGGCTAGGCTTCGGCTGGTTGCTCGACCAACTGTTACATATAAGCCCTTGGGGCCTGATCGGCGGGATGCTGATCGGCACGGGGCTTTCGGCTTTCATGGTCGTCCGCACTGCTGGACGCATGGGAAATAAGACATCGATTGCTCCTGGGCCGGATGAACCGCTGCTTGGGAATGAGGATGACGAAGACTGATCCTGCAGATGCGGGTTCGAATGAGGAGATTGAGGGCTTATGGCCGATCCGATGCACCAGTTCCAGATCCACAAGGTCGTGGATCTGCCGATGGTGAACCTGCCCGGTCTGGGCGTTGTAGACCTGTCGATCACCAATTCGGTGGTCTCCATGGGTATGGCAGCGGGCCTGATCTGCGTGTTCTTTGCTCTGGCCGCGCGTCAAGCGGTGGTTCCAGGGCGGCTCCAGTCCGTGGGCGAGATGCTTTATGGCCTCGTCGATGATCTGGCCGGATCAATCATTGGTCACGAGGGCAAGGTCTTCTTCCCCTTCGTGTTCACGCTGTTCTCCTTTATTCTGGCGATGAATTTCCTGGGCATGTTCCTTGTCTTTACGGCCACCTCTCAATTGGCCGTGACGGTAACGCTCGCCATGCTGACCATATTGACGGTCGTCGTGGTTGGCTTTGCGCGCAACGGGTTCGGGTTCTTCAAGCTGTTCGTCCCCTCGGGCGTCCCCGCTTTCCTGCTGATCCTGATGGTGCCGATTGAGATCATTTCCTTCCTGGTGCGGCCTGTGACCTTGGCCTTACGTCTGTTCGGGAACATGATCGGCGGGCACGTCGTTCTAAAGATCTTCGCAGGGTTCATCATCTCCCTTGGCCTTCTGGCCACGGGCGGCGGCATCGCGTCGCTGGGCTATCTCGGCTCAGTGGTGTCGTTGGGCAGCGTTGTTGCCCTGACCGCGTTGGAGTTCATCGTGGCCTTCCTTCAGGCCTTCGTGTTCGCCGCGCTTACCTGCGTTTACCTGAACGACGTTGTGAACCTGCACAGTCATTAATGTCTGGCACTGATCACTCATTTTCTTCGTTTTCTCCTCTACCTAACCAACAAAAAGGAAGACTCTTATGGACGCTGCATCCGCAAAATATATCGGCGCTGGTTTGGCCATGCTCGGCATGATCGGGGCTGGTATCGGTCTTGGTAACCTGTTCGGCAGCTATCTGGCCGCCGCCATCCGCAACCCATCTGCCGCCGCTGGCGAACGCCCGATGCTGTTCCTCGGCATGGCGCTGACCGAAGCCTTGGGCATCTTCGCCCTTGTCATCGCCTTCCTGATCCTCTTCGCCTAAGACCGGACCGTCATGGCCAACGAAACGACACAGACTCACGAGTCGACCGGAGCCGATGGCAATGCCAGCGGCGGCGGTTTGCCGCAATTTCAGTTCGTGTGGTGGCCTGGCCAGGTGGTTTGGCTGCTGCTGATCTTCGTCGTTCTCTATGTCCTGTTGTCAAAGCTCTTTCTGCCGCGCGTCGGTGGGACGATCCAGACCCGGGCAGACAAGATCGCGGCGGATGTCGCACAGGCCCGTGATTTGAAGACGCAGGCTGAAGCCGAAAGTGCAACCGCCTTGGCCGAACTGACCAAGGCCCGCACCCACGCTCAGCGGACCGCTTCTGAAGCCAAGGCTAAGGCCAACGCTGAGGCCGCGACGCGGCAGGCAGCAGAGGAAGCGGTTTTGGCGGAAAAACTGGCTGTCGCCGAAGACCGTATCCGGGTTTCGCGCGATGCAGCTCTGGGCAATGTGCGGACCATCGCGTCCGACATCGCCGCAGCGATCACCGACAAGCTCACGGGCGTTGCTGTCACGGCCGATGAGGTCGAGACGGCATTGACCGCGGCAAAGGCCTAAGGGGACCCAAACTATGGAACTTCTGCAAGAAGTTGAATTTTGGGTCGCCATCGCGCTGGCTCTGTTTTTTGGCCTTCTGATCTATCTGAAGGTTCCAGGAGCCGTGGCCAGCGGTCTTGATGGCTATGCTCAAAAGATCCAGAACGAACTCGACGAGGCCCAGCGCCTGCGTGAAGAGGCTCAGGCTCTGCTGGCTTCAATCCAGCAGCAGCGTGAAGATGCTGAACGTCAGGCCGCTGAGATGATTGCTGCTGCCGAAGCCGATGCTGCTCGTCTGGCAGTGGACGCTAAGGTGAAGCTGGACGAGCAAATTGCCCGCCGCCAGGCTCTGGCGGAACGCAAGATCGCGGCAGCGGAAGCGGCGGCGGCGGCTGAGGTCAAATCTGTCGCGGCCGAACTGGCCGCTCAGATGACCGGCACCATCCTTCAGGGCCGTCTTAAGGGCTTGAAGAGTGACCCCCTGATCGACAGAGCGGTCGCTCAGATGGCTGACAAGCTGCAATAGCTAAAATCGATCTGTTTAACGCTAGAAGCCGGGCCGGAGGCAAACCTCTGGCCCGGTTTTCGTTTGACGATGACAGTGTGGTTTAGGCCAACTTTTTCGAGCGGCGGAAATAACTCGCCCGCAGACGCCGCATAAAGCGATAGCGAACCGGAAGGATCAAACGCTCGGTCCGCAAGACCTGTTGCCAGACCACCGGTATGACCTCGGGCTCACGGCGCATCAGACGGCGCAGGGGGAAAACCCAGTTGGGGTGACGACGTTGAAGCCGGATGAACTCTTTGCGGGCAGGCAAAGAATTACGAAGCACCACCATCAGGCCGACAACCAAGATGGGCACACCCAAATGGCCGGGCAAGAGCGCCAGTACAGCCCCAACTGCCATGATCAGTCCGCCCAAAATCAAAAGACCAATACGCAGCATCCTGCGAACACCGGCCTGCATAGCATCGGCAGTGTTGTGAACGGGGCGCGTCATGTGGGTCGTGGCGAAGGCCATGTTGAAGTGTTTCGATGATGGGAAGCCAACGAGCGATTCGAAAGCTCACAAGGATTTGCTTTAGACCCTTTACGGCGACAGTCTTGCGTTGGATCGCCGATCAGGCCTCTAGGACACAAAAATAATGCGAGTCGTGTCCAAACCGCATCAGGCTTTTGGTTTTCCGCGCAAGGAGAGCCGCAAGCGCCGGACAAAACGCCAAGACTTTGGCAATACCATGCGCTCAAACCGCAGAACCTGCTGCCAAGCCACCGGCATGACTTCCGGCTCTCGGCGCAAGAGGCGGCGTAGAGGAAAGACGATGCGCGGATGACGGCGCTGCAGTTTGACAAAGGCGCGCTTGGCCGAGAAGGAGCTGCGCAGCAGGATCATCAGACCCACGACCATCACCGGCACACCGAACGGCCCCGGCAGCGGTGCCATCACAATGCCAATGGCCACGATCGCGCCACCCAAAAGCGCCATTCCCCAGCGGACAAAGCGGCTCACGACCTCAGCACCGACATTCTCGGCATGGGCATCTTGGCCAGGCTTGGTCAGAGGCGCAACAACGGTTTGGGGCGCAACAACGGTTTGGGGCACAACAACGGTTTGGGGCATCGGTCTCTTCGATCCACATGGCCGCACCTCGAAACCTTCGAGGCCCTAACCCGGGGCAGGCTGATATGAGCGCTATGGTACCCGGTTTAAAGGCCCAATTAGGGCATGCCCAAAATAAATTGCTGGGCGCTACTCTGCGGCAACATCGGTGCTCAATTCGGGGCGCCAGCGCAATCTGGGCTTGCGGGCCGCAAGGGTCTCATCGAGCCTTCGCAGCGGCGCATGGAACGGTGCCCCCTTGAACCGATCGACATCCCCCGCCTTAGCCGCCCCCGCCAACAACAACAGAACATCGCAAAACCGGTCAAGTTCCGCCTTAGACTCTGTCTCCGTCGGCTCGATTAGCATGGCGCCGTGCACCACCAGCGGGAAATACATGGTCATGGGGTGGAAACCCTCGTCGATCATGGCCTTGGCAAAGTCCAGGGTGGTGATCCCAGTGCCTTCCAGCCAATGATCATCGAACAGCGCCTCATGCATGCAGGGACCTACAAAGGCCGCGCTCATCACACCGCTAAGCCGGGCCTTAATATAGTTGGCATTGAGCACCGCATCCTCGGCCACCTGCTTGAGGCCATCGGCTCCGTGGCTGAGCATGTAGGACAGGGCGCGGACATACATACCCATCTGGCCGTGGAAGGCGCATAGTCGGCCAAAGGCCTGAGCCGCCTCGCCTTCGCGATATTCCACCAGTTCAAAGGCCTCGCCGCGCTTGACCACGAATGGTGTCGGGGCGAAGGGCGCCAGCGCCGCAGACAGGACCACCGGCCCTGATCCTGGACCACCGCCGCCATGGGGCGTGGAGAAGGTCTTATGCAGGTTGATGTGCATGGCATCGACGCCCAGATCGCCCGGCCGGACCCGCCCGACAATGGCGTTAAAGTTCGCTCCGTCACAGTAGAAATAGGCCCCTGCGGCATGGACCAGTTCGGCAATCTCGATCACATCGCGCTCGAACAGGCCGCAGGTATTGGGATTGGTGACCATGATCGCGGCCACATCGGGTCCGAGCTTGGCGGCCAAGTCCGCAATATCGACCCGCCCATCAGCCGTCTGAGCAATCTCTACGACTCCATATCCGACAAAAGCCGCTGTGGCCGGATTGGTGCCGTGAGCCGAGGTCGGCACCAAGACCCGCTTGCGAGCGTCTCCGCGCGCCTCGTGGGCCGCTCGGATGGCCAGCAGGCCGCAGAGTTCGCCGTGCGCTCCGGCCTTGGGCGACATGGCCACCGCAGACATGCCGGTTAGGGTCATCAGCCAATGGGCCAACTGGTCCATCAATTCCAATGCGCCCTGCACCGTCGATTGCGGCTGCAAGGGGTGCACATCGGCAAAGCCGGGCAGGCGCGCCATCTTCTCATTGAGCCGCGGATTGTGCTTCATGGTGCAGGAGCCCAGCGGATAGAGCGCCAGATCGATCGCATGGTTCTTTTGGCTGAGGCGCACATAATGGCGCATCGTCTCGGGCTCGCTGAGACCGGGCAAGCCGATGGGCGCAGTCCGCAGAAGATCACCAAGATCGAAGGCATCGCTCGACGGTTCCGGCAGATCAACGCCACTGCTGTCCCATCCGTCCCGTTCAAAGATCAGCGCCTCGTCTTGCAACAGACCCCGTCCGCCGCCGAGGGTGGCGGGAATGGCCCCGGGCACAGTGGCGACGAGGGTGGGCCGCGTGGGGCGACCAACAGAGTTCATGCTCATCTTAGAAAGCCCCTTTCAGCGCTGCGACTAGAGCCGCAATATCGGACGAAGTGGTGGTCTCCGTGGCACAGACGAGCAGGACATCATCCATCCCGCCCTTCGGCGACAGGCGCGATACAGGCACACCGGCCAAAATATCCTGTCCCGCTAGGGTCTCGACCAGAGCCGCCGCATCGGTCGGCACGCGGATGGCGATCTCGTTGAAGAACCGCTCCGTCAAGATCTCGACCCCCGGCACGCCCATCAACCCATCACGCAACTCGCGGGCCTTGGCATGGTTAATTGCGGCCAGTTTACGCAAACCAACCTCGCCGAGCAGGCTCATATGGATGGTGAAGGCTAGGGCGCAGAGTCCCGAATTGGTGCAGATGTTCGAGGTCGCCTTGTCCCGGCGGATATGCTGCTCACGGGTCGACAGGGTCAGGACAAATCCGCGCCGCCCATCGGCATCCACCGTCTCACCGCACAGACGCCCGGGCATCTGACGGACGTATTTTTCACGCGCGGTGAACAGGCCGACATAGGGACCACCAAAGTTCAGGCCATTGCCGATCGACTGGCCTTCAGCCACGACAATATCGGCTCCCATCTCGCCCGGGCTCTTGAGCAGTCCCAGCGACACCACCTCCGTGACCACCACGATCAGCAAGGCCCCCTTGGCCTGAGCCGCCGCTGCGATAGCCGTGACATCAGTGACGGTGCCGAACAGGTTGGGGGTCTGGACGACGACACAGGCGGTATCGGCATCGATGGCCTCCAGCACAGCGGCCTCACCATCAATGGCCGCATCCAAGCGATGGACCGCGACGCCAGCGACTTTTGCGAGAGTCTCAACCGTGCGGGCATAGTGCGGATGAAGTCCTCCCGAGAGCACTGCCTTGCCCCGCCGCGTCACCCGCGCGGCCATCATCGCCGCCTCCGCTGTCGCCGTGGAGCCGTCATACATGGAGGCATTGGCCACCTCCATCCCCGTCAGGGCTGCGACCTGTGTCTGAAACTCGAACAGATATTGCAAGGTGCCTTGGGCAATTTCTGGCTGATAGGGCGTGTAGCTGGTCAGGAATTCCGAGCGCTGGATGATATGGTCGACCGTGGCGGGGATATGGTGACGATAGGCTCCTGCGCCGCAGAAGAACGGCCCCTGCCCCGCGGTGCGATTACGTCCGGCCATGGCCGAAAGCGCCCGCTCGACCGCGAGCTCTGCCTGATGATAGGGCAGGTCTACCGGCTGATCGCGTCGGGCGGCGTGGGGCACATCGACGAACAGATCATCAATGGTCGCGGCGCCGATGACGCCGAGCATGGCTGAACGGTCAGAGGGACTTAGGGGCAGATAGCGCATGGGCGGGCCTCCAACAGGGGCAAATCAATAGGGGTCGGTCAGATCAGAGCGAGGCGAGGAAGGCGCCATAAGCGGCACGGCCCATCAGGCCCTCAAGCTGGCTGGGGTCGGCAATCTTGAGCTTGGCAAACCAGCCCGCCCCTTCGGGATCGGCATTGACCGTTTGCGGCGCAGCGGCCAGATCGCCATTGGCCTCAACGACCTCGCCCGAGACCGGGGCATAGACGTCAGAAGCGGCCTTGACGCTCTCGACCACTGCGAGGCTGTCGCCGACGGTCAAGACCTTGCCGAGGTCCGGTACCTCGACAAACACGACATCGCCGAGCTGTTGGGCGGCATAGGCGGAGATACCGACCGTGGCGACGTCGCCATCGACCTTGATCCACTCGTGGTCCTTCGTGAAAAGCATGAAGATGTTCCTTGCAGGATCAGGATTTGCGGAAATAGCGGTGAGGAACGAACGGCATGGCCACGACCTGAGCCGGCTGGCTCTTGCCACGCACAATGACGCTCAAGGGCGTGCCGACGAGCGCGAGAGCGGGCGGGACAAAGCCCATGGCGATGGCGCTGGACAGGGTCGGCGAAAAGCCGCCGCTGGTGACCTTGCCGACCACCGCGCCGCTGGCATCGGTGATCTCGGCCCCCTCGCGCGCCGGTGCCCCTTCAAGGATGCGCAGGCCGACCCGGATGCGGGCCAGATCACCGTCCAGTTCGCGCCGGATGCGGCTCGAACCTGGAAAATCACCGGCATCCCTGCGGCGCATAGAGACGGCAAAGGTCAGGCCGGCTTCGATGGGCGAGATCGTCTCATCGGCGTCATGTCCATAGAGGGGAAGCCCCGCCTCTAACCGAAGACTGTCGCGCGCGCCCAGACCTATGGGCCTCACCCGCTCGTTGCCGAGCAGCAGGGCCCAGACCTCGGGGGCTATTGCGTTGGGCATGGATATTTCAAAGCCATCCTCGCCCGTATAGCCGGACCGCGAAACGATCACTTCGGTGCCAAAGGCGCTCAGGCACGTGGTCTCCATAAAGCCCAGATCAGCAACGGCTGGACTATGAACGGCCAACACCGCAGCGGCCATCGGTCCTTGCAAGGCCAATAGGGCGTGATCTTCAAGCCGCTCAATCTTGACCTGACCGGCAAGTTCGTTGGCAATCCATTTGAAATCGCCCTCTTTGCAACCCGCATTGACCACCAGATAGAGCCCATCATCATCGGGACGTCCGGCCATCAGATCATCAATGATACCCCCCTTGTGGTTCAAGAGCAGGCTGTAACGGAGCTTTCCGGGCTTCAGGCCGATGAAATCGCCGGGGGTGACCTCCTCAAAGGCTGCGAGGGGGGCCACGCCGCGCAGGCGCGCTTGGCCCATATGGGACACATCAAACAGGCCTGCCTGATCGCGGGTCCAGCGGTGCTCGGTCAGGACCCCGTCCCGGTACTGCACGGGCATCTCGTACCCGGCAAAGGGCACCATCCGCGCGCCAAGGGCGACATGGGCATCATAGAGCGCAGTGCGCTTGAGGGTTGAACCGGCCATTGGGACTCCGAAACGCAGACGGGACGGCAAGCCGAGAGCGTTGAAAGCACCCAATGGCCTGCACCCCCGCTGTCCTGAAACCTGAGAGATTTCGGCGATCCCTGACGAGACCCGCCTTGCTCCTTCGGTGAGTAGCCTAAACTTGGCTGCTACTTTCCAGCGTTTCGTAACTCTTGCGGTCCTTTTGCCTGAGCGTTTCCGGGGTGGTTGCGCCTTCGGCGGAGGCCTCATCGATCCGTTCGACTCGGCCCCCCTCTCCCGCAGGAGTGCCCCATACCTCGTCGAGGCGAAGCTTCAAGTCAAGCGCGATGAGATAAATGAACAAAGAACCGACCTTGAGGTGGCAAATGCTGGATTATCGTACAGCAGCACTGGATCGCGTGCGTAATATTTGACAGGTGTTATTTAGCCCTCTCGCCCTGGATCCAAAGGCCTTGCCCATGAGCGATCTCGATAGCTTCATTGCCGGACTGCCGAAGGCCGAGTTGCACCTGCACATTGAAGGGAGCCTTGAGCCCGAACTGATGTTCGCCCTCGCCGCGCGAAATGGGCTGAGCCTACCCTTCGCCTCAGTCGAGGCGGTGCGCGCCGCCTATGACTTTTCAAACCTGCAGGACTTTCTGGACATCTATTATGCCGGGGCCAGTGTGCTGCTGACCAAGGACGACTTCCACGATCTGGCCATGGCCTATTTCGAGCGCGCCGTCGCCGACAGCGTTCGCCATGCCGAGATCTTCTTTGATCCCCAAACCCATACCGATCGCGGCGTAGGCTTTGACACGGTTATGGAGGGGCTAATCTCAGCCATGGCCGAGGCCAAAGCTCGGTTCGGCCTGACGACAAAACTGATCCTCTGTTTCCTGCGACACCTTTCCGAAGAGGCCGCCTTCGCCACACTGGCTCAAGCCGAACCTTGGCTCGATCAGATCGCCGGGGTCGGACTGGACAGCTCCGAGCAAGGCTACCCGCCTAGCAAGTTTGCCCGCGTCTTTGCCGCAGCTGCCGCTAAGGGCCTGAAGGTCGTGGCCCATGCCGGGGAAGAAGGCCCTTCGGCCTATGTCTGGGAAGCGCTGGATATCTTAAAAATCGCCCGGATCGATCACGGCAACCGCGCGCTCGAAGATAAGGCTCTGGTGCAGCGGATCGTTGCCGATGGCCTGACGCTGACCGTCTGCCCCCTGTCGAACCATAAGCTCTGCGTGGTCAGCGACCTGGCCCACCATCCGATAAAGCAGATGCTGGATCTTGGACTTAAAGCCACGATCAATTCGGACGATCCGGCCTATTTTGGCGGCTATGTGAATGCCAATTTCAGCGCTGTGGCCAAGGCCGTTGGCCTGAACCGCGAGCATCTGGTGACCCTCGCCAAGAACAGCTTCAGCGGTTCGTTCCTGACGGCTGACGAGATCGCCGCTCACCTTGCCGAGATCGACGCCTACTGCGGCTAAGGGCTACATGCGTTCTGGCGTTTCGATCCCTAAGAGGTCCAAAGCCGCCTCAAGCTGGCGCAGGACCGTGGCACAGAGGGTCAGGCGTGAGGCCTTGGTCGCGGCATCCTTGGCCACCAACACCGGACAGGCGGCGTAGAATTTAGAAAAGACCTGGGCCAGACGATAGGCATGCTCGGCAATGAAGTTCGGGGCCTTCTTGTCATAGGCCTCGGCCACCGCCGTGTTGAAGGCGTCCAAGGTCAGGACCAGATCACGCTCCGCCGGTTCCGCGATCACCACAGGCCCGCCGACAGAGCCCTCATCCGCCGCCTTGCGCAGCAGCGATTTCACGCGGACGGCCTGATAGAGCAGATAGGGTCCGGTCTTGCCGTCAAAGCTGGTAAACCGATCCAGATCAAAGACATAGCTGGTGCCGCGATAGTTCTGGAGATCAGCAAATTTCAGGGCCGCGATAGCCACCTTATGGGCCGTCTCTTCAAAGGCTTCGGGTGACAGTTCCGTGCCCAGCCCCGCCTCTTTCAATCGCGCGCGAGCCTTGTCGCGGGCCATTTCAATCAGGTCATGCAGCTTGAGAACACCGCCAGCACGGGTCTTGAAAGGCTTGCCGTCGACGCCGTTCATGGTGCCAAAGCCAATATGTTCCAGCGCCCCTTCAGGGGCATAGCCGGCCAGTTCCGCCGCACGGAACACCTGCGCGAAATGGTCAGCCTGACGCTGATCAACGCAATAGAGCATCAGATGCGGATCTTGATCACGGCGACGTCCGACGATGGTGGCCAGATCGGTCGTGCCATACATGGCCGAGCCTTCGGATGAGATCACAAGCAGGGGCGGAAGCTCTCGCTTGTCCCCCTCGCGGGCCACACGAACGATCTGCGCACCCTGATCTTCGACCAGCAGGCCTTGCGCACGCAGAGCCGTGACCATGTCGGGAATAAAGGGATCGGCATCACTTTCGCCGTTCCAAAGGTCGAAATGGACCCCCAGCGCATCAAACTCCCGACGAAGGGCCACGCGACTGACCTCCACAAAGCGCCGCCAGAGAGTCAGATAGCCCTCTTTGCCCGCTTGCAGTTCCGCCGTCGCCTTGCGGGCGCGGTCGCGATAGTCGGTATCTTCCTTGGCCTTAGCCGCCGCGATCGGATAGAGGCGATCGAGCAGAGGCAGATCAAGGTCGGCCAAGGCCGATAGGTCGGCATCCGCCGCTCCCTCGCCAATGGCTCGCAAGCGTGGGTCTTCGTCACCGGCGGCGAGGATCAAGAGCCCCATCTGGAAGCCCCAGTCGCCGAAGTGCGCGTCGCCCCAGACCGTGTCACCACAGAACCGATAGATGCGCTTGATCGCCTCGCCGATGATCGAACTGCGAAGATGGCCGACATGCATCGGCTTGGCCACGTTCGGCCCGCCATAGTCGATAATGATTCGGCGGGGGGTCTGGGTAAGGGCGGCACCAAGGCGAGGATCAGAGACGATTTCTGCGGCGCGCTGGGTTAGGGCCACATCGCTGAGTCGCAGATTGACAAAGCCTGCGCCGGCAACCTCAATTGAACTGAAAAGCGTCGCTGTCCGAGGATCAGCGCTTAGGGCCGCAATGACCTCAGCGGCGATCTCACGCGGATTGCGCCGCGCGGCCTTGGCGGCAGAGAGCGCCCCATTACACTGAAAATCAGCCAAGTCTGGTCGGTCAGAAACGCCGACCCGTCCCAATGATGCATCAAGGCCCAACCCCTCAAAGACGCTGGAGACCGTTTGGCTCAAGGCCCCTTTTAGATCCGTCATGGAAAGACCTAGGGTGCCTTCTGCGGGGCGACATTGACGCGGAAGCGTTTGCCGTCCCTATTGAACTCAGCCATCTGCGGCGTCACATCAAATCCGACCAGCACTTCGAAATTGGCACCGCTGACGCCTTCCGCCGCACGCGGAATGACGATGGAGTCCAGCTTATCGGTATAGAGGGCGCGATCTTCACCGGCGGCGAACCGAGCCGGAACTGTGAAATATTCCTTGGCCAGCACCGTCTTGTTGCGATTGGTCACCGCTATCCAGTAGGTGAAGTCCTTAGACGCCGACTGCGACAGGGACGGTGCCTCTGGACCACGGCCTAAAGCAAACAACACCTCCATGCGCAGTTCAATCGGATCGGTTCCGCGATATTTACAGCCCGCAGAGATGCCTTGAATTTCGCCCGAATAGATGACGGCGTTGGAGGCTTCGCGCTTGTCCTTAAACTCGACCATGCGCGAGGCGTCATAGAGCACCTTCACATAGGGGCATGGACCGGCATTGCGCATGCCTGGCAGGGGCGAGAGCTGATTGCCCCACTCTTCGTCGCGCTTTCTACGCTTTGCCGCTTCCTTGTCCTCGTCCTGCTGTCCGCCGCCTTGGCGGTCTCGACCGCCGGGGCGGCCCTGAGCGTGGGTTGGGGTGACATCGGTAAGGACCATAATCGCACTGAGGGCAGTGACGGCAACGGCGGTGGCAATCGAAAATTGGCGCATGGGCAATCCAAGGCAAACAGGTTCGCCGCGAAAGCACGGCAATTGATCCTACTGCGTGATAAAGGCTTCTCTTTGACCTCGCAACGTTGTCTGACGCTTACAGAGGTAGCGAGAGATAGGTTCTATGCCTATTATGGGGCCATGAGCGACCTTTCTTCCCCATCCAAGACACCTTTGCGCATCCTCTTGGCCAGCCCGCGCGGCTTTTGCGCCGGGGTGGACCGTGCCATCCAGATCGTCGAACGGACGATCGAAAAGTTCGGTGCGCCGGTCTATGTACGACACGAAATCGTGCATAATCGCCATGTTGTGGACCGTTTAAGGGCTATGGGCGCGGTTTTTGTCGAAGAATTGGATGAATGCCCGCAAGACCGGCCGGTTATCTTCTCGGCCCATGGCGTGCCCAAATCCGTGCCCGCCGACGCCCAGAACCGCAAGATGCTCTATCTGGACGCCACCTGCCCGCTGGTCTCCAAGGTCCATGTTGAGGCTGAACGCCATTTTGACGCTGGCCGGGAAATAATTCTGATCGGCCACGCCGGACACCCCGAAGTGATCGGCACCATGGGTCAGTTGCCCGAAGGTGCTGTCTGTCTGGTCGAAACGGTCGAGGATGCCCGCAGCTTTGAGCCCAAGGATCCAGCCCGACTCGCCTTTGCAACCCAAACCACCCTGTCGGTCGATGACACCGCCGCCATCGTAGCGGTCTTGCAAGCGCGCTTTCCCCTGATGGCGGCACCGCACAAGGAGGACATCTGCTACGCAACGACCAACCGGCAAGATGCGGTCAAGCGATTGGCTGAAGCGGCAGACCTTCTGTTGGTCATAGGGTCGAAGAACTCATCCAATTCTGTTCGTCTCGTCGAGGTCGGCCTGAGGGCTGGCGTTAAGGCGGCCGAACTGATCGATGATGCCTCAAGCCTTGATTGGGCATGGCTAGAGGGCGTGCAAACGGTAGGCATCACGGCTGGGGCCTCGGCCCCCGAACGGCTGGTAGAGGCCCTGATCGACACCCTAGCGCTGCGGTTCCAGATCACCATCGATGAGGTGGATCCGGTCCGCGAGACCGTGACCTTTAAGCTGCCGCGCGCCCTGACTGAAAATTTTGATCCGGCCTAAGCTTGACCGCGAGGCCTTCGTCACCGATCAAGTGCCATGGCCGTTTATACAGACATCACCGACGCAGAACTGGAAGCCTTTTTGGCGGACTATGACCTTGGCAAGCCTTTGGCCTTCAAGGGCATTGCCGAAGGGGTCGAAAATTCGAACTTCCTGCTCGAGACCGAGACCGGCCGCTATATTCTGACCGTCTATGAGCGGCGGATGCGTGAGGAGGAACTGCCCTATTTCCTAGGCCTGATGCGCTGGCTGGCGGATCACGACTATCCCAGCGCAGCCCCGGTGGCCGATCGTCAGGGGCGCACCCTTAAACATGTGCGCGGTAAGCCTGCGGCCATCGTCGCGTTCCTGCCCGGCCTTTCGGTTCGCCGTCCAGAGGCCAAGCACTGTCGCCAAGCGGGCGAGGGGCTTGCACGCCTACATCTGGCGGCGCAGGGCTATCCCGGTCGCCGGGTCAATGCCTTAGGCCAACACGCTTGGGCCCCGATGTTCGCTGGACTGACCGAAGCCGCCGAGGACCTGAAACCGGGTCTGGCCGCCACCATCACCGAGGACCTAGCCCATCTGGCCAAGGCGTGGCCCAGCGATCTGCCGGACGGTACGATCCATGCGGACCTATTTCCCGATAATGTCTTCTTCAAGGGTGACCAGTTCGCCGCCGCAATTGACTTCTATTTCGCCTGCGATGATGCGCTGGCCTATGATCTGGCCATCTGTCTGAATGCCTGGTGCTTCGAGGCCGACGGCGCCTTTAACGTTACCGAAGGCCGGGCCCTTGTCAGCGGTTATGCGCAGATTAGGCCCCTGTCGAGTGCCGAACGACTGGCCCTGCCCGTTCTGGCTTGGGGGGCGTCGATGCGGTTCTTCTTGACCCGCCTGAACGATTGGGGCTCGACGCCTGAAGGGGCCTTGGTCAAGCCGAAGGATCCGCTGGAATATGAGCGAAAGCTGGCCGTTCACCGGGCCGGCGCTCTTGGCGGACAAGGCCTGATCCTGTTCGGGGACGAGGCGTGACCATCGAGGTCGTGATCTATACGGACGGGGCCTGTCGAGGAAATCCCGGCCCAGGTGGCTGGGGTGCAATCTTGATCTATGGCGGTCATGAAAAGGAGCTGTGCGGCGGCGAGCCGGACACCACCAACAACCGCATGGAATTGATGGGGGCCATCCAGGCGCTGGAGGCCCTGACCCGTTCGTGCAAGATCGTGCTCTATACGGACAGCCAATATGTCCGCACCGGCATCGCCACTTGGCTCGCCCAGTGGAAGGCCCGTGGCTGGCGCACCCAAAGCAAGAGCGAGGTCAAGAATGCAGACCTGTGGCGGCGGCTCGATGAGGCCCGCCTGCGCCACGATGTCGATTGGCGCTGGGTCAAGGGCCACAATGGCCACCCCCTCAATGAACGGGCTGACGGCTTAGCCCGGCAGGGGATGCTGAACAGTCTGGCGGGACGCTAGAGCCTGAAGGCTTGACTTGTTTAATATTAAACCGTCTAATAGTTTATATATGAACTATTAGGGCGATCTGATGGCTGCGACACACCCGATCAAAGACCGGCCTGATGTTGAGCTGTTCCAAGAGATCGGCCTGATCGACCAGTTGGTCCGCAGTCGGTTAGAGCGCGCCCTGCCCCAAGGCCTGTCCTACGCCCAGTTCGGGATCCTCAACCATCTTTCGCGTCAAGGCGAGCCGATGAGCCCTGCCCAGCTTGCCGCCGCCCTGCATTCGACCAACGGCGCGGTCACCAACCTGTTGCAAAAGCTTGAGGCCCAAGGACTGATCACCATCACCACCGATCCCGATGACCGGCGCCGCAAGTGGGTCAGCCTATCGGACGGCGGCGGGGCTGAGCATAAGCAATGCCTCAAGCGCCTACGCCCCCTCACCGAAGAGATGCGCGTCGCCATCGCTGAAGATGAGTTCAAAGCCACCCTGCCGTTTCTCAAAGAGCTCCGGCTCTGGCTGGACCAGAACCGATAGGCCCCGCCTTAGCCCGCGTCGATATCGGCGGCGCGGCGGATGGCCTTGTGGGCTTCGTCGAGGATGTTCTTGACAATCTGAGCGGCGGGCAGGACCTCATGGATGCCGCCAGCCGATTGGCCCATGGCAAAGCAGGACCTATCAGGATCGAGCCCGTCGATCTGTCCGCCAATACCGCCCATGGCATTGGCCCTGACTGAGACCATGGCCTGCATGGGGAAGGCTTGGATCTCTTCGGGGCGTGCTTCCCAACCGGCGACATAGGTATTTTTCTGCACGCGCATAGGCTTGCCGGAATAGCAGCGGGTGCGGATCGTATCCTCGTCGCTGGCCGAGGTGACGGCGTCCTTATAGAGCTGACCGGCATGGGCTTCGGCCGAAGCGATGAAACGGGTGCCCATCCAGACCCCTTGTGCGCCTAGGGTAAGGGCTGCGGCCAGACCTCGACCGTCATAGAGACCGCCTGCGGCCACCACCGGGATCTTCACCGCATCCACGGCCTGAGCCACCAGAGGCAAGGTTCCAACCAGACCGGTGTGACCCCCGCCCTCGCCGCCCTGACAGATGACCGCATCGCAGCCAGCCTGCTCGGCCTTGATGGCGTGTTTGACCGCGCCGCAGACGACCATAACCTTGAGGCCTGCCTCATGCAGTTGCTGCAAGATCGGCATGGGCACGCCCAGACCGGCAATGAAGGAACTGGCACCGCCCTTGATGATCACATCCACCGAGGCGGTCAGGGATTCAGGCGAGGCGGCCAACAGGTCAACGCCGAAGGGCTTGTCCGTCAGGCGGCGAACCTCCTGCATCTGCTCGGCGATAAATTCTGGGGTGGTCCCGGCCATGCCCAAAACGCCATAGCCGCCCGCATTAGAGACCGCAGCGGCCAGTTCCGCGTAAGAAACCCCGCCCATCCCGGCCAGCATGATGGGGTGCTCAATATTCAGCAGGTCGCAAAGGGCGGTGCGCAGGGCCATGGGAGTTTCCTCTAGGAATGTTCTGTTGCAAATTTTCCCCTAGGAAGCCCCCGCTTACGTCAGGGCGCAAGCCTGACCCTGCGTCACGTGCCTAGAAAATCGCGTAGGCCCCGTCGATCAGGAAGCTGTCGCCCGAATGGTAGCTGGAGGCATCCGAGGTCAGATAGACCGCAATACCGCCAAAATCTTCTGGCTGACCCCAACGACGCGATGGGACCCGGCTGATGACCTTTTCGGTGAAGACCGGATTGTCCTGATTGGCTGCGGTCATGTCGGTGGCGATCCAGCCGGGCAAGATGGCGTTGGCTCGGATGCCATAACGGGCATGTTCCACCGCGACCGACTTCATCATCGAAACGACGCCGCCCTTGGTCGCCGCATAGGCCTGATTGCGCGCAGGCCCGGAAATAGCCGCTAGCGAAGCAATCCCCACGATCGACCCCCCCGGATCACCGGCCTTGGCGCGGGCAACCATGTGCTTGCAGGCCTCGCGAAAGGTCCAGAATACGCCGTCCAGATTAACCGCCAAGGTCTTGCGGTAGGTCTCAGTGGTCATCTCGATAAAGGAGCTGGAGCGATAGCCAACACCGGCATTGGCAAAGACCGAATGGACTGTACCCATCGCCTCAACCGCTTCGTTCATGCCCCGAACAACCGCATGCTCGTCAGACACGTCTACAGTTTGAGCCAAAACACGCCCGCCATATTGTAGCAACTTGCCTTTAGCCTCGATATTGCGCTCAGCGTTGGTGCCCCAGATGACAATATCCGCCCCAGCCTGGGCCATGGCCTCGGCCATCCCAAGCCCAATGCCGCGATTGCCGCCGGTGACGAGTGCGACCTTGCCGGTCAAATCAAAGGGTTTGTAGCTCACGAGACGTCTCCTGATCGTTTGTTGTATATTTGGAGACCATTGTCAGGGGCTGTGCGGGGAAGATCAAGGGGGAGTGCCTCGTAAGACAGAACCCCCTACCCACACAGGCGAGGACCCAGACCCTATGCCCGCACTTGGAAGAGGGACAAAATCTACTGCGACGTCCAGCCGCCATCAATCGCCAGGCCAGCACCATTGACTGATGCGCCAAGATCGCTGGCCAGATAGAGCAGCATTCCGGCCAGCTCGCGAAATTGTACGAACTTTTTTGTCGGCTGGGCCGCAAGGATCACGTCGCGCATGACCTGCTCTTGGCTGATCCCGCGCGCCTTGGCCTGATCTGCGATCTGGGCCTCGACCAGGGGGGTCTTAACATAGCCGGGACAGATGGCGTTGCAGGTGATGCCAAAGGTCGCCCCCTCTAGAGCCACCGTCTTGGTTAGGCCCAGCACGCCGTGTTTGGCCGCGACATAGGCCCCCTTAAAGGGAGATGCGACCAAGGCATGGGCCGAGGCAATATTGATGATCCGCCCACGCCCCTGCGCCTTCATGATCGGCACAGCCGCGCGGATGGCGTGAAAGACGCTGGTCAGGTTGATGGCGATGATCTGGTCCCACTTGTCGATGGGAAAGTCTTCGATTGGCGACACATGCTGGATACCAGCATTATTAACCAAAATATCCAGCCGCCCGAACTGATCCTTGGCGAAGGCGACCATGGCTGCGATCTCGTCAGGTTTGGTCATATCCGCAGGATGATAGGCGACAGCGACGCCATGTCGGGCTTCGAGCGCGGCGCGGGTCTCTTCAATGGCGGCGCGATCACCCAGACCATTGATCACCACCCTGGCCCCCTGCTCAGCCAAGGCATCGGCCATCGCCAAACCTATGCCGCTCGTCGAGCCGCTGACGATGGCCACTTGCCCCGACAATGAGAGATTATAGGCCATGACCACCGCTCCAGACTTATGTTGCGGCGCGGCATAGGCCCGGCCGGACCGTTAGGCTAGGGCCAGCCTAAGGCTGCTTACGGGTAAAGACCCAGTCTTCGGCGCTGGAGAGGGTCGGCTGGAAGCGATAGCCGCCGCCGGTAAAATCCTTGAGAGCCTCAGCCCGGTCAATGCGACCATCAATGGCAAAGCGCGCCATCTGGCCCCGTGCCTTTTTGGCATAGAAGCCCAAGATCCGCAGCTTGCCGTCCTTCTCATCCTTGAAGGCACAGTTAATAGCTCTGAGTCTCAGGGCCTTGGCGTCCACTGCCCCGAAATATTCCTGACTGGCCAGATTGATCAGGCTCTGGTCAGCATGGCTATGGGCCGCTTCGTTCAAGGCCTTGGCCAGGCGGTCGCCCCAGAAGTCATAGAGGCTAGAGCCGCGCTTGGTCTTCAATCTCGTCCCCATCTCAAGCCGGTAGGGCTGCAAGGCATCTAGGGGCCGCAAGATCCCGTAGAGACCAGACAGAATGCGCAGATGGTTCTGAGCCCAATCAAGCCCGCCGCGATCCAGGGTGCGGGCTTGCAGGCCCCCATAGACATCGCCGTCAAAGGCCATAGCCGCCTGCAATCCGTCCTCACAGGCCGGATCAAAGGATTTGAACCGTTCGAAATTGAGATCGGCTAGCTTTTCCGAGATCGACATCATCGACCGCAGGTCTTGGCGCGATAGCTTGACCGTCACCTTTGCCAGTTCGGCAATGTCAGCCTTGAGTTGCGGCGTGGTCAGGGGCACAGGCGCGCCGCCTTGATCGAGCGGCGTATAGTCTAACGACTTGGCAGGGGACAGAACGAGCAGCATGGGCGGTCTCATCAAGCCAGGGTTAGAAGGCAAATAAGGCTAACAGCGTCATAAAACCAGCTTTGAATTGCCCACCAATCAAAAGACTAGAAATGCACGCGTGGATTCATGATCCGTTTGGGGTCCAGCGCCAGCCGAATCGCGCGCAGGGCTGCCACCTCGACCAGGGCCTTATAGCGCAGAGCCTCCAGAGATTTCATGGTCCCCAGACCGTGCTCGGCCGAGATGGACCCCATCCGGCGAGCGACAATATCGTGGACAATCTGCGCGCCTTGATCGCGCAGTGCGGCATGGGCCTCGCCATCACCACCCTCAGGTACCAAGACATCATAATGGACATTACCGTCGCCGACATGACCAAAGGCCACCACCCGGCAGCCGGGCTGGAAGGCCTGGACCGCTGCTGTCGCCTCGTCGATGAAATCGGCCACCTGCGACACCGGCACTGAAACATCGTGCTTCCACGCGGCCCCTTCGGTCTTTTGCCCCGCCGACTGGTTTTCACGGATCGCCCAGAAGGCTTTGGCTTGCGCGCCATCTTGGGCGATGGCCGCATCCGTTATCAGACCCTTTTCGAGCGCGAGGGCCAAGAGCCGCTCCAATGCCGATTCCGCAGCGCCCGGCTCTCCGCTCGCTGTCTCAATCAGGACGTACCAGGGATGGACCTCGGCGAGGGGCTCCCTCATGCCGGCAATATGGTTCAGGACAAAGCCAACGCCGCGTCGGCCCATCAACTCAAAAGCCTCAACCCCGCCGCCGGTCTCTTCCTTGGCGAGGGCCAGAAGCGCAATCGCCGCATGGGGACTGTCCAGCGAGACCATCGCCGTGGCCCGACTGGGCAGGATCGGAAAGAGCTTGAGGCTCGCGGCCGTGACGATACCCAACGTCCCTTCGGCACCGATCAAGAGCTGCTTGAGGTCATAGCCCGTATTATCCTTGCGCAGCCGCTTGAGCCCGTTCCAGATCTGACCATCGGGCAAGACCGCCTCGAGGCCCAAGACCAGATCGCGCATAGGACCGTAGCGCAGCACCGCCGTGCCGCCCGCATTGGTCGAGACCAGCCCGCCAATGGTCGCTGAGCCTTCGGATGCAAGATTGAGCGGGAAATGTCGGCCCTTGGCGGTAGCGGCCTCATGAACGGCGGTCAGGGTGACGCCTGCCTCGACCACGATCACATCGTCAAACGTCTCAACCTCGCGGATCGTCTTCATTCGTTCGAGTGACAAGAGCACCTCGCCATCGGGGATCTGACCGCCGACAAGACCCGTATTGCCGCCCTGAGGCGTAATGGCCACGCCCGCCTCGGCGCACAGGGTCACGATCTGCGAGACCTCCTGCGTCGTGCGCGGCAACAGCAACAGCGGCGTATTGCCATGCCAGCGCCCGCGCCACTCGATCAGCTTGGGGGCCAATCGCTCAGGATCTTGGCTCCAGCCCTCGTCGCCAACGATGGTCTTAAGGCGGGACAGGACGGGCTCTGGAACGGACTGGCTCATAGACTGAGTTTAGCCCCTAAATTGGCGAGACTGGAAGAATAGATTTTCTGCGTCATTGCGAGGCGCATCGCGCCAAAGCAACCCAGGAGAACATCGGCTTAGGGTCGTGTCAGTCTCCTAGGTTGCTTGGCGTTGCTCACAATGACGCGGCGAGGAGGTGGCGAGCGCACACCCCCTGCCCCACACTTACCCCGGCTTCGCCGGTACTTTTTCCTCTAGGGCCGGTACTATCCTCTCTATGGAAAGTGACCCCTAGAGACGAAGGGGGCCTTGTTCGAGATCAGATCAGATCTCCTCACCAACCTGCTTGACCTGACCCAAGCCGGAAATGCTGGTGGAAAGGCTAGCGGGTTTGCGGGTCAATTCGACGCCGCCAATGCCAGAGATTGCAATATTGGCGCTGGCTCGGGGTCCAAGCTTGGCCGAGCCAGCGCCCGATAGGCTGACCTCAGCACTATCCATTTGCATCCCGGACAGGTCGGCAGATCCCGCGCCCGAAATATCGAGGGACAGCGCCTTGACCTTTCCCGCACCCGTCACGCTGCCTGTGCCCGAGAGGTTGATCTCCAACGCCTGCTGATCAAATTGGCGCAGGGTGAGGGACTGGACCCCGCCCAGTTCGAACTGATGAACATTGGGTGCGGTCAGGGTGACTTTCAATTTCCCGTCCCAACCATAGCCGCCGTCGCGCGAGATGGTGCCGTCCTTGATCTCTATATCGTCGAGCACAGTCTTTGGCGCTTCGATGGTCAGCTTAGTCACCGGGCCTTGGATATAGGTGATCTCAGCAACGTCATTGACCTCTAATCGATCTGACGCTGCCCAAGGAAAGTCCCGGCTGACCGCAGGCCCAGTTACCTGCGTCGTGTGATCGTGATCATCTGAGGTGAAAGAAAAATGCAAATTCTTGCTGTGGCTGAGGGTCTGAACCATGGACCCGATAGAGGCCAGACCTCCGGCAAAGCCGATGGCGACGGACATGGAACTGATGGACAGGAAAAACCCGACAACTGTGACCAAGACAAGCGTGCGGATCATGAGCGGACCTCCGAAGATTCAAGAACAGGTTTTAGCAGACGCATATGCAGGCGTCCGAACCAGACCAGGCCATTGACGAAACCGATGCAGACAAGGGCCGTTAGAGCACCGAGTGACACGCCTCCAGCCATGAGGCTCAGCCCGCCAAACATGACGGCCGCGATATAGTGTCCAATGCCGGCAAAGGGGCCCGCCACGAAGATGATCGCCCCGCCGGTGAATATCCCGACCGAAGCCACCATAAAGCCGAAAAGCGTCGCCGCGACAGGCAGAAGGATGGGTAAAAGGATGACTATATCGATCACTCCAAGGCCGAGGATCGCGAAGATCGCGCCCGCCGCTGAGGAGGGATTGCGTTCCAACTCCCAGCGGCGAATGCCCGCTTCGGTCCGCAATTCGCGGGCCAGCCGTGCGGGATCACCCAAGGCGCTGGCGATCTCATCTTCGGTGCGGCCCGCTTGCAGGCCCTCTGAAAAATGCGCCTCATAGTCGGCCATCACGTCATCGACGGTGGTCTGCGGCAAGCCGCGTAACCCGGCCCTGAGTTTCTCAACAAAGGTCTCTCGGTTCATTGGGGTGCTCCCAGTATGGCATTGACTGCCTCGGAAAAGGCCGTCCATTCTATGGTCTGGGCAGCAAGGCTCGCCCGTCCGGATGTGGTCAGCTTGTAATATTTGCGCGGTGGGCCCGAGGAGCTCTCGACCAGATAGGTTTCCACCAACCGGTCGGTCTGCATGCGGCGCATGAGCGGGTAGATCGTGCCTTCCCCCATATCGATCGCCTTGGCGAGCTGGGCCGCAATATCATAGGCATAGGCGTCGTTTCGGGACAGAACGGCGAGCACGCAAAGCTCGAGAACCCCCCGCTTCAACTGGATCTGAATGGCTTCGGTCAAATGCGCACTCCTCTTCACTTGTGGAGTGTATACCGCAAGGTACCTGTTGATACAAGGTACCTACTGACAAATAGTAGCGAGCTGTGGATGGGGATAGGATGGAACCCCCTGCCCCGGCTTCGCCGGTACTTCCCCAGAAGGAGAAGATTTAAGAAACACGATCTTCCCCCTCTGGGGAGAAATGGTGCGGAGCGCCGAATGGGGCCTTGTTTTCGGTCTTAGAGACGCGAACCAAACCCTATCTTAAGCCGCCATCGACCCGTCACGATGACCAGCTGGGATCGACTCATAGATCGTGGGGCGGGCGATGTTCAGGCGCGCGCGGGCCTGAACGAGCGGTTCGGCGAACAGGCGCTCATAGTCCTGCTCCGCCAGCCATTTGGACTTCATGCCATTGCGCCAAGCCTGCCAGACGGCTTGGGCATATGGCAAACGGGACTTACTTTTCGACAGTTGATAGGCCCCGCCCATCGCAATAAAGCCAAAACCGAAGCTCTTGGTCTGGGCGTAGGAGAAAGCTACCACGCAGGCCTCGCCTAGAGCGTCCGTGCCATGGCCGGTCAGGACGTGCCAGATATCGTGCACATCGCGCATGCGGCGACCATACCACGCTACCGGATGAGCAACCTCGATCGAGCCGTTCACCTTGCGGCTATCTTCAGCAAGGCCATAGGCCGTTAAGCCGCGTGGGGCGATGAAGTCGCGATAGGCCGCGCCGACTGTTCCGGGCGCAAAGCTTGCCACCCAAGCCTTGTCCATCAGACGATGAGACAGTTCCTCGCGCAGATAGGCCTGACGCCCGCCTTCGGGGCTGTCGAGCAAACGCGCATAGCCACGAGGGGTCGAACGGCCTGACAGGGCCTGCATGATCAAGAACACCTGTTCGGTGTCTTCCTTATTGGCGATCAACTTCTTCAGGGCGCGCAAGGCAGCCAAGGGGCGGATGCTATAGTCATAGGGCCGGTCAGACACCGACAGCTCGGGCCGTGAGTCTATGGCAAGATCGACAGCGGTCATGATATTACCCTTGAGGAACGACAAAACCTGACGCCCCCGTCACTTTTTGTCAAGGACCGAGGCCTATGATTTCTACTCAGAAGGGTTTTGAGACACTTTAAATGAACGGTCTGCGCAAACGCTCCATCAATCTGTCCGGCCACGCCACCTCGGTGGCGCTGGAGCCTGAGTTCTGGGCTGTGCTTGATGCCATGGCTCTGGCGCGTGGGCTCAGTCTTGCGGGACTGGTTGGCGAGATTGATCAGGCCCGGCAAGGGCGTCTGCTCGCCTCAGCCTGCCGTGTCACAGCCTTGGCCCACAGCGCGCGACAGCAATAATCGGGTACGCCCCTTAAGCCCGCCGCGCTCTGTGCTACATTCGTTCTCATTGCGGCGCAGAATCGGCCGAAATTTCGAGACCCTGCAGGACCATCGCCTTGACCGACACGCCCTACACACCGCGCATCAGTGACCTTGCACGGGTCGATCGCGCGCCTATGACGGCGGGCGGCGATGACTATCTGGCGGGTCTCAATCCCGAACAACGCCGCGCGGTGGAGGTCACAGATGGTCCGGTACTGGTGCTTGCCGGTGCAGGCACAGGCAAGACCCGGGTCCTAACCACGCGTCTTGCGCATATTCTCTCGACCAACCGCGCTCGGCCTTGGGAGATCTTGGCCGTCACCTTTACCAACAAGGCTGCCCGCGAAATGCGCGAGCGGATCACGCACCTGATCGGCCCGCAGGCCGAGGGTCTACGCTGGCTCGGCACCTTCCACTCGGTCGCCGCCCAGATCCTACGCAAACATGCCGAGTTGGTTGGGCTAAAATCGACCTATACCATCATCGATAATGACGATCAGGAACGGCTGATCAAGCAGGTGCTCGGGGCCGAAAATATCGACGCTAAGCGCTGGCCCGCCAAGCTGATGAACAGCCTGATCGACCATTGGAAGAACCGCGGCTGGACCCCCGACAAGGTGCCCCCCGGCGAAAGCGCCCAGTTCGGCAATAATCAGGGCCAGCGGGTCTACAGCCTCTATCAGGAACGGCTTCGAGTCCTGAATGCCTGCGATTTTGGCGACCTTTTGCTGCACAACTTGACCCTGTTTACCAAACACCCTGATGTGCTGGCCGAATATCACGACCGGTTCCGCTATGTGCTGGTCGACGAATATCAGGACACCAATGTCGCCCAGTATTTGTGGCTAAGGTTGCTGGCTCAGGCCCGTCAAAATGTCTGTTGCGTCGGGGATGACGACCAGTCGATCTATGGTTGGCGCGGCGCAGAGGTGGACAATATCCTGCGCTTCGAGCGCGACTTTCCCGGCGCGACGGTGATCCGGCTTGAGCGCAACTACCGCTCGACTGAACACATTCTCGCCGCCGCCAGCGGCCTGATCCGCGCCAATAAGGATCGGCTGGGTAAGACCCTGTGGACCGAGGCCGTGGGCGGCGAAAAGGTGCGGGTGCGTGGGGTCTGGGACGGCGAAGCCGAAAGCCGCCTGATCGCCGAAGAGATCGAGGCCTGGCGCCGAAAGGGCCGCAAGCTCAAGGACTGCGCCATTCTGGTGCGAGCCTCGTTCCAGATGCGCGCCTTTGAAGAGCGGTTCGTTCTGCTGTCTCTGCCCTATACGGTCGTCGGTGGCCCACGCTTCTTTGAACGGGCGGAAATCCGCGACGCCCACGCCTATCTGCGGCTGGTCCAGTCGCCCGATGACGATCTGGCCTTTGAACGCATTGTCAATACACCAAAGCGCGGCATTGGCGACACATCAGTTTCCAAGCTACTCCAGATCGCCCGGCTGACCGGTGTCTCGGCCATGACCGCCGTACGCCAGATCATCGGCACGGACGAGCTACCGGCCCGAACCCGCACGGCCCTGTCGACCTTCATCCGTGATCTTGACCGTTGGCGCAGCGAACAGGCCGTATCGGACCATCAGCGCCTCTTGGAAACCATCCTCGAGGAGAGCGGCTACACGGACATGTTGCGTGCCGATAAGGGCCCACAAAGTCAGACAAGACTCGAGAACCTCAAAGAGCTCGTGCAGTCGATGAGCGCCTTTGATGATCTTCAGACCTATCTGGAGCATGTGTCGTTGGTTATGGATATTGACCGGGGCGCAGGAGACGACGCCGTCCAGATCATGACCCTTCACGGTGCCAAGGGCTTGGAATTCCCACTGGTCTTCCTGCCCGGCTGGGAGGAGGGCGTGTTCCCCTCGCAGCGTTCTATGGATGATAAGGGCGAAAAGGGTCTCGAAGAGGAACGGCGCCTCGCCTATGTCGGCATTACCCGTGCCCGCGAGGAGGCCCGCATTTCCTTTGTCGCCAACCGTCAGGTCTATGGCCGCTGGACATCGCAACTGCCCAGCCGCTTTGTAGACGAACTCCCACCGGCAAGCGTGGAGGCCTCCAGCGAGACCGGCTATTACGGTGGCGGACCGGGCATGCAGCAGCAGACCAGTCGCTGGGATGACGCGCCAAGCTTTGGCTCTGGCTACACCTCGCCGGGCTGGAAACGGGCCCAAGAAAACGCCCGTGCCGCGTCCTCCCCCGCTCGTTCGCGCAACACCGTGATCGAGGGCGAAGGTCGTCTGGTGGCTGTGTCCGACGGGGCCGCGACCAGCAAGTACAACCGCGGCGACCGGGTCTTTCACATCAAGTTCGGCTATGGTCTGGTGAGTGCCGTCGAAGGCAATAAGCTTACGGTGGCGTTCGATAAGGCCGGTGAGAAGAAGGTTATCGATAGTTTTGTTGAGGTCGGATAGGTTGGTTTTCAAAATTGAAAACACCCGACCTTGTGTTTTTATGACTTTCCGGCTATCCACTACGCCCCGAACGATGAGCCCGCGATCGGAACTCCCCTTCCCCTTGGGCGAACTTGAGCAAAAATCCGTTATGGAAAAAGTGCCTATGACCGGCGGGGGCTACCAAGCTCTCGACGTAGAACTGAAGCGTTTGAAGACGCAGGAACGGCCGAGTGTCATCGCTGCGATTTCAGAAGCGCGCAGCCATGGCGATCTGTCGGAAAATGCTGAATACCATGCCGCAAAAGAGCGTCAGGGCTTCATTGAAGGTCGGATCGCGGAGATCGAGGATAAGATCGCCCGGGCTCAGATCATCGACGTTTCCAAACTGTCCGGCAAGCAGGTCAAGTTCGGCGCGACGGTCAGCCTTGTCGACGAGGATACTGAAGAGGCGACCCGCTATCAGATCGTGGGCGAACATGAAGCCGACGTGAAGCAGGGCCGCATCTCGATCACCGCGCCTTTGGCGCGTGGCATGATCGGCAAGGAAGTCGGCGACGTGGTGGAGATCATCTCGCCCGGCGGCGTCAAATCCTACGAGATCATGAAGGTTGAGTGGATCTAGGGCGGCTTTACGCCCCCCTTGGTTCGCCCCACTGTTCGTGAGCGATACCCCTCTGATCATTTGGGCCGTGTCTGATGGCCGGGCGGGCATCCAGACCCAAGCCGTGGGTTTGGCCGAGGCCTTAGCACGTCAATATCGGGCCGCTGGCCACACGGTCGAGGTCCAGATCAAGACCGTGGCTTGGAAGGGCATCATCGGGCGGCTTCCAGCCCTGATGAACCTCTTCCCGCGCCGCAGCCTGACGCCGCAATCGAACATCCAAGCCCCTTGGCCCGATATCTGGATTGCCGCTGGCCGCGCGACCCTGGCCCTATCCATCCGTATCAAGCGTTGGTCGGCGGGCAAGACCTATGTCGTCCAGATCCAAGACCCGCGACTGCCGCACCATCTGTTCGATCTGGTCGTGCCGCCAAAGCATGACCGGTTGTCCGGAGACAATGTCATCTCCATCTGCGGATCACCCCATCGGGTGACGCCAGAGCGGCTCGCGAGCGAACTGGTCAGCTTTAAGGCCTTCATCGACCCTCTGCCCGGCCCGCGCGTTGCCGTCCTGATCGGTGGCAAGTCCAAGGCCTTTGACCTGTCGCCAGAAAGGGCGGCAGCCATGGCCCATGATATATCGGAGCCTCTCGAGCAGGCGGGCGGAAGCCTTATGATGACCTTCTCGCGCAGGACCCCGGACAAGGCCCGCGCCATCCTGAGTGCTCGCCTGCGCCACCTTCCCGGCATCATCTGGGACGGCGAGGGTGATAATCCCTATTTTGCCTTTTTGGGTGCGGCCGATTTTGTGTTGGTTACGGAAGATTCCACTAACATGGCGACCGAAGCGGCCTCTACCGGAAAGCCGGTTTTTATCCTCAATATGGATGGCCAGAGCTTGAAATTCGCGCTGTTCCACGAGGAATTGGGCCAGATCGGTGCGACGAGGCCCTATCAGGGCCTGCTACAGAGCTTCACCTATGAGCCGCTGCAGGAAACCGACCGGGTGGCGTCTGAGATCGTCTCGCGCCGCGAGCGAGATTAGAAACTCGCTACGCCGCGCACACAATCGTGATGACATTGTGAAAAATCCGCTTTTCAGTCCGCCGTCAGCGGCCTATATCCTCTCTATAGGCTTTTGCTCACTTCCAGCAAAAGTCAGGATCGCTGATCGCCCACGGCGCTCTGCACTTTTTATGCCCCACTAATGCTCATATTGAGCATAAGGATAAGACCATGGCTGACGGATTTGCCGGTTTTGAGTTCACCCCAGAGGTCGAGGCGCAAACGCGTCCGCTTTGGGAAAAGGTCAAAGCCCGGATCACCCCTCTGGAATGGCGGCTTCAGGCCCCGTTGATCGCGGCGATCAATCGGCTGAAGGTTGAGAAGAACGCGGTAATCTTGGCGCACAACTATATGACGCCCGAGATTTTCCACGGGGTTGGTGACTATGTCGGCGATAGTCTCGGTCTGGCCCGTGAGGCGGCCAGATGTGATGCCAAGATCATCGTTCAGGCCGGGGTACACTTCATGGCCGAGACCTCCAAGATCTTAGCGCCCGACAAGACCGTTCTGATCCCTGACCTTTTGGCCGGCTGTTCACTCGCCTCCTCGATAACCGGGGCTGACGTGCGTCTGATCAAGCAGCGCTATCGGGGCATTCCTGTGGTCACCTATGTCAACACCACCGCTGAGGTGAAGGCCGAGACCGACATCTGCTGCACCTCAGCCAATGCCGTTCAGGTGGTCGAGCATGTGGCGCGTGAATGGGGCGTCGACCGGGTCATCTTGATCCCCGACGAGTTCCTCGCCCGCAATGTTGCCCGTCAGACCGACATCAAGATCATCGCCTGGGCCGGTCGCTGTGAAGTCCATGAGCGCTTTACTGCGGCAGACATCTTGGAATTGAAAGCCGCATATCCCGACGCCCAGATCTTGGCCCATCCGGAATGTCCGGCTGAGGTTCTGGAGGTCTCGGACTTTGCCGGATCGACGGCGGCCATGTCGGACTTTGTGATGACCCACAAGCCCAAGCAGGTCGTTCTGATTACCGAGTGCTCGATGGCCGACAATGTCGCCTGCGATGCGCCTGAGACCGAGTTTTTGCGCCCCTGCAACCTTTGCCCTCACATGAAGCGCATCAGCCTTGAGAACATTTACGAGGCCCTGCTGCGGGACCGCTATGAGGTCACAGTCGATAGCGACATGGCTAATCGGGCGCGACTGGCTGTTCAGCGGATGATAGATATGCCGCCGCTGGCGATCCCGGCTCGCTATGATCTGGTCAAGGCCCGTCACCATGTCGATGTCGAGCTGATCTAAAAGAGCGATGACCGTGCCCTCTTCCCCACTGCTGGTGATCGGCGCAGGCCTTGCGGGGCTGACGGCGGCCTTGGCTGCAGCTCCGCGCCGGGTGGTGGTCCTGTCGACAGGGCCGCTGGGTCTGGACTGTTCGTCAGCCTGGGCGCAGGGCGGTATCGCAGCGGCCCTTTCGCAAGGCGATGAGCCAGCCTTTCATGCCGCCGACACGATTGCGGCAGGTGCAGGCCTGGTCGATCCAGAGATGGCCGATATTCTCACGCGCGAGGGACCAGACGCGGTCCGCACCTTGGCCAGCCTTGGCGTGCCCTTTGACCGGGATGCGAACCATGGCTTTGCCCAGAGCCTAGAGGCCGCCCACTCCCGCCCCCGGGTCGCGCGTGTGAAGGGCGATCAGGCGGGGCAGGAAATATTACGCAGCGTGATCGCCGCGGTTCGCGCCTGTCCCTCCATCGACGTTATGGAATGGGCCATAGTCCAGGCCTTAGTGCAGGATATCAGCGGGCGCGTGCGGGGGGCCTTGGTCGCGCATAATGGCCAGATCCAGACGATCCTTGCCGATGCCATCATCTTAGCGGGAGGGGGACTTGGCGGGCTCTATGATGTCACCACCAATCCACACAGCCTTCGCGGCGAAGCCATGGCGCTAGCGGCGCTCGCAGGGGCGGTGATTGCTGACCCTGAATTTGTCCAGTTCCACCCCACCGCCATCGATATTGGCCTAGACCCCGCCCCCTTAGCGACAGAGGCCTTGCGCGGTGACGGCGCGCGCTTGATCGATGCTGAGGGTCAACCCTTCATGGCCCGTCATCACCCCTTAGGGGACCTCGCGCCGCGCGATGTGGTCGCTCGCGCCATACACGAGCAGCGCCTTAAGGGCCAAGGGGCTTTACTTGATGCGCGTCAGGCCATTGGCGATCATTTCCCAGACCTGTTTCCGACCGTCTTTGCCGCATGCATGGGCGCGGGTATCGATCCACGTCACCAGCCCATCCCCGTCGCGACGGCTGCTCACTATCATATGGGCGGGGTCTGGACCGACGCCGATGGCCGCACCAGCCTTGCGGGCCTATTCGCCGCTGGAGAATGCGCCAGCACAGGCGTTCACGGGGCCAACCGCCTCGCCTCCAATTCGCTGCTTGAAGCCGCCGTTTTCGGTGCCCGCGCAGGGCGGGCGGCTGCGCTTGAGGCCTCGTCGGACCCGGCTTGTGCGATCCTTCCAACCCAAGCCGCTCCGGCCTTGTCCGAAATCGCCCTTAAGGACCTTCGCCGCGCCGTGGGGCTCTATGCCGGGGTTGTGCGCGACAGGCAGGGCCTGATCCAGCTCTTGGGCCTGATCGATGGGATGGAGGGGCGCTTTGGCCCGGCCTTGCCTCTGATCGCCGCCCGCCTGGTGGCGACCTGCGCCCTGATGCGTACAGAAAGCCGGGGCAGTCACAGCCGCTCTGACTATCCAAATACAGATGAGGTCGCCTGCCGAACCCTCACCACCCTGAGCCAAATCTTGGCCTATGCTCCGTTAAAGGTCGCCGCAGAATGAGCATTACCGCCCTTCCGGACCTGATCATTGATCCGATCGTCCGCGCCGCCTTGGCCGAAGATCTGGGCCGAGCAGGAGATGTCACGGCGGCGGCCTGCATCCCGGTCGATGCCCGGCTCTCGGTCGTCTTTCGTCCGCGCAGCGCGGGTCGCATCGCGGGCCTGGACTGCGCCCGCCTTGCCTTTGCGGCCCTAGACCCCAGCCTGCGCTTCACCATCGAGATCGAGGACGGGCAAGATGCCGTCGCCGGTCAGATCATCGCCAGAGCCAGCGGCGGTGCCCGCCAGATCCTGTCAGCAGAGCGGGTTGCCCTAAACCTTCTGGGCCGTCTGAGCGGGGTCGCCAGCCTGACCGCACGCTATGTCAAAGAGGTCGAGGGTACGGGCGCTCGCATCACCTGTACGCGCAAGACCACGCCAGGTCTGCGCGCCCTTGAGAAATACGCGGTCCGCTGCGGCGGCGCGATCAACCATCGATTTGGGCTCGATGACGCCATCCTGATCAAGGACAATCACGCCGCAGCCTGCGGCGGCGTCGGCAAGGCGCTGGAGCGCGCGCGCGCCCATGCGGGCCATCTGATGAAGATCGAGGTCGAGGTCGACGGTCTGGACCAGCTAGACGAGGCCCTCGCCTACGCACCGGATGTGATCATGCTCGACAATTTCAGCCTCGCCGATCTGGCCACCGCCGTAGCCCGCGCCAAGGGCAAGGTCGTGATTGAGGCCTCAGGCGGAGTGAACCTCTCCACCGTGCGCGCCATTGCTGAAACCGGCGTCGATGTCATCTCGGTCGGTGCCTTGACCCATTCAGCGCCCGTTCTGGATATCGGCCTCGACGCAGAGTGAGCGGCAGCTAGCCTCGGCCACGATAGGGGGCAACGCCTGAATCAGGAACCCAAAGACCCTCTGGTGCCGCGCCGGTCTGATAGAAGACATCGATGGGGATGCCGCCGCGCGGATACCAATAGCCCCCAATGCGAAGCCAACGCGGGGCTGCGATCTCAACGATCTTCTTGGCGATGCCGACCGTGCAGTCCTCGTGAAAGGCGCCGTGGTTGCGGAAACTGCCCAGATAGAGCTTCAAGCTCTTGGACTCAATCAGCCACTGATCCGGCGCATAGTCGATGACCAGATGAGCAAAGTCCGGCTGGCCTGTCACCGGGCACAGGGAGGTAAATTCGGGCACAGCAAAGCGGGCCAGATAGAGCGTGTCCGAATGCGGATTGGGCACGCGCTCTAGGATCGCGGTTTCGGGGCTGTCAAAGCCGCGGATCTCACGGCCAAGCTGGGTCAGGTCAATGTCGGTCATGTCCAAGGGTTAGCGCCCCGCCAGCCAATCTGCAACCGTCTGATCCCTTCGTCAGACAAGACAAGGAGGCGGCGGCTCGCTATCAATAGGCAAATCAACAGAACCATAGGGAACAGAGCGATGTCAGGACGGGATTTTGCAGGATCAGTGATCGTTGTCACAGGAGCCTCCACAGGCCTTGGCCGCGCCATCGCCGTTGAGACCGCAGGGCGCGGCGCTCACGCCGTCATAATCAACTATGCCAACAGCGCTGCCGAAGCCGATGAAACCGCACGTCTGGTGATCGATGCCGGCGCTGAAGCCGTCCTCGTCAAGGCCGATGTGGGTCAGGATGACGGCTGCAAGACCATCGTCGAAGCCGCCGCCCGCTTTGGTAAGATCGATGCCCTGTTCAACAATGCCGGTATCACCAAGTTCGCGCCCGACCATAGCGATCTGGACGCTGTGTCGATGGACGACTTCCTGCGGCTCTATCAGGTCAATGTGGTCGGAGCCTTTATGATGATCCGCGCCGCGCGGTCTTTGCTGGAAGCAGGCCCCCGCGCGGGGTCGGTGGTCAATACCTCTTCCATCGCCGCCGTAACCGGCATCGGTTCGTCCGTTCCCTATGCCGCCTCTAAAGGCGCGTTGACAACGATGACCCTGTCGCTCGCCCGCGCCTTGGCGCCGAAGATCCGCGTCAACGCCGTCTGCCCGGGCTTTATTGACACACCCTGGTTCGAAAAGGGCATCCCTGCCCAGACGGTTGAACGGATGCGTCAAGGCGTCGCCGCCTCAACGCCTCTAAAAGCCGCCTCGACGGCGGAGGATATTGCCGGAGCCGCCGTGTTCTTCGCCTCGCCGGCGGCGCGCCACGTGACGGGCGAGACGCTGCTGGTTGACGCTGGAACGCACCTCGGAATGGCTAGCCTGAGCATGCGCTAACCATTTGGCGCTCAAGATTTGAGCAAGACCTCCTTAATCGGCCCATAAATTAGACAAGTTTCGACAGCATTTCCTTGGAGCCGGAGCGGGGATTGATGTCCGTTCGATCGAGTCAGAATGTTGTATTTCGTTGCGGCGAAGACCAATCGCGCAACGGAAATACGGCCTGACAAATTTACCACACTCGACCCGTAAGGACGCATCTGAAGAGGTTAAATTAGGACCGCCTTAACCTTGCTGATCGTCCGTATCGGTCCTGATAGGGTACAAGGCCTCGTTCAGGCCATCGCTTTAAAAAACTGGGGAAAACCAATGAAGATCCTGAAAACCGCCCTTCTCGCCGCCGCCGCCTTGGCCGTTACCAGCGTTGCCCAAGCCGCTGACGGCCCATCCTTGTCGACCAATGTCGGCGTTGCATCGGACTATGTGTTTCGCGGCGTATCGCAGACTAATGGCAACCCTGAAATTTTCGGCGGTGTCGATGTTACGGCCGGCCAGACCTATGCTGGCGTTTGGCTTTCCAACGTGGATTTTGGCGATAGCACCAAAATGGAATATGACACCTATGCTGGCGTGAAGCCCGAAATTGCTGGGTTTAATCTCGACTTGGGGATCATCTATTACAACTACATGAACACGCCTAACGGCGCTAAGTATGGCTATGGTGAAGTCAAGGCCGCTGCCAGCCGTGCGATCGGCAAGGCCACCGTCGGCGCCGCCTACTACTATTCGCCCGACTTCTACGGCGCGGATAAAAAGGCAACCTATGTCGAGCTGAACGGTGCCTATGCGATCAATGATACGGTGTCAGTGACCGGTGCCTATGGCCACCAAGCCCTCGACGTCAGCAAGGATTACAACACCTGGAACCTCGGTGCCTCAATTGCTGTGATGCCGCATCTGAGCCTGGATGTCCGCTACTGGGATACCAGCGAGCACGATATTGGTAGCATCTATGACAGCCGCTTTGCCGCAACCCTGAAGGCTTCGTTCTAAACCAAGCCTCAGCGTTTGAATAACGGGCCGTCGCTCCTCTCCGAGCGGTGGCCTTTTTCTTGTTCGAAGCTGAACACCCGATGAGTCCAAAAAGCATGCGTAAAACCCATTTGATTTATAATAATCGTACGTATCTCGTTGTGACGTACTGCGGGCCCCATCAAGACGCCTGTCTCGCAATTCAGAACGGACGAGGACATTATGGCGGATGATCAAATCCGCAGCTTGGCGTCGCTGGATAATGTCATCTCGTCATCTCGCTTCTTAATCCCAACAAGATCTACAAGCTCTATCGGCTTAACGCCGACCATAGCACTAAGCCATTGTTTTCAAATAATCTTCTGAACCGCTCCATCCTTCTGAAACATCGCCTCCGGGAAAGCGAGCGCAATCGGTTTATGGATGGGCGCAGCGTCGCGACCAAGACCCTTTTGCCACTCGACACGATGGAATTGAAGCTGGGCGCCCAATATCTGTTCGTCGGTCAACGGGATTTCGAAGATCGTCTTTGCGAAGTCCTAGAGGAAAAGTCGTCAATCTTGGCGGCGACATCGTGATTTTAAATCTGCTCGACAGTATCCCCAGTTTGGATTCTTACCTGCTGCGCGAGTTTCTAACCCGGGGGGCATTAAGCCTGTAGACTGTTATCTGGAAAATGGTGTCGGCGACCGCAAACATGTGCAGCAGTTCGTCCTCAACGAGATCATAAGCTTAGCCAAGATAAGCCTAGGTCCCGAAGCGAATGAGGAAAAGTGAGGTGGTCCCC
>JBBARR010000011.1:72048-90501 GCA_040399645.1 Caulobacteraceae bacterium | reverse complement strand
AAGACAAGACAAGACAAGACAAGACAAGACAAGACCCCCTTCGTCCCTCCAAGCCACTTCCCCCAGAGGGGGAGAGATTTGCCGTCCTTTGATCTTCCCCCTCTTGGGAAGTACCGGCGCAGTCGCGGTAGAGGGTCTTGTTTAAGAAAACAAGCGTCCCCCTAGCGCACCACCACCCCGCCCTTCATGACGTGATCAACCCGTTCGAGCAGGGTGATGTCCTTGATCGGGTCACCCTTGAGCGCAATGAGGTCGCCATAGTGCCCGGGCGTGACCGACCCAACATCGGCGGAGCGCTGCATCAGGTCGGCGGCGACGGTGGTTGCAGACTGGATGGCCTGCATCGGGCTCATGCCATAGCGGATCATATAGGCAAACTGCTTGCCATTATCGCCGTGGGGATAGACCCCCGCATCCGTGCCATAGGCGATCTTGACCCCCGCCTTGACAGCCTTGGAAAAGCCCTCGCGCTGCAGGTCCGTGGTATCGCGGTTCTTGCGCAGGATCTCTTCGGGCCAGTGATCGCGGGCACCGATCTGGTTGATATAGTCGCCATTATAGATGTCCATGACCAGCCAAGCCCCCTTGGCCTTGGCCAGAGCAATGCCCTCGTCATCAATCAGGCTGGCATGTTCGATCGAGCGCACGCCAGCGCGCAGCGCGGTCTTGATCCCTTCGGCGCCATGAGCATGGGCAATGGCATAGCTGTTGTTACGGCGGGCCTCATCGACAGCGGCGCGAACCTCCTCCTCGGTCAGTTCCGGCGCGCCAGGCTCGGTGCCTGCGGCCAGCACAGCCCCGGTTGCGATCAGCTTTAGGAAATTGACCCGGTGCTGGAACAGATAGCGGGCCTTGACCGTCATCTCGGCTGGCCCGCTGACCACGCCGACGCGCATGTCAGAAGGAACAGTCACGTCCGGTGCTAGGCCTGTGACCTCACCGCCGCCGCCGGGCACGGTTAGATAGGCCCCGGCTACCACCATGCGCGGTCCCTCGACCCAGCCTGCATCGATGGCATCGCGTAAGGCCACGTCACCAAAGGCGCGGAAGGTGCCGACATCACGAACGCTGGTGAAGCCGGCATTGAGGGTCTGTTTGGCGTGTTTGGCACCGAGCAGGGCAATCTCCGCAGCGCTGTGCAACAGGGGTTCTGCGACATTGCTCGACTGTTCGGTGTCGACCAGATGGGTGTGCATGTCGATCAGGCCCGGCAGGACCGTATAGCCGGACCAGTCGGTCACGACAGATCCCTTGGGCGGCGGAGCGTAGGGGCTGACCACTGCGATCCTACCGTCCTCGATGCGCAGCAATCGGTCACTTGCAACTGTTCCGGCTGCCGGGTCGATAAGCTTTCCTGCTCGAACATAGACCGTTTGGGCATAGGCGTCTGCGCCGACAAGTATACCGCTGAAAGATAGAAGAAATAGAGCGACACAATAGGGTAGAGCGGTCATGGCGGGCTCCAATAGAGGATCAAAAAGGGATTGTGCAGTCTGTGGCAATTGGTCAGCTTGCTTCTTTTGAAATTTATGAAATAAACATTTTACCAGTTATTCTATTGACTGCGGCAGTGCCAATAAATCCCTTTTGAGGCCCAGCCGTATTTTTGTTTATTAGCACTCATTAATTTTCTGTTAGGCTCAAGGTGAGAGATTTCATCTGTCTGATATCGCCTCTGGGAGAGCGGAAGAACTTCATGTCTACGTCAAGGTCATCGAGCTATCGTCGGTCGGGAAACGATCATTTTGAGCCAGATATTGACTCCGATCCCGCTGCCCAGCGGCGTCTGCGTGGTCTGCTCGAACAGATTGACTATACGGTCTTTGCCGCCAATCGCGAGGTTATCTCACGCACGCTTGGTTTTGCAGACGCCGAGAAGTTCCAGCGGCTCGCAGCGGCAACGGCCCTGGCCCGTTCTGCTTGGGTGTCAGAAGCCCTAAATCATACCCAATCGCCTGCACCGCTGAATGCAGACCAGGTGACGAAATTGAAGAACCTGCGCAGCGCCTATGAAGAACTGTCCGAGTGCTATGAGGCCATGCGCCGAATGGTTGAGCGCGGATATCTGCCCTTCAAGCCTGCGGCGAACGGGTTCTTCAAGGCCTAGAATAGACCTAGCTGTTCAGGACAATGTTGCTTTCGACCGGAGCGTCGGGGAAGTTCAGGCTCTGCTCAAAGTCCATGAAAACGTCCGTCAATTCATCCGGGGTGATGATGGGTGGACGGCCGTTGGGAAATTTGAAACGCCAGAAACTAATCACGTGATCAACTGCGCCCAGCCGCTCGCCTAACTGCGCAAAGAGTTCTGGAGCCGCAATCAGGAAATCTCTGAAATCAGCGGGTTTACCGTCTTTTATCATTCGACTGTAGGATTGGTCGTAGACGGCGATCGTGCTTTTCACACTTTGCGACGCAACGATGATTTTTTTGCGCAGATTGACCCGGGCATTGGACAGGTAGACCCGGGTCTCGTCATCCGTATTGCCACGGGGTTGAACCTTTTCAATCTGGTTCAAGATGTCGGGCAATTTGGGCAACATGTCTCCTAGTTGCCACTTGTAATAGATGAAGGCCTTCCAGCAGAACATACCCTCTTGGAACTGCATCCGATCCATCTGCATGGTCAGACGTAGAGGGTCTAGATCGCTGTCTGCGGAGTTGGACAGAAGTTTGCGGGCCAAGGTTCCGGCATAGGCAACATTGCCATCCTCACCCACCGACATCCGCACGAGGGCTTCAATTTCCTTCTGAGCGAAGGCGAACATCCGCGCCGTATCAGCGTCCGAAATCTCGAAATAGCAGCGGGCGGGTTTGATGCCTTGCTGCGCGAGCTGTTCGCGAATGAGGAACGGGTCCAGGGATGGGGACTCGTCTAGCAACTGCAACACAGCCAAGTCGGACCGCAGGTCTTGGACCCGGGTGTTCAACGTGTTGCAGAGAATTTCCTTAAAATTGTTCTGCCCGATAAAGGCATATTGCCCCCCCATGCGCAGGTCGCTGACCTCGATGGGCAGGATGATTTTGGTCGCCGAGTTGCGCGCATAGGGAAAGGCGTCCATCTCGTTGGCCCGCAGCCTGTGTTTTGTGATAATGGCGCGGTTAAGGGCGGCGTTCTGAAAGAGTGGAAACCGCGTATATTCTTCCGTTTGGCCCGACCGAATTTGGACGGCGCGCAGATTGAGAACGCGCGCGGATGAGGCGCTGCTCTCAAGTTGAGCCAGATTGCGGACGGTACGGTCGTTCATTTATCCACTCAGTGGTGCTTTAACTCAGATAGGAAGATGGCAGGCGGTGAGTGTCTATACCCTTTGCCACATTAGCCATAACGGTATTTATGATTCACTAAATTTCGTAAATATAGATTGCGTCCCTAAAACACAGTTCCGGATTTCATCACGAAGGATACCGATTCCATCGTCTTGATGTTGATGGTCGGGTCCGTGTTCACGGCGATGATATCGGCCGATTTCCCAGCAGAGATCGAGCCTATGTCGGTGCCAAGATCACCCAGCGTCTTGGCTGCAACAATGGTGGCCGCTTGGAGGGCCTGCATGGGTGTCATGCCCCATTCCACCATCTTGGCAAATTGACGGCCATTGTCGCCGTGAGGATAGACGCCGGCATCTGTACCAAACACCATGGTCACACCGGCCTTGAAGGCGGCCTGAAAGGTTTGGCGCTGCTTAAGGCCGATCATCCGTTCCTTTTCCAAGGACTCTGGCAATATGCCGACCTTCTCGCCCTGGCTGAGGATGTAGTCGTCATTGTAGATGTCCATAGAAAAGGCTGCTGCGTGGGCCTTGGCCAGAGCGAAGGCTTCTTCATCGGCAAGACTGGCATGCTCGATCGTGTCTGCCCCTGCGCGGATCGCGTCTTTGATGCCGCTGGCACCGTGGGCGTGGGCGGCGACCTTGAGGCCAAGCATGTGCGCCTCTGATACCAGAGCCGTCATTTCTTCGAGCGTATATTGCTGCCCGCCGACCGTGTCGCCCTTTGAAAAGACGCCGCCGGTCGCACAGAACTTGATCGATTTGGCCCCATATTTATGGACCTTGCGGACCATGGCGCGGATGGCAACGGGTCCATCTGCAACGGCCTCGCCAACGATATTGTAGGTGTTGGGCAGGAGGTTATCGTCGCAATGGCCGCCCGTGGCTCCAATGGCCGGGCCGCTTGGGATGATCCTTGGGCCAGGAACCTCGCCGCTCTCAATCGCGTCGGCCAAAGCCACATCCGTAAAGCCGCTAGCGCCAACATTGCGTATGGTGGTGAAGCCCGCGTGAAGGGTTTTAGCGGCATTGGCCACACCGCTAATGGCTTCGGTAACCGGCGTTACCGTCAAGGCACGATAGCCGTGCATGTCGGCCCGCGAAGTAATGTGAACATGCATATCGATCAGGCCCGGCAGGATCGTCTTGCTACCCAGATCAATCCGCTTGGCCCCCTTGGGCGCAGCGAGGCTGGTCTTGGTGCCAACGGCTGTGATCTTGCCGTTCTCAATGACCACAGCCGGGTTGTCCACCACGCGTCCTGCGACCGTGTCCACCATATGGGCGGCGGTCAGGTAGGTCGTTTCTGCGCCCGCGCTGGAGGCGAGGCTTAGGCTCAGCAGAGTTGAGGCGAGGGCGGTGGTGATGATGGCCAAGCGGGTCATTTCGGGCTCCTATGATGGGCAGATTCTATCGCGCTTTGGGATCGCTCGCATACCCCTTGATCACGGGTTTTGGGTAATCGCGCTCAACGCGGCGGGTTTGCGCGTCTCATGCGCCTTGAACCCAAAGAATGCCTAGTCTATGCCCACCTCAACTGGGGCAATGCGGTCCTTGAAGAGACGCTTGGACAGATTTGCCGCTCGAGCTTGGGAGCTTGGCCTATGGACCATTCCTTTTGGAGCTCGACCTTTGTCGTCGCCTTGGCCGAGATCGGGGACAAGACCCAGCTGTTAGCGATCCTGTTGGCCGCTCGGTTCAAGCGTCCCATTCCCATCATTTTGGGCATTCTGGTCGCCACCCTTGCCAATCACGGGCTCGCGGCGACCTTGGGCTATTTCGTCTCTGGCATTTTGGCCGCCAAATGGTTTGGCTATGTCATCGGTGCGTTCTTCTTGGCTATGGGCGCTTGGATCTTGGTGCCCGACAAGGCCGAAGAGTTGGACGCCAAGCCTCCGAAATTTGGCATTTTCGCCACGACGGCCATTGCCTTCTTCCTCGTCGAAAATGGCGACAAGACCCAAATCGCGACGGTCGCCTTGGCCGCCAAATATCACGACATATTCTGGGTCGCGGCCGGCACCACGACCGGTATGATGTTGGCTATTGTTCCGGCAGTCTATTTGGGTGAGGCGGCCACCAAGGTTGCCCCCATGGCAGTTGTGCGCATGGCTGCGGCAGGCCTCTTTGCCGCCATCGGGGGATGGACCTTGCTCCAGACCTCAGGACGGTTGGGCTAGGCCATGGCAGAAGCCTTTAACGACAAGGTTTTATCCGCCGATCGCGCTGCTCGCTATGGCGAGGTCGCGCAAGAGATTGCTGCGGTTCTAGAAGGCGAGGCCAATCTCACGGCGCGGATGGCGACTGTGGCCTCGATGCTGGCCAACAGTTTCGAGCCCTATTTCTGGACTGGGTTCTATTGCGTTGATCCGGCCAAGCCCGATGAGTTGGTCGTTGGGCCCTATCAGGGCACCTTGGGCTGCCTTCGCATTACCTTTGGCCGGGGCGTCTGCGGGGCGGCGGCACTGACGGGCAAGACCCAGCTGGTCAAGGATGTGCACGCCTTTGACGGTCACATTGCCTGTGATGGCCGGTCTCAGAGTGAGATCGTCGTGCCGGTCTTTGATGCTGACGGCCAATTGATTGCCGTCTTTGATGTCGATTCCGATCAGCCCGCCGCCTTTGATGAGGTTGATCAGACCTGGCTTGAGCAGATCCTTCGGGACACGTTCAGTCGCGCTCTCTAGCCGCGTTCCTTCAGGCTTGACCTAGGGAAAGGTCTAGACAGGGCGCGATCCTAGAGGTCTGATCCGATCATGACCCAGATCACCGCTCCAATGCGCCCGCTCACCCGCCTGCTCGTCGCCAATCGCGGTGAGATCGCCATCCGCGTCCTTAGGGCCGCCGCTGACCTTGGCATGGCCACCGTCGCGGTCTTTTCCCAGGATGATGCGACCTGCTTGCACATCAAGCAGGCCGACGTCGCCGTGCCGCTCAAGGGCGTGGGGGCAGGGGCCTATCTGGACGGGGCGGCGATCATTGCTGTGGCCAAGGCTCAGGGCTGTGATGGCATCCATCCCGGCTATGGGTTCTTGAGCGAAAATGCCAACTTCGCCGCCGCCTGCGCCGAGGCGGGTCTGGTCTTTGTCGGACCAAGTCCTGAAATGTTGGCCCTGTTTGGCGATAAGGGGGCGGCGCGCGATCTGGCGGCGCGGCTGGGCGTTCCGCTGCTAGCCGGGATCAATCGGGCTGTGTCGCTGGACGAGGCCAAGGCCTTTTTTGCCGCTCAGGGCTCTGGCGGGGCCATGATGATCAAGGCCCTGGCAGGCGGCGGTGGCCGTGGCATGCGGGTTGTTACCGAGGCCGATCAGATCGAAGCGGCCTATGAGCGCTGCGCTTCCGAGGCTAAGGCGGCCTTTGGCGATGGCGGGCTCTATGTCGAACGCCTGATCCGCCGGGCTCGCCATGTCGAGATCCAGATCATTGGCGACGGTGACGTGGTTCTGGCCCTGGGCGAACGCGAATGTACGCTGCAGCGTCAGCATCAAAAGCTGATCGAGGTCGCGCCGAGCCCGAGCCTGACGCCCGCTCTGCGCCAACGTCTGGTCGATGCGGCCCTCAGCATGGCCAAGGCCTGCGACTATCGTAGTCTGGGCACGTTCGAGTTTCTGGTGGATGCTGAGGCTGATCCAGATGGCCCTAATGCCTTCGCCTTCATCGAGGCCAATCCACGCCTGCAGGTCGAGCATACGGTGACCGAGGCCGTCACCGGCCTTGATCTGGTCGCTCTGCAACTGGGTGTCGCCGGAGGGCAGAGCCTCGCCGATCTGGGCCTGACGCCCGACAGCGTGCCCGCGCCGCGCGGCTCTGCCATCCAGCTTCGGGTCAATATGGAGACTATGGACGCTCAGGGCCATGCTCGCCCGTCGAGCGGCACCTTGAGTCTGTTTGAGCCACCCAGCGGTCCGGGGGTGCGGGTGGACAGTTTCGGCTATGCCGGTTTCAGGCCCAGCCCCCACTTTGACAGCCTGTTGGCCAAGGTCATTGTCTCCAGCTCTAGCCCGCATTTTGACCGCGCCATTGCGGCAGCATCGCGCGCGCTGGCCCAGTTCCGACTTGAGGGCGTGGCAAGCAATATCGGCTTCCTTCAAACCTTACTTAAAAGGCCAGAACTTCAATCCAATCAGATTTATACACGATTTATCGAAGATCATGCATCAAGCCTATTGGCCGATCAATCGAGCGCGCCAGCTGCGCAGTATTTCGCGGCTAATGCGGCTGCGGCGAGCAGCGCCAGCGCCGGTCTCTCAGCGGGTCCAGAGGGCAGTCTGCCCCTAAGCGCGCCCATGTCGGGCAAGCTGGTCGGCACGGATGTGGCCATCGGCGATCTGGTCCGTGAGGGCCAGCAGGTCGCGGTGCTGGAATCCATGAAGATGGAGCATGTCATCCTGGCTGACCGCAGTGGCTATGTCCGCGCCATCGGCCCAGCGGCGGGTGATACGGTGTTCGAAGCCGACGCCCTGATGTTCATCGAACCGGCAGAGGTTGGCGCAGCGGTCTCAGAGACCGAGACGGTGGTCGATCTGGACCATATCCGACCCGACCTTGCCACCGTCATTGAAGGCCATTCCTACGGCTTGGATGAGAACCGTCCCGAGGCCGTGGCGCGCCGTCATGGCCGCAATCAGCGCATGGTTCGAGAGAATATCGCCGATCTCTGCGACGAGGGCAGCTTCATCGAATATGGCGCCCTGGCCGTCGCGGCCCAGCGCCGACGTCGCTCGCTTGATGATCTGGTCCGCAACACGCCCGCTGACGGCATGATCACTGGCATTGGCTCGGTCAACGGGGCGCACTTTAGCGAAGACAAGGCCCGCACAGCGGTCCTCGCCTATGACTTCACCGTACTGGCGGGCACCCAAGGCCATATGAACCACAAGAAGACCGACCGACTTTTGGGCATTATCGAGGAATGGAAAATCCCCACGGTCCTGTTCGCAGAGGGCGGCGGCGGGCGTCCGGGGGACGTCGATTCCATCGGGGTGGCGGGTCTGGATGTGCCCAGCTTTCTGTCTATGGCCAAGCTTAGCGGTCAGGCCCCTCTGGTGGGCATTGTCTCGGGGCGCTGTTTTGCCGGGAACGCAGCGCTGCTTGGCTGCACTGATGTGATCATCGCGACGCAGGACTCCAATATCGGCATGGGTGGCCCGGCCATGATCGAGGGCGGTGGTCTGGGCGTCTATCGGCCTGAAGATATCGGCCCCATCGATGTTCAGACCAAGAACGGCGTCGTTGATATTGCCGTCGCCGACGAGGCCGAGGCGGTGGATGTGGCCAAGCGCTATCTGTCCTATTTCCAAGGGGCCTTGCCTGACTGGACCTGCGCCGACCAGCGCCTTTTGCGTCAGGCCATCCCGGAAAATCGCCTGCGGGCCTACCAGGTGCGCAAGGTCATCGAGACCTTGGCCGATACGGGCTCAGTCCTAGAGCTTCGGGCCGGGTTTGGTCTGGGCATGGTCACCTGTCTGATCCGCATTGAGGGCCGCGCCTTTGGTCTGATGGCCAATAATCCGCACCATCTGGGCGGGGCTATCGATGCCGATGCCGCCGACAAGGCCGCGCGGTTCATGCAGCTTTGCGAAGCCTATGGCCTGCCGATCCTGTCGCTCTGCGATACGCCTGGCTTTATGGTCGGCCCCGATGTCGAAAAGACCGCTCAGGTACGCCATGTCAGCCGTATGTTCGTCACTGCCGCGAGCCTCAGCGTGCCGTTCTTCGCGGTGGTCCTGCGCAAGGGCTATGGGCTCGGCGCTCAGTCCATGACGGGGGGCAGCTTCCATGCTCCTGTGTTCAATATCAGTTGGCCCACCGGCGAGTTTGGCGGCATGGGCCTAGAGGGCGCCGTTCGCCTCGGTTTCAAGAAAGAGCTTGAGGCCATCGACGACCCTGAAGCGCGCGAGGCCGAGTTCCGCAAGCGCGTCGACCGCTCCTACGCCATCGGCAAGGCCGTCAATATGGCCGCGCACCTCGAGATCGACGCCGTCATCGATCCGATGGAAACCCGCCGCTGGGTCATCCGAGGCGTCAAGTCGGTGCCGCCGCGCGGCGATAGGGACTATGGCCGTAAGCGGTTCATTGATGCATGGTAGGGCATGACTGACCTTTACAAACCAACGGCGTCCTTAGCCGCCCGCATCCCCCGCACCGTCATCGCGCTGGGGATGGTCAGCTTTTTTATGGATGTCTCGTCCGAGATTGTTCATGGGCTCTTGCCGGTTTTTATGACCACGACCTTGGGCTTGAGCGTGGCCATGGTTGGCCTGATTGATGGGGTGGCAGAGTCGACAGCGGCCATTACCAAGGTCTTTTCGGGTTATGTTTCTGATCGAATTGGTCTTCGTAAGCCTCTGATCCTATTTGGATATGGCCTCAGCGCCTTGACCAAGCCGCTCTTTGCTTTGGCCAGTGGATCAGGGCTGATCCTTGGCGCACGCTTTGCGGATCGGATCGGCAAAGGCATGAGAGGCGCGCCGCGCGATGCCCTGATCACCGATGTGACCCCGCCCGAGGTTCGCGGCCGTGCCTTTGGCCTCCGCCAGGCTATGGACACAGCGGGGGCCTTTACTGGGCCGCTCTTGGCGCTGGGCTTGATGGCCCTGTTTGCCGGCAATATGAGGGCAGTCTTTTGGGTTGCGGTGATACCCGGCGCTCTGGCTGTGGCTTGCGTTCTCTTCGGCGTTGAGGATCGCGGAACGGCACCGACTGATCAGGCGGAACGGGTGGCCAAGGCCCCGCCCATTCGCTTGGCTGATATTGGACGGTTCAGCTCGGCCTATTGGGGCGTGGCCCTGCTGGGTGTGGTCTTTACGCTCGCAAGGTTCAGTGAAGGGTTCTTGGTGCTCAAGGCCCATGCTGACGGTCTGCCCCTGCTGCTGACGCCGCTGGTGCTAGTGGCGATGAACATTGTCTATTCGGTGGGGGCCTATCCGGCCGGAGCCCTGTCGGATCGGATGAGGCCTGAGGGGCTGTTGATCGCCGGTTTGGCAGCCCTTGTGGCGGCGGATGTGGCCCTGAGCTTTGGCCATGGTCTGGTCGCCACCTTCATCGGCATAGGCCTATGGGGTGTGCATATGGCCCTAACCCAAGGGTTGCTGAGCAAGCTTGTCGCCGACCATGCCCCCGCTGACCTGCGCGGCTCCGCCTTTGGCCTGTTCAATCTGCTGACCGGTCTAGCCATGTTGGCAGCTAGCCTGACGGCCGGTCTGGTCTGGCAGTCCTACGGCGCCCCCACAACCTTCATCACAGGCGGCGGGTTTGCGGTTTTGGCGGTAGTTTTGGTTCTTATCCAGCGTAAGAGATCAGCCCCTCAAGTCTTTTAATTTTTGAATGAATTGACGGTTAATCGTACGCCAACTTTGAACGGCGTAGCGTCGCTCCAGAACCGCTTGGCAAAGCGGCTGCTTTCGACGTGATAGGGCCGGTCGGTCTGAAACCGCATCTCCTTAAACTCGCGCAGGAAAGGGACGAACAGGCTCAAAAGCCCGAAGATCATCGGCGGCAGCCCACCTTCTGGAAGACTTCACCGGCTAGGCCAGAACTATCGACCAATTTGGCTTTGAACATTGCGCCAATGACTTGTATATTAGGCATATTATCGTTAAAGCATTAAATGCCTAACACATTGGATATTTGTAATGGACCTGGAAGCCCTTGGAAAGTCAATTGCAGTAAGACGAAAGCTTGCCCGGTTGACTCAATCGCAGTTAGCCCTTCGCGCGTGCGTTGGCCGCGCGACCATTACGGCCCTTGAAACCGGTGTCCAACGAGAATTGGGCTTCAATAAAATTATGGCCATTTTGAATGTGTTAAAACTTGACCTCAAAATGACAGAGGCAAATTTAGGGCGGCCAACCTTAGAGGATCTACAGCGAGAGAACGGGCAATGATCCGGGTTTGGAGCGACAATCTCAGTGCCGGGTTGCTTGACCGGCACGGCGGTAGTGGATCGGCCTTCGCCTATGCCCCTGATGCGGCGTCCGAGCGAGCCGTGTCTATGACTATGCCTGTCCGCCTGGCCAGTTGGGATCAATCATTAGGCATACATCCGATCTTCGAGATGAATCTGCCTGAAGGTTATCTGAGAGAAAAACTGCGCCTCGCCTTTGCCAAAGCAACCGGGACGTTCGACGGGCTTGATCTTTTGTCCGTCGTCGGTCGCTCCCAAATCGGTCGGTTGCGCTATACGGCCCCAGGCGCTGAACAGGATGCCCAGGTACCGTTCCAGTCGGTCGATGACGTCTTAAAACATTGGCGGGGCGGGCAATTATTCGACGCCATGATGGATCGTTTTGCGACCTATTCGGGCATTTCTGGCGTCCAGCCAAAGGTTTTGATACGCGATGAGGGGGCGGCTGACATTCTCAAAGGGCGTCGGTCGTTCCCCATTCAGGGGGCCACCCATATTGTGAAGTTTTGGGATCCTGCTGAATATCCGCATTTGGCCGCAAATGAATATTTCTGCCTTCTGGCGGCAGAGAGGGCTGGCCTTAGCGTACCGCGTCGACGGTTATCTGAGGATGGTTCAGCGTTGGTCATAGATCGTTTCGATCTTCGTAGCGACGGCAGTTATCTCGGCATTGAGGACTTTTGTGTCCTGAACGCAAAAGGGGCCGATCGGAAATATGACGGTAGCTATGAGAGCGGGATTTTCAAGCGCCTTAAGGATTTTACACCTGGTGAGGGCCAGCGGGCCGAATTGGAAAAGCTGTTCATCCTGTTTGTTCTCAATGTAGCCGTTCGCAATGGCGATGCTCATCTCAAAAACTTTGCTTTGATATATGATGATGTCACAGGTTTGCCGCGCCTCGCCGATGTCTATGACATCGTCACAACGACCGCCTATTTGCCTGAGGACAGTATGGCATTGACCCTGGACGGCACCACGAGGTGGCCAGATATCCGCCAATTGACAAGGCTTGGCACCCTTCGTTGCGGACTTACCTTGCAGCAGGTGGCGCAAATCGTCGATCGGGTTGCGACCGCTGTTTCAGAAGCACTGGTCGAGTTGAAGATTTATGCTCGCCATGAGGCAAGTTTCGCGAAAATTGCCTCAACCATAGAAACGCAATGGGGCATTGGTCTGAGCCAATCGCTCGGTTATGGCAGGCCCTAAATTGGGCGTAAAACCAGACCTGAAGAGGATCGCCTGTTGTGTCATAATGTTTGTGTTGGTCTTTGATGGCTCTGGAAAATGATTAAAAATCAAGCCCACGCCTTTAGTGTAGCCCCCATGATGGACTGGACAGACCGGCATTGCCGGGCGCTCCACCGGACCTTGTCGCGGCGCATGCTGCTCTATAGCGAGATGGTGACGACGGGCGCGGTGCTTCACGGGGATCTGGAGCGGTTGCTGGGCTATGATGCGCTCGAGCATCCGGTCGCCCTGCAGCTTGGCGGCTCGGACCCTGCGGACTTGGCGGCGTCGGCCAAGATTGGGGCGGAGTGGGGCTATGACGAGATCAATCTGAATGTCGGCTGTCCTTCGGACCGGGTCCAGAGCGGCCGGTTCGGAGCCTGTCTGATGCGCGAGCCGCAGTTGGTGGCCGAGTGTACGGCGGCTATGGCTGAGGCTGTGAATGTGCCGGTGACGGTCAAGTGCCGCATCGGTGTCGATGAGCAAGAGCCTACTGAGGCCCTGTTTGCCATGGTTGAGGGCTGCGCGGCAGTTGGGGTCAAGACCTTCATCGTCCATGCGCGCAAGGCGTGGCTCAAGGGCCTGTCGCCGAAAGAAAACCGCGATATACCGCCGCTCGACTATCCGTTGGTCTGGCGCCTGAAGGCCGAGCGGCCAGACCTGACCATCATCATCAATGGCGGCATTGCTACGCTCGATGAGGCCCTTGGTCATCTGGATCATGTCGACGGAGTGATGATGGGCCGCGCGGCCTATCATGACGCTGGACAGCTCGGTCAAGTTGATCGGCGCATTTTTGGCGAGGAGGTCGCTGATCTGGACGCGGCCGATGGTGTGCGGGCCTATCTGCCCTATGTTTCCGCGCAATTAGAGACCGGCGTGCCGCTGGCCCACATGACCCGCCACATGCTCGGCCTGTTCCATGGCTGCAAGGGCGCGCGAACCTGGCGGCGCACCTTGACGGTTGAGGGGTCTAAGGCTGGGGCCGGTATTGAGGTGATCTTGGAAGCGTTGGAGGCGGTTGATGGTCTTCCTCGTGCTTCTTCAGGCTCAGTCTGAGCAAGGCCGTGCGGTCCGCGCACTTCCAGTCATCCTCATCCTGAGCCTGTCGAAGGATTGGGAGGGTCTGCCAAAGCTGCGCCGGCCTGGCGGAGCAGACCGGCTTAGGCGAGGCCGAGCTTTTCTGGGCTGATCTTGGACTTGCGGGCTGGAAGGTCGGCCATGATCGCGGTCCGAGCCTCTTCCTCTAATCGACCCCAGCCTCCGATTTCGGAGAGGGTGCGAAAGCAGCCGAGACAAAGGCCACTGCTGCCATCGACGATGCAGACCTTGATGCAGGGCGTGGTGATGGGGCGAGGCGGCTTGTTCATAGATCTGATCTTGCCCATTTGGCCTCGTCGATCAAGCCGTAACCGATCAGTTGGGCAGGGCGTAGGCGACCATGGCGCTGGCGCAGGGCTTGTCTGGCCCTTCGGTGTGAAGGTGCACCTCGGCGGTGGCGATCCGGCGTCCGAGCTTGAGCAAGCGCACATCCGCCGTCAACGGGCCGGGCTTGGCGGGGCGCAAAAAGTGCATGGTCAGAGATGTGGTGACGGCCATCGGCTGCTCGCCTATATGGGCCAAGACCATGGCATAGACGGCCGTGTCGGCTACACTCATCATGGTCGGGCCAGAGATGACGCCGCCGGGCCGCAAGGTGCGCTCATTATAGGGCAGGACCAACCGCGCCCGACCGGGCTCAACTTCAATAACCTCGGCAATGGCCGCGTCGGTGGTCAGGGGAAAGGCGCGCTTGAGAAACGCATTGAGCGCTTCGGCGTCGAGTTTGAGAACATCGCTGGACATCATCCTTTGTAGGCATGCCCCAAAGCCAGATCAAGGCGGTCTCTACGTGCCTCGCAACAGTGCCCTCTAGGCAGGGCGACGGCGGGAGGCTATGGGCAAGCAATGAGCACCAGCCCTTTTGATGACATCGCCGCCCTGATGGCCGACCTGCCCGGCCCCAACCTTGACGCTCGCGACCGAGCGGCTGAGCGAGAGGGGCGTCTGGTCAAACCGGTCGGTAGCCTTGGCCGTTTGGAAGAGATTATCGACTGGCTTGCGGCATGGCGCGGTGTGACCCCGCCCACCGTCATGCGGCCCGTCATCGCGCTCTATGCCGGAGCCCACGGCGTGGCAGCACGCGGTGTTTCGGCCTTTCGTCCGTCCTTTAACCGCCAATCGCTTGAAATGATCGCTGCTGGCGGCGCCCCCATCAGCCAGATGGCGTCGTTCCATGGCGCGGGCCTAGAGGTCTTTGATCTGGCCGTCGACCGACCTGTCGCTGATACGGTACAAAAGGCGGCAATGAGCGCGCGAGAATGTGCTGCGACCATGGCCTTTGGCATGGAGGCTCTGGCCAAACAGCCAGACCTGTTGATCCTGGGCGAGGTTGGGGCGGGCAATAGCACCGCCGCTGCGGCCATAGCCCACGCGCTCTATGGCGGCGACGCGCAAGACTGGACAGGTCGGGGCGGGGGCATTGATGATGCCGCCTTGGCCCTGAAGGTTCAGACCGTCGCGGCGATAGTTGCCCGCGCTAAGGCCGAGGGGGCGGATAGCCCGCTCGAGATCTTGCGTCAGGTCGGAGGCCGGGAAATCGCAGCGGTTGCTGGGGCAATCCTTGCGGCGAGGGTGCAAAAGGTACCCGTTTTGCTTGACGGCTATGGCGTTGGTGCCGCGGCAGCGGTTTTGCACGCCATGGACCCGACGGCCCTCGACCATTGTATGGCTGGCCATGTCAGCGCCGAACCTGGCCATCGTCTGTTGCTCGAGAAAATCGGTAAGGTCCCTCTGTTAGATCTTGGCCTATCACAAGGGGCCGGGACGGGGGCGGCTGCGGCGCTGGGTCTGGTGAAGCTGGCCTGTGAGGTCCATGCAGGCTGCGCGACGCAGGATTAGGGGCGTTTCTTGCGCAGTGTCAAATGAGTGGAACCCTATTTTCGCGTCATTGCGAGGCGTGAAGCGCCGAAGCAACCCAGGGGATCATCAATTCCGGTTCGTGTCAGTCCCCTGGGTTGCTTCGCTTTGCTCGCAATGACGCGGTTGGGGGTAGCGGGCCCTAACGTTCCAAAACCAGATCGCTGGTCGGTTTGGAGCAGCAGATCAGGATCATGCCCTGATCGATCTCGCGTTGGCGAATACCGCCCGCGGGGGTCATCTCGACCGTCCCAGAGACCAGCTTGCACTTGCAGGTGCCGCACATGCCCTTGGTGCAGGACGACGGCAGGCGCATGCCTTCGGCCTTGGCGGCGGAGAGGATGAAGCGGTCGGGCGCGACATCGATGGTCCGGCGCGACAGTTTGAACTCGACCTTGAAGCCTTGGCTGGACGCGGCGGCCTCTGGCTCAGCCTGATCGCCGCTCAGTTCGGCAAAGTCGAAACTTTCGGAGTGATAGCGGGCCATGTCATAGCCACTGGCCTCCAGCATGGATTTCACCGCCGCCATATAGGGGGCCGGGCCGCAGATATAGACCTCGCGCTCGCGAAAATCGGAAACGATGGCTTCGAGCTTGGCCAGATCGATGCGGCCGCGAGGACCGGTCCAAACTTCGTCGTCGCTATCAGCCTCGCAGATGGCCGTGACCGTCAAGCCCGGCGCCGTCTTGGCCATCAAATCCAACTCATCGCGAAAGATCAGGTCGGCGGGCGAGCGAGCGCTGTGGACAAAGGCGATGTCGGCACCGCTTCCCAGATCGTGATGGCTGCGGGTCATGGACATCAGGGGGGTGATGCCGCTGCCCGCCGACAGGAAAAGATATTTGCCGCCGCTCTTGGCCGAACAGAAAAAGTCACCCATCGGCCCCAAGGCCTTGATCGAGGCACCCGGGGCGAGGTTCTCGTGTAGCCAAGACGAGACAGGCCCCTCGCCAATGCGCTTGACCGTGATCGACACCCGATCCGGCCGCGTAGGGCTTGAGGATAGGGTGTAGCAGCGATTGATCTCTTCGCCGCCGATGATCAGTGAGAAGGTCATGAACTGACCGGGCTGATAGGCAAAGCGGCGCGGCTCTGCGGCTTGGAAGATGAAGGTCTTGACGTCGTGGGTCTCGGACCGCACGGCGCAGCAGACCAGCGTCTCGTCCTCGTCAGGGTTCCAAAGCGGCGCAGGCGCGCTCGTCGTCAGGGTCATGCAACAGTCTCAAGATGGGCCGATAGGCGGCCCATGTACCACTGACAGAACTTTTCGACCAAGCCTTCGGTATAGGGCGAGTAGGGTCCGGGCTCGTAGGCGGGGCTGACCAGTCCCGATTGAGTGACCTCAACCAGATGGGCGTCTTGCTTGTTGGTTGCGACCCAGACCTCAGTCAGGGTGGTCTTGTCATAATCGACGCCCTCGACCGCATCCTTATGGACCAGCCAGCGTGTGCGCAGCAGGGTCTCGGTTGGGCTGACCGGGATCACCGAGAAGGTGACAATATGGTCGCTCATGAAATGATGCCAGCTATTGGGCTGGGTCCAGAAGGATAGGCCGCCTAAAGCCGGGTCAGTGATATTGCCGAGTAGCTTTTTGCAGGCGACCTTGGTGTCCATGGTCTGGCTCTGACCGGACTGGTCGATGGGCAGACGCTCGGTGCGAAAGCCCGTGACCCGGTCAGCCAGATGATCGATCTCGCGTGATGGCAGACCGGAGGCTTCCCATCGGTTATGGGCATCCTTGACCAGGTCTTCATAACGCTTGGCCTGTTCTAACGCCTCCTCGTCCAAGGTCTTGGGCGAGAAGCCAAAACCGTAGGCGAAAAGCGGGATGGTCAGCTCAGGATGGTTGGCCCCGCAGTGATAGCACTCGCGGTTATTTTCCATCGTTACCTTCCAGTTGCCATGCTCGATCAGGTCAACGGAATGGGCGATCTTGGTATTGGGAATGTCATGCTGCACCAGATAAGGCGTCATGGCGGCGGCCATGTCTTCAATATCGGTCGGGGCCTCATCGGCGAGGCAGATGAACAACAGGCCCGCGACTGAGCGCAGGTGAACCGGCTTTAAGCCGCGGCAGCTCTTGTCGAAATCCTCACCCATATGGTCGGCAAAGACCAGATCGCCTTCAAGCGAATAGGTCCAAGCGTGATAGCGGCAAACCAGATTGCCGACCTGCTCATGGGGGCCGTCGACAAGACGCGCGCCGCGGTGACGGCAGACATTGTGGAAGGCGCGGATCTGCATGTCGTCATCGCGCACGATCAGGACCGAGGTCTGGCCTATATCGACGACGAACACATCGCCGGGTTCTGGCACATCAGGCTCAACGCCGACATAGATCCAGTGACGGGCGAAGATCAGATCCAGATCGGTCTGAAAAATATCGGGACGCGTATAGAGATCGGCTTCCAGACTGTGGCCAGCCTTACGGCGGGCGACCAACTGGGCGAGGGAGGCTTGTTTGTTGGCCTCAGACATGGATTCGCGCCTTTGGATACTGGAAACTCAATGCGAGACCTTAGCCCAGCGCTTGAGATAATCACTTTTCTATAAGCGACGCGGGGAAATAAGAAAGCCGACATCCTGCGGCATGGCGACGCCTTGCCTGTTTGCTTGATTAAAAGCGACAGCCATGTCGTTATTATTCAAGTGCGTCGCCGCCTGTATGATGGCCCTTTCAAGGGCTAGAGCCCATGGTTGGTGCTTAAATTGATGGGCAAAGTTCATGCAGAAGTTTTCAGCCTTCGAGCTCTTCAAGCAAGGCCTGAATGGCCAGGCCGGGTGGAAGCCCCAGTGGCGCTCGCCTGAGCCCAAAGCGGCCTATGATGCGGTCATTATTGGCGGCGGTGGCCATGGCCTCGGCGCGGCCTATTACATGGCCAAGCAGCACGGCATGCGCAACATTGCCGTGCTCGAAAAGGGCTGGCTAGGCGGCGGCAATACCGGCCGTAACACCACCATCATCCGGTCCAACTATCTGTTTGATGAGAGCGCGGGTCTTTACGACCATTCGGTCAAGCTGTGGGAAGGCCTGTCGCAAGAGCTGAACTACAATGTCATGTTCTCGCAGCGCGGGGTCATGATGCTGGCCCA
>JBBARR010000011.1:0-71948 GCA_040399645.1 Caulobacteraceae bacterium | reverse complement strand
TGCGTGGTCATGAGCAACACCATCCACGCCTATATCAGCCAGTCCGACAAGGGCGAGTTGGTCATTGGGGCAGGGACCGACATCTATACCTCCTATACCCAGCGTGGGGGCCTGCACATTTCGCAGCACACGCTGGAGGCCATTTGCGAGCTATTTCCGGCCTTCCGCCGGATGAGGATGCTGCGCAACTGGGGCGGCATTGTCGATGTGACGCCGGACCGCTCGCCCATCGTCGCCAAGACCCCGGTGCCGGGGCTCTATGTCAATTGCGGCTGGGGGACCGGCGGCTTTAAGGCCACGCCCGGCGCGGCCCATACCCTGGCATGGACCATCGCCAAGGATGAGCCGCACCCGATCAATGCCCCCTTCACCATCGAACGCTTCCGGGACGGTCATCTGATCGACGAAGCCGCCGCTGCCGCCGTAGCCCACTGAGGCCAAGATGCTTTTAATTAGATGTCCCCATTGCGGCCCTCGCCCAGAGTTGGAATTTGTCCACGGCGGCGAAGCCCATATTGCCCGCCCCGCCCAGCCCGAGGCCCTGAACGCTGAAGAATGGACCGAATATCTCTATATGCGCGCCAATCCCAAGGGCCTGCATGCCGAGCGCTGGCGTCACCTTCACGGCTGCGCGCGGTTCTTCAATGCCCTGCGCGACACCACCACGGACCAGTTTGTTGTGACCTACAAGACCGGCGAAGCGCGTCCCGACCTGAAGGGATCTGCCACATGAGCGCGCCGTTTCGCACAGAATTTGGCGGTCAGATCGATCGCCGCAAGAGCCTGAGCTTTACCTTTGATGGCCGCATCTTTCAGGGGGTAGAGGGCGACACTCTGGCTTCGGCACTGCTGGCCAATGGCGTTCACCTTATGGGTCGCTCGTTCAAATATCACCGTCCACGCGGCGTTTTGGGCGCAGGCTCCGAAGAGCCCAATGCGCTGGTCTCGGTGCGCCGCGACAAGGCCCGTTTTACGCCCAATCTGCGCGCCACCCAGGTTGAGCTCTATGACGGCCTCGTGGCCCAGAGCCAAAACCGCTGGCCGAGCCTGAACTTTGATATGGGCGCGGTGACCAGCCTCTTGTCGCCCTTTATTCCTGCGGGGTTTTACTACAAGACCTTCATGTGGCCGCGCAAAGCGTGGAACCATCTCTATGAGCCTGCCATCCGCGCCGCTGCAGGGCTAGGCAGCGCCCCGACCGAGGCTGACCCTGACCGCTATCTGAACCGTTTCGCCCACTGCGAAGTGCTGGTCATTGGGGCTGGTCCTGCCGGTCTGGCCGCAGCCCTTGCCGCTTCGAAAAGCGGTGGCCGGGTTATGCTGGTCGATGAGCAAGCCCAGTTTGGTGGCACGCTCTTGGCCGCGACCGACGCCTTGATCGACGGCAAGCCCGCGCAGGTTTGGCTCGATGAGACGCTTGCGACCTTGGCCGCCAATCCCAAGGTCACGATGATCTGCCGCGCCAACGCGTTCGGCTATTTCGCGCACAATATGATCGGCATCACCGAAGGCCTCAGTGAGCATCAGGCCCATCCGGCAGCCGGTGCTCCGCGTGAGCGTCTTTGGCAGGTGCGTGCCAGAGAGGTTGTGCTGGCCACCGGAGCCATTGAGCGTCCCTTGGTCTTCCCAGACAATGACCGTCCAGGCGTGCTCTTGGCCGATGCGGCCCGCATCTATCTGAACCGCTATGGTGTCAAACCTGGCAAGCGGGTGGTTGTCGCCACCGGCCATGATGAGGCCTATCGCGCCGCTTTGGATATGCACAGGGCTGGCGTCGAGATCGCAGCCATTGTCGATGCGCGGCCCCATCCCATTGGTCCTCTGGTTGAAGCGGCTAAGGCCGCCGGCCTGACGGTCAGGGAAGGCTTTGCCATCACCGGCACCCTCGGAGAACTGCGCGTCAAGGGTGCCTATATTGCCCCCATTGTTGCAGCTGGTCAGGTTGGGCAGACCCAGACCTTGACCTGCGACGCCGTGTTGATGTCCGGCGGCTTTACGCCCAGTGTGCACCTGTTCTCGCAATCGCGGGGCAAGGTGGTTTGGGATGAGACCTTGGAAACCTACCTGCCGGGTCAATCTGCAGAGGCTGAACGGTCGGCGGGCGCTTGCCGGGGCAAGTTCGGACTGGCTCAGGCCTTGGCCGATGGCTTTGCCGCCGGGGCCGATGCCGCCCGTCATGTCGTGACGCAGACCTTTAGCGTCGAAGCGGTCGAGGGCGCCCCCAAGGGCGTGGTAGGGGCCTTGCCGCACAATCGCGGCAACGGGGCCAAGGCCTTTATCGACTGGCAAAATGACGTCACCACTAAGGACTTGAAACTGGCGGTGCGCGAAGGCTTTCAGTCGATCGAGCATATTAAGCGCTACACCACGACCGGTATGGCGACCGATCAGGGCAAGACCTCGAACCTCAATGCCTTGGGTGTGATCTCTGATGCGCTGCACCGGCCCATCCCTCAGATTGGCTTGACCACCTTTCGCATGCCTTACACGCCTGTGACCTTTGGGGTGCTGGCCGGCATGGCGCGAGGCGACCTGTTTGATCCGATCCGCACGACACCGATCCACGATTGGGCCGTCGAGCAGGGGGCGGTCTTTGAAGATGTGTCCTTGTGGAAACGCGCCCGCTTCTTCCCGCAAGGGCGTGAGGATATGGAGGCAGCGGTTCGGCGCGAATGTCTGTCCGTGCGCAAGGACTGCGGCATTTTCGATGCCTCGACCTTGGGCAAGATCGAAGTGGTTGGACCTGATGCGGCCGAGTTCATGAACCGCATGTACATCAATGCTTGGACCAAGCTGGGCGTCGGCAAGTGCCGCTATGGCATCTTGTGCCGTGAAGACGGTTTCGTGGCCGATGACGGCGTGGTTGGGCGCATTGCCCATGATCGCTTCCATGTCACGACCACGACCGGCGGCGCGGCGCGGGTACTGGGTATGATGGAGGACTATCTGCAGACCGAATGGCCAGAGCTAAATGTTTGGCTGACCTCGACCACGGAGCAGTGGGCGGTCATTGCGCTACAAGGTCCCAAGGCCCGGACCATCCTTGAAGGGCTGGTCGAGGGGATAGACCTGTCGCCTGAGGCCCTGTCCCATATGAGCCTCACCGAGGGCAAGATCTGCGGCGTGGCGACAAGGCTGTTCCGTGTCAGTTTCTCGGGTGAACTGGGCTTTGAAATCAATGTGCCTGCCGAGCATGGCCGCAAGGTCTGGGAAGCGATCTGGGCGGCGGGTCAACCTCACGGCCTGACCCCCTATGGCACCGAAACCATGCACGTGCTGCGGGCCGAAAAGGGCTTCATCATTGTCGGCCAAGAAACCGACGGCACCGCGACGCCGGACGATGTTGGCCTGACCTGGGCGGTCGGCAAGGCCAAGCCAGACTATGTCGGCAAACGCTCGCTCGCACGGTCTTCGATGGCCGATCCGACCCGCAAACAGTTGGTTGGTCTGCTGACCCAAGATCCGGCTGTGGTGCTGGACGAGGGGGCTCAGATCATTGTCACGCGCGGTCAGACCCCGCCGATGAAGCTGATGGGCCATGTGACCTCATCCTACCACAGCGCGGTCATGGGCCGGTCGATTGCCTTGGCCATGGTCAGCGGCGGACGGGCACGGATGGGCGAGACGCTCTATGTGCCGATGCCAGAGGGCGATATCGCGGTGACGGTGACCTCGCCGGTCTTTTATGATCCAGAAGGAGCGCGGGTGAATGGCTGATCTGATGACCAATGCCCCAACCCTAGCGCGCCATGTTCTGCGCGGTCGCCCCGAAGCTATGTCGGCGGCTGAGGGCGCGCTTGGATTTGCCCTGCCACGAGAGGCCTGCCGGTCTGCGAGCCTGAACCACACCCACGCCCTATGGCTTGGCCCCGATGAGTGGCTGCTACTGTCAGCGCCGGATGCAGGCCTAGGAGGCCGACTTGAGGCGGCTATGGGCACCCATCCCCATTCGCTCGTCGAGGTGTCCGATCGTCAGATCGCTCTGGTGGTCGCTGGTCCAGAAGCCGAAGCGGTCCTGTCAGTCGGCTGTCCGCTGGACCTAGATCGGGCGGCCTTCCCGGTGGGCATGTGCACCCGCACGGTCCTGTCCAAGGCAGAGATTGTCCTGTGGCGGACCGGACAGCAAACCTTCCATCTGGAGGTTTGGCGCTCGTTCGGTGCCTATCTGCGTGCCTTTTTGACCGCTTCGGCGGTGGTTCCGGTCGCTGACTGAATGGCGCAAGATCCCAGCAAGATGACGGATTTGAAGTCTCCGCAGCGCACGCCGCTGCGGATCGGGATCATATTGGCCAATAACTTCACCCTCTCGGCCTTTGCCCTGTTCGTGGACCATTTACGGCTGGCTGCCGATGATGGCGACCGTAGCCGCCCGGTTCGAGCCCAATGGTCGATCATGGCCAGCCGTCCTGACCCCATGCGCGCTAGCTGCGGGGTCATGACCTCGCCGACCAGCAACTTCCTTGATCCGCGTGAACTGGACTATGTGGTCGTGGTTGGCGGCGTTCTGCATGGCGGCGCCCAGATCAATGAGGCGACCGAGCGTTATCTGCACAAGGTCGCGGATGCGGGCGTCAAGCTGATTGGCATGTGTACAGGCAGCTTCATCCTGTGCCGCGCGGGCCTGATGAAGGGCCGCACGGCTTGCGTGAACTGGTATCACTATCAAGATTTTCGCGATGAGTTTCCCGATCAGGCCGTGGTCGCCGATCGTCTGTTCGTCGCTGACGGCGACCGGATCACCTGCGCTGGCGGGGCAGGGACCGCAGATCTCGCCAGCTATCTGATCGAGCGCCATATTGGCTGGTCGGTCGCCCAGAAGGCCAGTCAGGTCCTGCTGTTTGACCGGCCTCGAGCCGGTGCCGACGCCCAGCCCCATCCGCCCATGTCAGAGCGGGTCTCTGATCCTCGGGTGCAGCGCGCCTTGCTATTGATGGAACAGAACCTTGCCGGTCCCCTACCCATCGCCCAAGTGGCCGGGCAGCTGGGCCTATCAACACGCCAGTTTGAGCGCCTGTGCCACACGACCTTGGGGATGAGCCCAGCCTTTGCCTATCGCCGCCTTCGCCTGCGTTACGCCCATTGGCTGATCGAGCATACAGACCGGTCTGTGACCGAGATTGCCCATGCTGCGGGCTTTGCCGACTGCGCGCACTTCTCACGGCAGTTTAAAGAAAACTACGGATCGTCTCCGTCCGATCAGCGTCGCCATCCGGCGCCGAACCCTGACAGCTCTGACCTGGCCTCCTTGAGAGTGTTTGGGTAGGTTTACCTGCGCCCCATTTACAGGCCCCCACCTTAGGCCTACCAAATGATACTTGGCACAAGCGGGCACCAAGTCCCGCTGCCGAGGGAAGATTTCATCTCACCATGTCATTGATGTTGAGGACCTTTTTGGAAAACGAGCGGGGGATCAAGCGATTCCTGTCGCAGTTTTTTCCTAAGGCTCAGGATGTCGATGATCTGGCCCAAGAGACCTTTTTGCGTGCCTTTGCGGCTGAGGCAGAGCGAGATGTGCTTAGTCCTAGAGCCTTTCTCTATCGCATTGCCAAGAACCTCGCCCTCAATGAGCGTGAGCGCATGTCCCATAGAACGACGAGCTATATAGAGGATTACCCCGACCCATCGGTCCTAGGTGCAAGTGATCAGGTCTCAGGTGAGGACGTGGTCGAAGGTCGACAGAAAATGGCAATTTTTGCAGAAGCGATATCGGCGCTACCGCCGCAGTGCCGCCGGGTGTTTTTGCTACGTAAGGTTCAAGGCCTGTCGCAAAAGGATGTTGCGCAAAGATTGGGCCTTTCGGTCAGCACGGTTGAAAAACACTTGGCAACCGGCCTGCTCAAATGCAGTGAGTATCTAAAGCTACGCGGCTACGAGGTCGGCAATAGCCCGGCGGCGACCCCGCCTCAGCAATTAAGATCCAAAGGAGGGTCAAGCGCAGATGTCTGACCCGAACAACATTATCCGGCTGGTGGATCTAGCCACCATTGAGGCTCAAGCCGCCGATTGGGTTGCCCGTCTGGACCGTGAAACCCCGTCGGCGTCTGATCTTGCCGATTTTGGCGCGTGGAAGGCCCTCAGTCCTGAGCATCAGCAGGCGGCCGATCGGCTTCAAGGCCTCTGGTCCGAATTTGATATTTTGGCCAAGCTGACACCGGCGACCCAAGATCGCATTGTTGTCAGCCCCAAGCGTGCGACGCCGTCGCCGCCTTGGTGGGTTGCGGGTCTTGTCGCGGCCAGTTTGGTTGTGGTGGGCTTGGGCGCGGTCTTTGTCCTGCAGCGCCTGCCCCACACTCAGGTCTATGATACGGCCGTCGGGGGGCAGCGAACAATCAATCTCGAAGACGGGTCGAGCATCCAACTGAACACCAACAGTCAGGTCGAGGTGCGCTATTCGCCCAAGGCGCGGGACCTGCGTCTGATCCGCGGCGAAGCCTATTTCGAGGTTAGCCCGAACAAACAGAGGCCCTTCTCAGTCTATGCTCATGAGGGTGTGGTTCGCGCCGTTGGCACGGCCTTTGTTGTTCGGCTGACCGGAGATCGGGTTGAGATCACGGTCACTAAGGGCAAGGTTGAACTCGCCGCCTTTACCCATCCGGTGGGCCGCGCGTCATTAGATCGCGTCGCCTCCCTGCCGCGCAAGCCTTTGACCATGGTCTCGGCGACCCACGGCACAACCGAACTGGCGGTGTTGGATCAGACTCACCTGATAGAGCATCTCGACCTCGCCGCTCCAGAAGTCACCCGAAAGTTGGCATGGCGCCAAGGGATGTTGGTCTTCAACGGCGAGACCTTGCCCAACGTCGTGGCCGATGTGAGCCGCTACACAGATGTGCAAATCGATATCGCTGACCCTACGCTCAATAGCCTTAAGGTCGGCGGCTATTTCAAGGTCGGGGAAATTGACCCGATGCTTGAGGCGCTGGAGTCGAGCTTTGGCGTTCGCGTAGAACGGGTCGATGATAAGCATGTGAGGCTAACGGCCGCGCTCTAGAGACAGGGCAGACGCCTCGCTTTAGAAAACCAATAATTGCTCTTGGTGTAAAAAAAACATCACATAGGGTAGGGGGCACTAGAGGATTTCCATGGCTCACCGGTCCTATCCCCTAAGGCCGGTGACTAGGCAGTATCGTTGCATCCATCGTCGCGCCAAAGATTAGGGAAGAAGGATCGCCATTTGCGCGTGAGGATTGTCGCTTGCCTGTTGGCCGGCTCCGTCCTTGCAAGTGCTGGCGCAGCTCAGGCTCAGGTCGCAGGTCCGCTCTGCAGCCTTCGGATTACCGAGGCTCAGCTTGGTACAGCCCTTGGGGCCTTGGCCGAGCAGTGTGGGGTACCGCTTCTGTTTCCCTATGAATTGGCCCGCACCGGGGGAATCCATCCCGTCAGGGGACGGCGCACGATATCAGAGGCCCTGAAGATCATGCTTCGGGGCACGTCTCTCACCGGTGAACTGACGGCCAGCGGGGTCATTACGATCTCGCGTTTCGTCGATAACGGGGAGAAAGATATGACGCGCAACACAAGAACAGGTCTGCTGGCTGGGGCTTCTGCCTTGGTTATGAGCATCATCGGAACCAATCAGGTTCAGGCTGCCGACACCAAGCCCACCGTCATCGAAGAAGTGATCGTGACCGCCACCAAGCGGGCTGAGTCCGTTCAAGACATTCCACAAAGCATCACCGCCGTCAGCGGCAAGGATCTCGAAGCCAAGGGCATCGAGAACTATGAAGACCTGACCCGCACCATCCCAGGCGTGATCGCTACCGGTGGCTCGAACTTCAACAAGTTCGTTGTGCGCGGTATTCAGACCTCGAACGGTTCCAGCAGCAGCGGCGAGCAAAAGCTGGTGGCCATCTATCTGGATGACCTGCCCCTGACCTCCTTCTCGGTTCTTACGCCGGATGTACGCCCCTATGACATTGGCCGGGTCGAGGTTCTGCGCGGACCACAAGGCACCCTGTTTGGTTCCGGCTCCTTGGCAGGTGCGATCCGGTATGTGACCAACAAGGCTGACCCCAGCGGCTATCATGCTTCGCTTGACGTTGACGCGGGCAAGACCAAGGGCAGTTCCAATCGCCTGCGTCTGGGCGGCATGGTTAATGTGCCTCTTATCGAAGATCAGTTGGCTGTGCGTCTGGTCGGCTACACGCGCAACGAAGACGGTTGGGTGAACTATGCCGGTCCGCACGGTCGCAAGAACAGCAATACCGCCGATGACTGGGGTGTTCGTGGTTCCTTGCGTTGGAAGCCTAACGATAAGCTGAATGCGACCTTCATGGTCACCAGCGATCACAATAAGGTTGGCGACTCTTCGCTCTATGATCCGACCCAAGGCCGCAACATTGCTAAGCGCGACTTCCCCTTTGCGCTGGATGTCGACCTCGACAGTTATAATGCCACGCTTGAGTATGATCTTGGCTTTGCGGACCTGACCTCGGCCACCGTCTTTGCCAAGTCCAAGACCGGTTGGAACCTCGATCTAGACGCTATCTTGACCGCGATCATGCCGTTCTATTTTCAAGAAAAGATTGCCACGGATTCGGTGGTCGAAGACTTCCGCCTTGTCTCCAAGAAGGGCGGCAAGCTCGACTGGGTCGCCGGCGCGTTCTATCTGGATCAGAAGAGCGACTATGCCGACAGCTTCAACGTGCCTCAGTCCTTCTTGGCGGCCCTGAAGATCACCGGTCTTGCGCCGATCCGCACCCCCAATGCTGATACCAGTATGGATCTGCGCAACAAGAAAAACTTCGAAGCCGCGCTTTATGGTGAGGCTAGCTATCATTTCACCGACACCTTGACCTTCACAACCGGTGCCCGGGCCTCGAAATATGAGTTTATCGATGAGGACAAGGGCATTGGCTTCCAAACCCCAACCCTGATCCCCGCGATCTTCACCTCGATCTTTGGTTATGGTGGGTCCAACATCGTCAAGGTGCCATCGGTTGCGCGCACCAACTCGACCGGCAAGAAGAGCAAGCTGATCGGCAAGTTTGGTCTCAAGTGGCAGCCTAGCGCTGACCAGACCTATTATGGCTTAGCCTCGCAAGGCTTCCGCCGTAGCCACCCTAATGGTCCTGCTGCCAGCAATGGCGGTAAGAGCGCAATCAACCCAAATGATCCAGCCATCATTCCGGTCATGGCCGAGGCAGACTCGCTTTGGAACTATGAACTGGGTGCCAAGAATGTTTGGCTCGATGGACGTCTGCGCACCACGGTTGCAGCCTACTATATCGATTGGGGTCCAATGCAGGTGCCGCTGGTCCGCCCGTCGGATGCAACACCTTACGTCGGCACCGTGGGTAAGGCCCGCTCGATCGGTCTAGAAGCTGAGGTCGATGCCTTGATCAATGAGCATCTCGAAGGCGGCTTCAACGCCACCCTTCAAAATGCCAAGGTCACCGAATTGACGGCGACGGAATCTCTGATCTCGGGTGCAGTCGTCGGCGCGAAGCTGGCTTCACCAGAGTTTAAGGCTGGGGCCTATGCCAAATATGGTTGGACCTTGGCTGATGGCTCCGATCTCTATGCTCGCATCGACGCGCAGCATGTTGGGGAGTACGTCAACACCTTCCCCAACACGGCAGGTGCGAAAATACCGAACGCGGCCTTTGCCAAGATCCCAGCCTACCAGAACCTCAATGTCAGCGTCGGTTGGGCCAAGGGTAATCTCAAGGCGGTGCTCTATGCCGAGAACCTCGGCAACAACCAGTCGCCGATCTTCATTGATGCGGCCAACTACTCGCTGAACCGTTACGGCACCTTGCGTCCGCGCACCCTTGGTGTGCGGTTGGGTTGGAAGCACTAAGAGGCCCCAGGCGCGATTGGGTTTTAGGGCCCGATCGCGCCGACCTCTATCTAATGTCATAATGATCTCTTAGTCTGATCTAAACCTCGGCGTGATTGCGCGATCGGGGCAGGGGAGTGGTTACCATGTCGATGCTGCGCAAGGCCAAAGTCATCGGCCTATCGGTTCTTTTGTCCCTGGTAGGAGGGGCATTGGCCTTGGCAGCGGATATGAGACTGACCACCCCTCAGGGCCAACTTTTGGGCGAGGTGGGAGTTGAGGACGGGATCGCCGTCTTCAAGGGAATTCCTTACGCTGCGGCGCCGGTCGGCGTGCGCCGCTGGAAACATGCCGAGCCTGCACCGGCTTGGCTCAGCCTTCGCAGCGCCAAGACCGCCGGCCCCGCCTGTATGCAGATGACCATGCCAGAGACCTTGACCTTCGGTGTCGGCAAGAGCCAGCCCGTGCTCTATTTTGAGCCCGGAGATGTGACCAGCGAAGACTGCCTCTATGCCAATGTCTGGACCCCGGCCAAAGGCGGTGAGATCAAGCGGGCGCCTGCGCCTGTGATGGTCTGGATCCATGGCGGCGGCTTTACCGGCGGGGCCGGGTCTTCGCCCAACTATGACGGTACGCAATTGGCCAAAAAGGGCGTGGTGGTGGTCAGCATCAACTATCGCCTCGGCATTTTCGGCTTCTTTGCCCATCCCGAACTGTCGGCTGAAAATGGCCAAGGCGCCTCGGGCAACTATGGCGTCACCGATCAGGTCGCGGCTCTGAAGTGGGTCAAGGCCAATATCGCAGCCTTTGGCGGCGACCCCAACAATGTCACCATCTTTGGCGAGTCTGCCGGTAGCTGGGCCGTTAGCCTACAGTTGGCGACCCCCCTGTCGGAGGGCCTGTTCCACAAGGCTATCGGCCAGAGCGGTGCCTATTTCTATTCGATGCCGGACCTGAAGACCGCCGTGAACGGTATGGAGTCGGGTGAGGCCATGGGTAAGAGCTTTGGCGACAAGGTGGCTCCCGGTGGCTTGGCGGGTCTGCGGGCCTTGAGCGGCGATGCCCTGTTGCTCGCCAGCATGACCACGCCAGGTGCGCCCAGTTTCGGCCAGTTCCTGGTCGTCGATGGATATGTGCTCAAAAGGCCCGTGCGCGAGACCTATCTGCGCGGCGAGCAGCATGCGGTGCCGGTCATGGTGGGCTCAAACTCTGATGAGGGCTCTGGTCTATCCGACTTTGGCATCGTGGCTGGAACGCCGAAGGATGCCGCGACCTATGTGGCTCAGGTCAAGGCGCGCTATGGCGATCTGGCCCCGGCCTATCTGAAGCAATATCCCGCGACCAACCTGACCGACGCCGTGTTCAACGCCTATCGCGACTCTGAATTTGGCTGGCGCATGGAACATTGGGCCAATCAGATGGCGGCTACGAAGTCTGCGGCCTGGCTCTATCACTTCTCGCACCTGTCGCCCACGGGCGAGGCCATCCATTGGGTCGATTTTGGGGCTAACCAGCGGAGGCTCGGGGCCTTCCATGCCTCTGAAATCGCTTATGTTTTCAACAATCCTCAAGCTCAGTTGCGCTCTAGCGACAAGGTCAAACCGGCGGACATCGCCCTGGCCGATCAGATGAGCAGCTATTGGGTCAATTTCGCCAAGACCAGCAATCCCAATGGTGCGGGCCTTCGCGAATGGAAGCCCTATCTGGATAAGGATCGCCGCTATATGGCCTTTGACGAGACGGCGGTGCCATCGGTCAATCTGCTGCCAGGCCGCTTAGAGCTTCACCGCACAATCGACATGGTTCGAACCCAAAAATCCATCCCGTGGAACGGGGCACAAGCTGGTTTGCTCGGCCAGACGGTTCCTGCCACGGTGGCCGCTTCCGCCCGCTAAGGCCCTTCTTCAGCGCCCAATCTCTTAGGACATGACCATGACCTCGAAGCTCAACAATGATCCTCGCATCGATCCACGGATCAAGGCTATCTTTGGCCAGACGGGCGACCTCGTTCCGACGGGCAATGCCAAGGACCGGGCAGAAATGCTGGCCTATGAGGCGAGCGAAGAGGGCCTAGCTGCGGCCGCTGGCCTGACCGCCCTGTTTGATATGGTCGATAACGAGTTTGTCGCCCCGTCTGCCGGTCTAGTCATCCGCACTGAGCGCTTTCAGTCGGCGCCTGACGGCAACTGGGTCAATATCCAGTATATCCGACCCGACACGGACGAGACCTTACCTTGCGTCTATTACATCCATGGCGGCGGCATGATGATCATGTCTTGCTTTGATGGGGTCTATAAGGCTTGGGGCCGCATCATTGCCGCGCGCGGTGTTGCCGTGGCCATGGTCGATTTTCGCAACTGCCTGCGCGCCTCTTCCGCGCCAGAGGTTGATCCCTTCCCAGCCGGTCTGAATGACTGCGTGTCGGGCCTTAAATGGGTCAAGCAAAACAGCGCCAAGCTCAATATCGATCCTGACCGTATCGTCGTGGCGGGCGAAAGCGGCGGCGGTAACCTAACCCTTGCTACCGGCCTCAAGCTCAAACAGGACGGCGATATTGGCCTGATCAAGGGCCTCTATGCCCTCTGTCCCTATATTGCCGGCGAATGGCCCTTGCCGCAAAATCCGTCCTCATCGGAAAACAACGGCATCTTCCTCGACCTGCACAATAATCGCGGGGCCATGGCCTACGGCATCGAAGCCTTCAATGCGCGCAATCCTCTGGCCTGGCCGGGCTTTGCTACAGCTGATGACGTCAAGGGTCTGCCGCCGACAGTGATCAGCGTCAATGAGTGCGATCCCCTGCGCGATGAAGGCATCAACTTCTATCGCCTACTGATGCAAAATGGCGTCAATGCTCGCTGCCGACAGGTCATGGGCACGACCCACGGCGTCGAGATTTTCGCCATCTGCTGTCCAGATATCAGCCGTGACACGGCCAATGATCTGGCGCGGTTCTGCCGCGAGCCGCTCTAGCCTGAGGTGAAAGGGGCTGTTCTGGCTGCGGCTAGGACAGGCCCCAACCGCGCTTGAGGGCATTGAGCGCTTGGGCATTGAAGCGCAGGCTGACGGCCGCCTTGGGCACCAAGCCGTTGAAGCCGTGATAGGCACCAGGAACAACCAAGAGCTCGGTCGGAACGCCTGCCGCGATAAGGCGGCGGGCATAGTCCACATCCTCATCGACAAAGAGATCTAGCGCCCCGACACTGATGAAGGTGGGCGCCAGACCCGACAGGTCCCTGACCCGCGCAGGAACCGAGCCTGCAGGCGGATTGGCACTGCCCGGTGCCATTCCGAGCAAGGATTCCCAACCAAACCGATTGGAGCCCTTATTCCAGAGGAAGTGGCCAATATGGTCGGGCGCAGGCTTGGTCGAGCCGGTCCGGTCGTCGAGCATCGGATAGATCAGCAGTTGGAAAGCGATGGCATATTCGCCGCGATCCCGCGCTGCGATGGCCAGCATGGCCGCATGGCCACCGCCTGCGCTTTCGCCTCCGATCGCAATCCGCTTTGGATCAATGCCAAGGCTGGCCGCATTGAGGTTCATCCACTTCAGGGCGGCGTAATTGTCTTCCAGCGCGCCGGGGAAGGTCGTCTCAGGCGCTAGGCGATAGTCGACTGACACCACCAAGGCTGCGCAGGTGGCGGCAATGTCTTGCAGCGAGGCTGGGTTGCCATCGACACGCCCGCCCACAAACCCGCCGCCATGCATATGCAGATAGGCCGGGCAGCCCTTTTGGCCGCCTGTGCCATCAATCACCATCACCGACACATCCGGTCCCCCTTTGGGGCCGGGAATGGTCTTCATGACGGGCTGAGGCGCAGGGACGGGCTTGGGCGGCATACCGGCTCGTGCTCGCATCATGGGCAAGGTCGCTTTAGTGATGGTGTTCTGCGGCAAGGCCTTGGCCGTTGCCAAAAGCTCCGGATCGACCAAGGCGAAGGGATCAGCAGGCGTAGCGGCGACGGCGGGAGCTGCCCTCGATGACGCTGCCAACAGACCAGAGGCCGCGACGCTGCCCAGAAGGCCCAGGCCCAGATTTCGCCGATTGATCTCGTTCATTGTTGGATACCTTGGGAGGCGGAAGATTTGCGACTCATCAGGTGATCATGCCCAAGTGACGATATTGAGTTAAGGCAAATCGTACGATCCGATCTGACAGGTGGACTTTAAGACCCTGTCCAATCTTTCCGCTCGGGGGTAGGAGAGGGTATGGCTGATACGCTTGACCAGATCGACCTTGCCGCCCTGACGGCCTTTGACGACATCATCGATGTGCGAAGTCCCGGTGAGTTTTCCGAAGACCATATGCCCGGCGCGATTAATCTGCCGGTGCTGAGCAATGCCGAGCGGATCGAGATTGGTACGCTCTATGTTCAAAAATCACGCTTCCTCGCGCGCCGTATCGGCGCCGCCTATGTGGCCCGCAACATTGCCCATCACCTCGAAACTACGCTCGCCGACCGTCCGGGGGGCTATCAGCCTCTGATCTATTGCTGGCGCGGGGGCCAGAGGTCCAATGCCATGGCCACGGTCCTGCGTCAGGTCGGTTGGCGCGCCGTGCTGGTCACCGGAGGCTATAAGACTTGGCGGCGGTTTGTCAGTGAGAGCCTCTATGATGCAGAGCCTTCTCTGAAGGTCATCTTGCTCGGTGGCAATACCGGCTCGGCCAAGACCGAAATCCTGGGGCGCATGGCACCGCGCGGGGTTCAGGTGCTGGACCTTGAAGGACTGGCCGCCCATCGCGGCTCTGTGTTCGGGGCCATGTCGCGGGACGGTCAGCCCAGCCAAAAAATGTTTGAAGGCCGCCTACTTCAGGCCATGGCCGAACTGGACCCCAGCCGCCCGGTGCTGATTGAGGCTGAATCCAGCAAGATCGGAGACCGGATGGTGCCGCCGATCCTTTGGAAGGTCATGCAGACCGCGCCGCGCATTGTCATTGAGGCGTCCCCTGCCGACCGGGTGCGCTATCTGGTGCGGGCCTATCGCGACATTTCAGAGGACGAGACGGCGCTCGTTGAGGCTATAGACCGGTTGCCGCCGCTCTATGGTCGCCAGCGGCTGGCCGACTGGAAGCAGATGGTTGCGGATCAGGCCTTTTACAGCCTCGCTGAAGCCCTGATGGAGATCCATTACGATCCGGCCTATGGACGGTCCAGCCGCCAAGATACGCGCCCCTGTCTGGGCACCATTACCCCGCCTAATCTGGACGATGAGGGCCAAGAGGCCGCCGCCGACCAGATCGCAGCTCTTATGCTCAGGCTATAACGCTCAGGCGATGGCCGTCTGTGGCGGCGCTTAGGCTGCCGATGATCCAGGCCGATTGGCCGAGCGCGGCCATCTGCGACATCACCGCCTCAACCTCATCGGCAGGAACGGCCGCAAGCATGCCGCCAGCCGTTTGAGGGTCGAACAGGAGGGCAAGGCGTGGGTCTAGTCGCAGGGCCTCATCGACAGACATTCGGCCCGCCAGCGCTGAGGTCTGCGGATAGATCGAGCTATGGACCTCGTCCTTGGCCAGTGGGATTGCCCCGTCGCACCAGGGCACGTCCTCAAGGCTTAAGGTTCCTGACAGGTCCGATTGCTCCAACATCGCGTGAAGGTGGCCCGCAAGCCCAAAGCCGGTGACATCCGTCATGGCATGGGCAGTACCGCGCAAGATCTGGCTTGCTGGACCGCTGGACTGAAGCATCTGGCGAAGGGCCGCTGCAACCCACGCGCCCTTGGCAAGGCCTCGCATCTCTGCGGCCATGACAGTGCCCACGCCGATGGGTTTGGTCAGGATCAGGCAGTCGCCGACCTTGGCGCCGCCAAGGCCTATGGCCGCGCGTGCGGTCATCAGGCCGGTGAGTGTCAGGCCCACCGTCAGTTCCGCCCCAAGGCTGGTGTGGCCGCCGACCATATCTGCGCCCGCTGATGATAGTGCAGACTGAAGGCCTGCCATGATCTCGCGCACAGTCTGGACCTGTTTGGCCTCAGACATGGCAGGCAAGATTAGGCTTGCCAAGGCCGCTTGCGGGTCGGCTCCCATAGCCCAGATGTCGCCCAAGGCGTGGTTGGCGGTGATCTGCGCCAGGACATAGGGATCCAGCGTAAAGGCGCGGAAATGGTCGCAGGTGATGACCTGCTGCTCGGCCCCTACCGACAGCACCGCCGCATCATCGCCGCGACCGCGCACAATGTCCGCGCGGCGGGGGGGCTGAAGGTCGCAGAGGGCGTCATGCAGAACCCCTGGCCCGACCTTTGAGCCACATCCTCCACAAAGGGGCTGGGCCTGTTCAAGCTCCATCACCCCCAGCGCGACGGGGCCGGTTGAGGCCGGATGGTCCATCGGGGTTGTTGGGGGGCGAAGGCGGTCTAGGAACCTCTGGTCGATCTGATCTTTCCAAGCCCAAAGGCCGGGAAGGCTGAGGCTAATCCCCCACTTTTCGACGACGGCCGCCTTGGCCCCCAAGCTGATCAGTTTCAGATAGTCCCCCTGGGGGTGGAACGGACGCAATTTGGCGCCTGAGAGGGCGGCTTGCAGATTAGCAAATAGGACGGGCGCTTGGCGTACCGCAAAGACCCCGGCCTTGGGGCGAGGACTAAAGTCCATATGGGCGCAGTCACCGACGGCAAAGAGGGTGTCGTGACTGATGCTGCGCAAGGTGCGATCCACACGGACAAATCCGTCCTTCAAGCTTAGACCCGTCTGTTCCAACCATGGGGCGGGCAGGGCCCCCGCCACCGACGCAAAGAAGGACGCTTCAATGGTTTGACCGTTGGCTAGATGGCCGCAGGTACCCTCGACCCGATCCACCCTTGAGCCAATTAGCACACCGATGTTTAGGTCTTTGAGTTTTTGCGCCAAGGTGTGGCGCAGGCTCGGCGGCGCGAGGGGCAAGATCTGGTCGGCCGCCTCAATCAAGGTGACGTTCGCGCGGGGCGATAGGCGCGTCAGACGGTGGTGCATGGCAAGGGCCAGCTCGACCCCACCCACACCGCCTCCGATGACGGCAGCGGTGGCTGGACGGATCCCCGCTGCGACCTCGTCAAGATGGGCCTGCCAGCCTTGCGCAAAGCGTGACATCGGCTTGGCGGGCCAAAGGGCCGTGTCACTGTCGACAGTCTGAGGCTGGCCGGAGGCAATGCCGATATCGAGGCAGGCGATGTCAAAGGCGATGTCTGGACGATCTGCGATGCGTGCTCGACCAGCCTTGAGGTCCAGCCCGTCGACATGGCCAAGGATCAACCGTGCTCCGGCAAAACGGGTAAGTTTGACCAAATCAATCTCAACCAAGTCGCGCTCATAATGTCCGGCGACAAAGCCTGGCAGCATGCCGGTATAGGGCGCGGTGGGGTCTGGATTGACCAAGGTCAGCCGCACGCCGGGCAGGGGGGTCATACCCCACATCTTGAGCAAGAGGGCGTGGGCGTGACCGCCGCCAATGAGCAGAAGATCGCGCGTGATCGGGGCGCTCGCGCGCATAACAGAGCCTCCCATTCGCCCGCAGCACCGCTCGAGGAGCGCGCACTACCCCTGCACGAGAGCACTGATCAGCCTGCCCTTGTCAAGGCGCGGACTGGAGTGACCGGATTTTGCGGCCAAAGACTGATTGTGTTGCCGATCACAATATGGCAGCAATAACGCCAATATTTTCACCATATGGGAGCGATAGCATGCGGGTTTGGCTCGGAGCCCTAGCGGGCGCGGCGGCAATGATGATGGCGACCATCACCACGGCTCAGCCGGTCGGGATGATTGAAAATGCCTATAAGGGCCAGGTCGCTGCTCGGATGAAGGCCCCGCTGGCCAAGACCGACCTGTTCAATGACCAGGCCATGCGCGTTGTGCTGTGCGGCACCTCTGCGCCGTTCCCCGATGCTAACCGAGCCAAGTCCTGCACGGCGGTGATCGTTAAGGGTAAGGTCTATCTGGTCGATGTCGGCCCCGGATCAGCCAATGAACTGATGCTGATGGGCTTTCCGATGAACCAGATCTCTAGCATTTTGATCACTCACTATCACTCCGACCATATTGGCGACCTTGGCGAGGTCCGCTTCAATAGCTGGGCCGCTGGCCGCTTAGCACCCTTGCCGGTCTATGGACCTGAAGGCATCGAAACGGTCGTGGCCGGTTTCAATCAGGCCTATAGCCTCGATGACACCTATCGTACCGCCCACCACGGTGCCGACGTCATGCCCCCTGCTGCGGCTAATCTGAAGGCTTCGACCTTTGCGCTGGGTGCCGATGGCACCAAGGTCGTTCTCCAAAATGCCGACATCAAGATCACGGCCTTCAAGGTCAATCACGACCCGATCCGTCCCGCAGTCGGCTATCGCTTCGATGCCGGTGGTCGGTCTGTGGTCGTGACAGGCGATACGGCTCCGACGCCGATGATCGCTCAGATGGCCAAGGGAGCCGATATTCTCATCGCCGAAGCCCTGTCCATGCGGATGACCAAGGCCATTGAAGAGGGCGCCAAGGCCGCCGGAAATGTTCGTCAGGCGAAAATGATGGGGGATGTGCAAAACTATCATATCGATCCGGTTGATGGTGCCAAAGCGGCTAATGAGGCCGGTGTGAAACTGCTGATCTACAGCCACTTGGCCCCGAACCTGCCCGTGCCAGCGCTTGAAAAGCTGTTCTTTGACGGTGTGGCTGCCATTCGCGACCCTGCCACTTGGGCGGTTGGCTTTGATGGGATGCGGGTTGATCTGCCCTTCGCGGGCGGCGCGCCGGTGTCTGGCAAGATCACAATGCCAGGCCGCAACTAAAATACTGATCGCAAACCTCTGGTCCTGCCCCGCATAGCCCTGTATCTCGCGGGGCAGAGATCAGGGAGGATCCATGGGACAGAAACGAACGACCGCTAGGCCTGCGCCCTATCGCGGCATTGTGGTCCAGTTGGTCCATTGGATTTGTCACCTGTTTCTATCGCTTTCAGGCTGGAAGATGCAGGGCGATTGGCCCGACGCGAAGAAGGCCGTCCTGCTGGCTGCGCCCCATACCTCCAACTGGGACGGTATCTATATGCTGGCGGCGGTGGGCTATTACCGCAGCAGGGTGCGTTGGATGGGTAAGAAGAGCCTGACCACCGGTCCTTTTGGCGGCATCATTAAGGCGCTGGGCTGTGTGCCCATCGACCGGTCAGCCAGTCATGATTTGGTTCAGTCAATGAGCCAAGCCTTTGCCGAATCCTCCCAGATGCTGCTCTTGGTTCCGCCAGAAGGCACACGCAGTCTGACAGCCGCTTGGAAGTCGGGGTTCTATCACATCGCCAAGTCGGCCAATGTGCCCATCGTCATCACCATCCTCGACTACGGCACGCGCACCGTCCAGGTCGCGGACCTGTTCTACCCCACGGGCGATATCGATGCCGATATGGTCAAGCTAAAGGCCTACTATGCCAACGCTGTTGGCAAGCACCACGCGAAGTTCTCCGCAGCTTAAGGCCTAAAGCGCCTGCTCGGCGCAGGCCTTGGCGGCGGGATAATCGGCCTTGCCGTTGCTGGCGCGTAAGGACCGGTCGGCAACGACGATGAGCTTGGGCGTCTTGTAGCCTGCGAGGGATTTTCTCACGAAGGCGCGGACCTCTGCGGCATCGAGACTTTGACCCTCGACCATTTCAACGACAGCGGTGACCGACTGCCCCCACTTCTCGTCGGGCAGACCAATGACCAGCGCATCGTCGATGGCGGGGTGGCGCTTGAGCACCTCTTCGACCTCTTCTGGGAAGACCTTTTCACCAGCTGTATTGATGCAGGCGCTGCCTCGGCCTAGCAGGGTCAGGGAACCGTCGGCCTCAACCTCACACCAGTCGCCTGGGATGGAATAGCGCACGCCGTCAATGACCCGGAAGGTCTTGGCGGTCTTTTCCTCGTCCTTGAAATAGCCGACGGGATTGGGCGGGCCCAAGGCCACGAGACCGCGAACACCAGAGCCTGGCAGGACAGGTTGGTCGTTCTCGTCGAATACGCGGCAGCGGTCCCCGAGGGCGAACTTGGCGGTGGGAACCTCGCCATCCTTGGTCATGATCGAGCTGCCCATGCCGAGGGCTTCGGACGATGAGAAGCCGTCATTGAGTACAGCATTGGGCATATGGTTTAGCAGGCCGCGTTTGATCTCTTGGCTCCACATCACGCCCGATGAGACCATGGCGAGCACGCTAGAGACATTGAACTTGCCGACATTGGCATCGAGCGCATTGAGCAGCGGACGGCCAAAGCTGTCGCCGACCAGCACCAGACCGGTTGGCTTATGGTCATGAATAGCCTGCAACATCTCGTCCGCATCGAAGCGCTCGCCGGTCAGGGTGATGACGCAGCCGCCGTTCAGGTGGGCGCCCATAGCCGTCAGAAGGCCGGTTCCGTGCATTAGGGGCGGGGCGGGCAAGAGGCGGCTGACCGGCGGTGTCGTCCTCATCTTTTCGCGAAGTTCGTCATAGGTCTCCGGCACGGGACCGAGCTTGCGCTCATTTTGCAGCGTGATCTCGCGCATATCCTGATGGTTCCACATCACGCCCTTGGGCATGCCGGTGGTGCCACCGGTATAGATGAAAAGCTGATCTTCGCCCGACCGTTCAATCTTGAGCGCCGAGCCATCGCCTTCTGCCGACAGAACCTCAAACGCCTCAGAAAAGGGGGCCAGTTGCCCGTCCAAGCTGATCTCAATCCAGTTTTTGACATTGGGCAGGCGAGGGCGGATCTGAGCGATATTGTCACGGAATTCAGAGGCATAGACCACGGTCTGGGCGTCGGAATTGTCGAAAATGTACCAGACCTCGTCGGGCGTATAGCGGTAGTTGATATTGACGTGGGTCATGCGCGATTTGAACGCGGCGGACAGGGTGATGATATATTCCGGACGATTGCGCATATAGAGCGCGATCTTGTCCCGAGGCTGAGCGCCGCGGCTGAGCAGGGCACGGGCCAGATTGTTCGACAACCTTGTGGCTTCGCCCCATGTGACCCGGCGGTCGCCATGGATAAAGGCCAGGCTCTGAGGGTCTAGAACCGGTTCAATCGTGTCGAGTATGTCGCCGAAATTCCAAGCCATCACGCCGCTCCCAAATGTTTCCTCTTGTCTGACCCGTAGGCCAGAAGGCTGGGTGCTTATGATGCGCCCTAGCCCAACCGACTTTAGCCGCTTCGCACGTCGCGGAAAGCCATATCTCTGTCCACCTCGGGTTCTTTTGGCAGGCCCAGGACCCGCTCGCCGATGATATTGCGCTGGATCTGGTCGGTGCCGCCGCCGATTGAGGTGAAATAGGCGTTGAGGCTGAGGAAGTTGGCGTCCTCGGCGCGGGGATGGTTAGGCCCTTCCAGCAGGCTTCCGGCCCCCAGCAGTTTAGAGCGCAACCGCGCCTCTTCGTGCAGGATGCGAGACATGGCAAGCTTGCCCAGCGACATGATCGGCGAGGAATTGCCCTGGGCCAATTCAGCCTTGGCCCGGGCATTGTTCAGCCGGTTTAGAACCTTGTAGGCCGTAACTTGAGCGACCTCTTGGCGGATGACTGGATCGTTTAGTCTGCCAGCCTCGCGGGCCAGTTCGACCAAGGCGCTGTCACCCTTGGGATTGTCTTGACCGCTGCGCGGCCCCCGGGCGGCGTCGCCCATGACCGAGCGCTCATAGGCCAGCGCCGTTTGCAACACGCCCCAGCCATTGTTGAGCGGACCGAGCATATTGTCAGCAGACACGATGGCGTCGGTAATGAAGACCTCGTTGAAATGAGCCTCATTGGTGATCTGGCGCAGGGGGCGTACCTGGATCCCGGGCTGTTTCATCGGCAGGAAAAAAAAGCTAATGCCCTTGTGCTTGGGCACATCCCAGTCGGTGCGCGCGACGAGCATCCCATAGTCGGCTACCGCCGCGCCGGAGGTCCAGACCTTCTGGCCATTGACCACATAATGATCGTCCTTGCGGTCAGCGCGGGTGCGGATGGCGGCAAGGTCGGAGCCTGCTCCCGGCTCGCTATAGAGCAGGCACATGGCGACCTCGCCCTTGAGCAGGGCGGGCACGATGGTTTTTTTGAAGGCCGGGGTCGCGTGGGCCATGGCCGTATTGGCCCAGAGGTTGGACCGGTCCTGCCCGGAGCCCGGCGCGCCAGCGGCGGCAAAGGCCTTCTCGATGATCTTGGCCTGAGCGGAGGAGAGCGCGCGGCCATACCACTCTATAGGCCAGGTTGGCACGGCCCACCTCGCCTCCACGACCTTGGCCATGAAGTCGCGATGGGGGTGGAGGTCGAAGCCTGCCCCCTGATCCTGGGCCTTGGGCTTCCAATGGTCGGCCAGCCAAGCGGTGACCTCAGCCTTTAGGGCCTCGTCGGTGAGGGTTTGCGTGGTCATGGCCTTAGCCTCCCAACTGCTGGACATAGCGTTCGCGATAGAAGTCTGAGGACCCGAACAGGTGGGCATCGGCTCTGGCGCGGCGAAGATAGAGATGGGCCGGGTGGGCCCAGGTGAAGGCAATGCCGCCATGCATCTGGATGCTGGTGGCGGTTATGGCGCTAAAGGCATCGGCGCAGGCGAAAGCCGCGAGGCTGATGGCTGAAGGGGCCTCATCTGATCCGCTGGCCAGGCACTGGGCCGCATGGCGTGCTGCGGAGGTGCAGGATTCAGAGTCTATCAAAAGGTCCGCCGCCATGTGCTTGACCGCTTGGAAGCTGCCAATGGCCCTGCCGAACTGAAAGCGGTTCTTGGTATAGTCGACGGTCATCTCCAGCACTTGACGCGAGCCTCCGGCCTGCTCTCCAGCCAGAGCAATGAGCGCAAGATCGAGCATCGCCTCCACCGCCTGCCAAGTAGGCCTGTTGCAGGCCAAACGGCGGGCTGAGACCTTGGCAAAATCAATGTCAGACATCCGAAGCGTATGGTCGAAGGTCGGCAGGCTTGTCAGGGTTAGGCCCGCCGCCTTGGGATCGACCTCGAACACCGCCACGCCATCAGGGGCATTGGCGACCACCAACAGCACATCAGCAATATGGGCATGGGTGACGAAGGCGGCCTTGCCGGTCAGGCTCCAGTCGGTGCCAACGGCGGTCGCTTCAATGACCACATGGCCTTCGATCCAGCCCCCCGAGGGCCCGGTGATGGCGACGGTAGCGATCTTTGCGCCGCTGGCAAGATCGGGCAGGAGCCGCGCCTTGGCCGTATCGTCATCGAGGGCCTGCAGCAGGGCGGGGGCGAGGATGGCTGAGGATATCAGAGGCGAGCAGAGCAGGGCGGCCCCGACCTCTTCCATGACCAGTTCCAGCGCGACCGCATCGCCGCCAAAGCCGCCATGGGCCTCGTCGATGATCAACCCGGTCACGCCCAGATCGGCCAAGGCCTTCCAGACCTCAGGATCATAGCCCTCTGGCGTTTCGGACAGGCGCCGGACCTCGGCCTCGCTACTACGGGCCGCCAAAAGGCGCTTTAGCTGTTCGACAAAGACCTTCAGGTCTTCGGCTGTAATGGCACTCATGGGCCCCGCCCTTATCGTTTTTCTTCGTTAGGGCGATTGAAGCACAGCCATTGCGTCAGGGCGAGACCGTTTGAGCGATTTTGATGAGGGCCTAGGGGTTGGCGATAGGGATCATGATCTCGTTGCGACGCATCATGGCAGGGGTCCATGGCGGATCATAGCGGGCGAGGGAGGCTGGACCGGTGGCTTTCAAACTGCGGGCGGTCATATAGTCCTGCAACAGCTTGGTCTGGCGTTGGATATCAGCCTCTTTGGCCATGCCGGAAAAGCGGATGGCTGCAAAGCTCGCAGGCTTCAGCGGCACCAACTTGACTTGCGGGTTCTTTGGGGTCGGAAGGTTTTGCAGAGTCATGGCCTTGGGCATAATGAAGCGCACGGTCCAGTCTCTGCCGTCGCCGGACTGCATGACGGGGGCGGTCATGGCGATGGATTGTCTCTTGGTCTGAGATTGGCCCTGAGCTTGGGCCTGAACCACAGGCGCGGTCATGGCGATCGATTTGTTGCCGCTGTTGCCACCGAAGATGTAACCGGCGAGAGCCCGGAAGCCTGCGCTAGAAGCGGTTTCACGGTCACCGGCGACGGAGACTTCCGCCGCAACCATTGACCCATATTGGCGCACCTCAATCGGGCCGCTTTGCTGGGAGGCCATATAGCTGGGCTGCTCTGTGGCCTTGGCGCGGCTGGCAATCAAAAGGGCAGCAAAAATCAATCCTAAGAGGACGTACTTCATCTGGTCTTGTCTCCGCTCGTGGTCACGGGTTGGGCACAGAAGCCATTATGGCGCGGGTTCATGCTTGAGAAATAGTTCGTAGTCGATGGATATCAAACGAACTTGGATGATGATGCTTGCAATAGAATAGTCACCACGTAAGTTGACGGATCAGAGGCCCGCCCTCTCAACGATCCAGAACTAAAGACGGAGCCAAACCGTGTATCCCAGCCCCCCTGAACGCGTTGCTGACTATCGCCGTCGGGGATGGTGGCGTGGTGAGACGGTCGGAAGCCTATTTGACAAGGCGGTGGCCGCGCGGCCTGAGGCAGAGGCCTTGGTCGATGCGCCCAATCGCCCGGCCTTGGTCGGAACTGAGCCCCAGCGCCTGACCTATGCTCAGGCCGATGAGCGGGTATCGCAACTGGCCCATATCTTTGCCAGCCTCGGCGTTGCGCGCGGTGATGTGGTGGCGATGCAACTGCCAAACCTCGTCGAGGGGGTGCTCGCCTTTCTCGCCTGCGCGCGGATGGGGGTGATCCTGAGCCCGATTGCGATGGCCTATCGCACCCATGAGCTTCGCCAAATCCTGCCGACCATCGAGCCCAAGCTCTTTTTGACCGTTACCCAATTTCATGGGTATGATCACGGGCAGATGGCCCTTGAGGTTCTAGACGGCAGCGCAGCGGTGGTCTGTTTGGGTCAAGCCGCGCCAAGCGGTGCCCATGCGCTTGACGATCTGGCGGCCAAGGCTCCCAGCCTGCCCTTTTTCTCTCCTGCGGATCTTGATGCCAGCGAGGCCCTGACCATCTGCTGGACTTCGGGCACCGAAGCCAGTCCCAAGGGCGTTCCGCGCCACCATGATCACTGGGTCGGCAATGGCGACGCGCTGGTCGAGGCGGCAGCGCTGAGGGCTGGCGACAGCATCCTCAACCCCTTCCCCCTGATCAATATCGCCGCCATTGGGGGCATGGTCATGACCTGGCTGGTCTGTCAGGGCCGTCTGGTGCAGCACCATCCTTTCGACCTGCCAATCTTCCTGCGCCAGATGCAGGATGAGGAGATCGCCTATACGGTTGCGCCGCCAGCGGTGCTGAACATGCTTTTGCAGAATGAAGCCCTGCTAAGCGCGACCGATTTGAGCCGCTTACGCTGTCTGGGGTCCGGTTCGGCGCCTCTAGCGCCCTGGATGGTCAAGGGTTGGCAGGACCGTTACGGCGTTACGGTGATGAACGTGTTTGGCTCGAACGAAGGCGCGTCCCTGTTCTCGACCGGCGAGGCCATCCCGGACCCCGAGCAGCGGGCCCGCTTTTTCCCCCGCTTCGGGGCGACGGGCGTGGATTGGCCCGCGGTCTTTCCAGCCAAAATTCGCACGCGTCTCGTCGATCTTGCCACCGAGACCGAAATTGTCGAGCCGGGGATCGAGGGTGAGCTTCGCATCGATGGGGCCATGACCTTCGACGGCTATTGGCGCGCTGAAGCCTTGAGCCGGGCCGCTTTTGATGCTGAGGGCTATTTCAAGACCGGAGACCTGTTCACCATCGCGCCAGAAGCCGGTGGCCGATTCTATCAGTTCGTTGGGCGCAGCAAGGAGATCATCATTCGCGGCGGCCTGAACATTTCGCCCGCCGAGCTCGATGTGTTGATCGAAAGCCATCCCAAGGTCCGTGAGGCCTGCTGCGCAGCCTATGCCGATGAGCGTCTGGGCGAGCGGGTTTGCGCCGTGGTCGCCCTGCGTGACGGTCAAACCCTAACGCTGGATGAGGTTTGCAATCACCTTCGCGCTGCCGATATCGCCACCTATAAGCTGCCCGAGAAACTTCGCATCATTGAAGCCCTACCGCGAAATCCGCTCGGCAAGGTCCTTCGGCGAGAGTTGGCGGGGGTCGCGGGCTCGTGAACGTGATACATTTAAGTGCAGATGTGTCCTTTGAGCGCCGGAATATGCAAATTTGCTTGCATCGGGCGCAGTGATCCCGGATTCTAGAGTTATCACCCCTCAGCCAAATTTGGACCCTTAGCCTGTGGCCATGCCGCCCATCAAAATGACACGCACCTGCTCGATATGGCGGGCGCTCGAGGTTGTGGGCGATGCCTCAGTTCTATTGATTCTTGAGGCCAGTTGGATCGGTGCTCGACGGTTTGATGAGTTCCGGTCACGCACAGGCCTATTGCCGACCTTGCTGAGTGATCGTCTCAAGCGACTGGTCACGGCGGGCCTTTTGGAGAAGGTGCTCTATAGCCAGTCTCCGCCGCGTTCGGACTATCACATGACCCAAAAGGGCCGGGACCTCTATTGGCCCGCCCTGATGATGCTCAGGTGGGAGCGGCGTTGGACCTCGCTGGAGGGCAAGTTGACCGTGAAACTGCTCCATAAGCGCTGCGGGCACCTGTTTGAACCGGTCCCGACCTGCTTGAAATGCGGCGACGAGATCAATGCGCGCGATGTCGACTGGGCCGAAGGTCCCGGTGTCGGCTGGATGTCAGCCCACTATAGCCGTCGTCGCCAGCAGCGGCAGTCGGTTGCCGAGCGTCTGGGGTCGGCAGGGCTGATGATCGAGGTGGCTCAGATCACCGGGGATCGCTGGGCCAGTCTGGTGCTGCGCTCGATCTTTACCGGCCTGCGCCGGTTTGACGAGATCCACCGCGATACGGCGATGGCCACCAACATCCTGTCAGAGCGCCTGACCTGGTTGGTCGAGAAGGGTGTAATCCAAGCCCACGAATATGGCCCCGGCGTTCGGCGCTTTGAATATCGACTAACGGCCAAGGGGATCGACTATTATCCGGTTTTGTTGATGCTGATGCTTTGGGGCGACCGTTACTATTGCTCGCCGGAAGGTCCGCCGCTGCTCCTGCGCCACAAGGTCGACGGCCACGAGCTAGAGCCAGCGGTGACCTGTTCTTGCTGCGGCGTGCCGGTCGATGTGCACGATGTGACCTTCGAGATTATCGAGCCAGTGGGTGTGCTCGAACCCGCCTCGGAACCTGCTCTTTCACTTTCATAACGATACTAAAGCCGATAGACTCTCGTCGAAACCGTCGAATGGCGGGCAAAAGACGTTAGGGAGCAGGCAATGAAACGGCGTGTCATCCAGTGGGCCACCGGAGCCATGGGCAAGTCCTGCTTGCGAGCGGTGCTTGACCATCCGGATATGGAACTGGTCGGTCTGTTTGTTTATGGCGACAACAAGGTTGGCCGTGACGCTGGAGACATTGCCCGCAGGCCCATAACCGGTGTGTTGGCCACGCAGGATGTCGAGGAGATTTTGGCGCTGGACGCCGATGTGGTCATCCATTGCGCCCGTCTTGCCCCGCCCTATGGATCGCACGATGCCGACCTGATCCGGCTGCTTGCGTCCGGCAAGAACGTCATCAGCATCAATGGCTATAGCCGCCCGCACTATTGGGACGGTGCGCGATTGGCAGCCCTTGAGGCAGCCTGCGCCAAGGGTGGGTCGTCCCTGATGGCCGCGGGGCTCAATCCGGGCTTTGCCGCCGAGCAGATAGCGGTGGCCGCCACGGCGGTCTGTTCGCAACTCAAGGCCATCGAGGTCCTTGAAAGCGTCGATTGCCGACAGATCCGCAGCCCTGACTATGCTTTCGGGATCCTCGGCTTTGGCTCTGATCCGGCCAGCATCAATCCAAACGATCCAGACTGGTCGGTCGCGACCTCGCTGAACGGTATGTACAGCGAAGTGCTGGCCTCGATGGCCAATAGCTTGGGTCTGACTATCGACCGAATCGAGACTGATCATGTCCTGCGCGGGGCAACCGAGGACCTTCATGTCGGGGCAGGACCCATTGCCAAGGGGACGGTCAGTCATATTGACCTGCGCTGGAGGGCCTTTGTTCAGGGTCAGCCGGTCCTGAATATGGGTATCGCTTGGTACATGGAGTACGGTCATCTGGACCGGGCTGATCCGCCCCTTTGGCGCATCCATGTGACCGGCAATCCCAATGTCAGTCTGATCATCGATCTAGAAAAGCCGCAAGGCGATCAGACCGCGACCTCTGCTGAGCAGCTGGGTGTGGCAGGGGCAGTGATCAACACCATTGCGTTGGTCTGCGATGCCCCCTCGGGCGTCCTGACCCGTCCGATGAGTACGCCTCATCAGGGGGTGGAGCTTTGATCAGGCCAGATCGGGTCGCCATTGTTACCGGTGCGGGCAAGGGCCTTGGCCGGGCCTATGCGCTGGCCTTGGCAGCCAAGGGCGTGGCGGTGGTGGTCAATAATCGCTGGACCGACCGCGGTCAGCCCTCCAGCGCCTCTGCTGTCGTCGACGAGATCCAAGCAGCAGGGGGATTGGCGGTGGCCAGCCTTGAAGCGGCAGAAGCGCCCGATGCGGGGGCTGCGATGGTGGCCTTGGCTGTGGAGCATTTTGGCCGTCTGGATGCGGTCGTGACCAATGCCGGTATTGCCTCTGCGACAAGATTTCACCGCGAGACCCCGCAGGCCTTTCGCGCGCTCATGGACATCAATTTCTACGGCACCTTGTCGGTGATCCAAGCGGCTTGGCCGATCTTGTCTGCCTCGCCCGCAGGACGGGTCATTGTCAGCGCCTCATCGGCAGGGCTGCATGGCGGTGACGGCCTAGCCTCCTACGGGGCTTCGAAAGCGGCCCTGATCACACTGGCGCGCAGCTTGGCCATTGAGGGCCGGGCGAGGAACATTTTGGTCAATGCCATAGCGCCCTATGCCGCCACGGCCATGACCGGTCAGGACCTATCGCCTGAACAAAAACAGCGCATGTCGCCCGATGCCGTCGCGCCCTTGGTCGTCTGGTTGGCAGGGCAGGACGGTGACGTCACTGGTCAAACCCTGATCGCGGGGGGAGGCCATCTGGCCGCGGCCTATGCCGTCGAGGCCGCCCCGGTTGACCTAAAAACGGCACCCACCGTGGCCGGTGCCGTCCACGCAGCCTTGGCCGATGGCACCCGTCAGAGTTTCAGTGATTCCATGACCGCCTTTGGAGCTTTTTTAACGGCGGACCCAAAGCCGGTTTTGGATTGATATCGGGGCTGAGGCGTGGCGTAGCCCTAAAACTTGTGTAATGGTACTGACAAATCGAACGACAGTTCAGCGAGGACATCATGGTTTATATTCTGGGCGGATGGCAGAGCGACTTTTCGGAAAATTGGGCGAGGAAGGGCATGGATTTTGCCGATGCCTTTGCGCAGGTTGTCGGTGAGGGCCTCGCAGCGGTCGATCTTGAACCCAAGGACATCGACAGCGGCCATGTTGGCAACTTTGTCGGTGAACTGTTTGCGGGCCAAGGCCTGCTGGGCGGGTTCTTTGGTCTGGTTCACCCTGACTTTGACGGCATGCCAACCGCGCGCCATGAAGCGGCCTGCGCGTCGGGCAGTGTCGCCATTCTCGCCGCCGCCGCTGAGATTGAGGCGGGCCATTATGATCTAAGCTGCGTGGTCGGCTTGGAGATGATGCGCAATGTTCCTGGTCAAAAGGCCGCTCAGAACCTCGGCGCTGCCGCCTGGACCGGTCATGAACTGCAAGATGCCGCCTTCCTTTGGCCGCGCGCCTTTTCTGATCTTGGCGAGGAGTATGACCGTCGCTGGGGTCTGAAATATGAGCATCTGGCCCGGATCGCCGAGATCAACTTCACCAATGGTCGGCGTAATCCCAACGCTCAAACCCGGCAGTGGGCCTTTAACGACAAGAGCTTCACCCAAGACGACGAGGCCAACCCCGTCGTCGAAGGGATGATCCGCAAGAATGACTGTGGACAGGTCACGGACGGCTCGGCTGTCGTGTTCTTGGCCTCCGAAAAGCGCGCCGCGCAATATGCTGCCGAGCGGGGCATTCCGCTGGAAAGCCTGCCGCAGATCAAGGGCTGGGGCCATCGCTCCTCACCCATCAGCTATGAGCGTAAGATCCGGGCCAGCGAAGGCCAGCCCTATGTGTTCCCGCAGGTTAAGCGCGCCATCGATGATGCCCGCAGCCGTGCTGGCGTAGCCGACATCTCCCAAGTCCATGCAGTCGAGACCCATGACTGCTTCACCACCACTGAATATATGGCCATCGAGCATCTAGGCCTGACGGCTCCGGGCGAGTCTTGGAAGGCCATTGAGGACGGCTCTATCGATATGGGCGGACGTCTGCCGATCAATCCGTCGGGCGGTCTGATCGGCGTGGGTCACCCCGTCGGCGCGACCGGTGTGCGTATGGCTCTGGATGCCTTCAAGCAGGTAACCGGTAAGGCTGGCGAATGTCAGGTCGAGGGGGCCAAGACGGTCCAGACCCTGAATATTGGCGGCTCGACCACCACCACGGTGAGCCTCGTGGTTGGCTTCTAGCCATGACGCAAGAGGTCAGCGCCGCGCCCTTTCGCGAAGCTAAGATGCTGCCGGTCGACCTTAAGGTTGATCGGCGGGCCGACGGCAGCATCCTCATTGCCTCAAACATTCCGTTAAAGCCCTATGAGGCTAATATTCCTTTGGCCTTTGCTAAGCGGGCCGCCCAGTCGGCAGATCGGCGGGCGCTAGCGCAGCGGGGCGCGGATGGCGAGTGGGCCTATCTGACCTTCACTGAGCTAAAGCTGCATATGGATGCGGCAACGCAGTGGTTCCTCGACCATGCCAAAGCTGGCGCACCAGTTTTAATCTTGGCGAGCAATAGTCCAGCCTTCACGATCATCAGCTTTGCCGCCCAAGCCGCTGGCCTGCCGGTCTGCCCGGTCAGCACCACCTATGCCACCATGGGCGGTGACTATGGCCGCTTGGTCCATGTGATCGCCAAGGCCCATCCCGGTATCGTCTTTGCCGAAGACACGGCCATGGCCGCTAAGGCGCTCGAGAGCCTTGATTTTGGCGATGCGCTGGTGGTGACGACCACGCCGAACCTCTTGAAGCGGCCTGCGACAGCCTATGGCGACCTGCTTGCAACGGCTGTCACGGATCATGTTGCCGCCTCGATTGGGCGCCTGCAGCCGCAGGACCGCGCCGCCCTGATGCTGACCTCCGGCTCGACGGGCCTGCCCAAGGTCGTGCCGATCACCTTCGATAATCTCGCGGCCAACTCGGCCCAGTGCCTTCAAGCCATCGGTGAAGCGGCGGGCTGGCACGAGGAAATGCTCGATTGGCTGCCGTGGCACCATGCGGCCGGGGCCTTCGTCATGCGCGCGACCCTGCTGGAAGGTGGCACGCTCTATATCGACGATGGCAAGCCAGCGCCCGGTCTGTTCGAGACCTCAATCCGTAATCTGCGGGAGATTTCGGTTAGCTATTTCAACAATGTCCCGCTCGGCTATACCATGCTGGTCGATGCGCTCGAGGACGATCCGGTCCTGCGCGCCACCTTTTTTAAGAAGATGCGCCTGATGCTCTATGGCGGCGCGGGTCTATCCCAGACCGTCTATGACCGCTTGCAAGCCCTCGCGGTCGCAGAGACCGGCCACCGGATCATGATGACCAGCGGCTATGGCATGACCGAGACGGTCTCGGCCTTTTCGGTGATCCACTTCTTGACCGACAAGGTGGGTATTGGCCTGCCGACACCGGGCATCACTATAAAGCTAGCCCCGGTCGATGATCGCTATGAGGTCCGGGTCAAGGGCCCCAATGTCACCAAAGGCTATCTCGACGATCCCAAGAAGAACGCCGAGGCGTTTGATGACGAGGGCTTCTATCGCACTGGCGATCTGGCTGTTTTCCATGATCCGAGCGACCCAACCCAAGGCCTAGCCTTTATGGGCCGCGCGGCGGAAGAGTTCAAACTGTCGAGCGGCACTTGGGTCTATGGCGGCGGTCTACGTGACGGCCTGCTCAAGGCCCTGTCGCCTCTGGTGCTGGATCTAGTCCTTTGCGATGATGACAGGCCCTATCTGACCTTGATGGCTTGGCCCAAGGGCGAGGTCTCGCGGGCAAAGATCGCCGAGCGGCTAGCAGCCTTTAACGCTGGTCAAAGGGGCGATGCCTCACGCATTCGCCGCGCGCTCTTGCTATCGGAGCCACCAGATCCCAATGCCCATGAAATGTCCGACAAGGGCACGATCAACCGCCGCGCCGTCATCGACCGCCGCGCCGATCAGGTCGAGCGTCTGTTCGCCGACCAGCCCGACGCCGACGTGATTGTACTGGGCTAGCCTTAGCCCGAGTGAGGCGTCCAGTCGGCGCCCAGTTCGCGGTAGTCGGCGCTGAACCAGCGGGGATAACCATGCAGGGTCTGACCGCCGTCGATCAAGATCTCGGCCCCGGTAATATAGCCGCTGGCCTCGCTGCAGAGGAAGGTGACCATCTGGGCAATGTCGTCGGGCTTGCCGAGACGGCCCGCTGGCGTATTGGCCAAAACATCGCCGCGCACCGTGGCGTCATCGATCAGAGACTTGGTCATGGCCGTCTCGATCACGCCGGGCAGGACCAGATTGACCCGGATGCGATAGACGCCAAGCTCTGAGGCTAAGGATTTTGCCAGCATCCGAACGCCAGACTTGGAGGCGGCATAGGCGCCGAGCATGTCGCAAATGTCGGTCGCAGCCGTCGAGGCATTCATGACGATCGCGCCGCCCTTTGCGCCATCGCGCATCAGCCGCGCGGATCCTTGAGCCATCAAGAAGCCGCCATTGAGATTGACGTCGACATGCTTGCGCCAATGGTCGAACGATAGATCGATCAGGGCCCCGTTGCGGCCATAGCCTGCATTGATAAAGGCGGCATCTAAGCCTTGGAAACGGTCCTTGATGGCGGCGAACATCTCGCCCACAGCCAGAGGGTCGGTCTGGTCGCAGGCATGGGCCATGACCTCGACCCCATGGCTGGCTAGCGCCTGCGCGACCGAGGTCAGGGCGTCGGCGCGCCGATCGGTCAGAACAATATTGGCCCCGGCCTTAGCAAAGGCGGCAGCGGTCGCTGCGCCAATGTCACCGGCCGCGCCCGTGATCAGAGCGGTCTTGGATTTAAAGCTGTTCATGGGTCTGTCTGCTTTCTAGGATCGCTTGTGCGCCCTTGGGCCATAGGTTAACTTGCATAGGGATAGTGTTAAAGGGCGTTCTTCGCTCGGGCACGGTCTAGGGTCCATACGGGGGAAACATGCCGGAATTTGTCAATATCCTGATCATCAATGGCCTTGCTGTGATGGTCCTGTTTGCTCTGGCATGGGCCGCCTGCGTGGCGCAGCGCGACTGTACGCCGGTCGATAGTCTCTGGGGGCTTGGCATGGGCGTGGTGGCGCTCTCGACCTTCATTCAGACCGGTGGTGGGACCGAGCGGCGGATCGTGATGACCGCCATCTGCGTGGCCTGGGCCGTGCGCCTCGGTGGCTACATGCTCTGGCGTTGGCGCGACCACGGGCCGGATCGGCGCTATGTGCGCATGATGGACAAGGCCAAGGTCGAAAAGGGCTGGAACTATGGCTATGCGGCCTTGCGGCTCGTGTTCCTGCTCCAGATGCCGCTGCTGTGGTTGGTCTGTTTGCCCGTGCAACTGGGGCAAGTCTCGGCCGAGCCCGCAAATTTAGGCACTCTGGGTCTGATCGGGGCAGGGGTGGCCGTGTTCGGTATCCTGTTTGAGAGCCTGGGCGATTGGCAACTGGTCCGTTTTAAGAAGAACCCCGACAATGCGGGTAAGGTCATGGACGGGGGTCTTTGGCGCTATACCCGTCATCCCAACTATTTCGGCGATGCCCTGACCTGGTGGGGCCTGTTCCTGATCGCGGCTGAGACCGGCTTGGGCTGGTTCTCGGTGGTTGGGCCGATCTATCTGGTCTTCACCCTGACCCGTTGGAGCGGCATGCCCACGGTTGAAAACCGTCTTGGCCGCACGCGTCCGGACTATGGCGACTATAAGCGTCGCACCTCGGCCTTCATTCCTTGGCCCCCCAAGCCAGCTCAGGTCGACTAAAGATGAGCATGCCAAAGTCTATTGCCGATCGCCTGCGTTTGCCGGCCATTGCCGCCCCGATGTTTCTGGTCTCGGGACTGGAGATGGTGCTGGCTGCCTGTCAGGGGGGAATGATTGGGTCGTTCCCGGCCAATAATGCCCGGACGCTCGATATTCTCGACGACTGGATGGGGCAGATCAACAAGGCCTTGCCTGCCGATGCGCCGCCTTGGGCCATCAATATCATGGTCCATCGGTCCTATTCGCGCTGGGAAGAAGAGATGGAGTTGGTGCTCAAACACAAGCCCCCCATCGTCATCACCGCGCTTGGCAGCCCGTCGGCGGTAATCGACGCGGTCCATGCCTATGGAGGGCTGGTTTATGCCGATGTCAATTCGGTGAGCTTTGCGCGCAAGGCAGCCGCGACGGGCGTGGACGGCCTGATCCTGATCGGTGCTGGAGCTGGTGGCCATACGGGGCAGATCTCGGGCTTTGCCTTTGCGCCTGCCGTACGGGAGTTCTTTGATGGAACCCTGGTCTTGGGCGGTGCCATTGGATCTGGCCGCGCCATCAGAGCCGCCCAGATGCTGGGGGCCGACATGGCCTATCTGGGCACCCGCCTGATCGCCTGCAGCGAAAGCCTTGCTGTGGCGGGCTATAAGCAGATGCTGATCGAGGCAGGCGCTGAGGACATCGTCCTGTCTGCAGCCCTTACCGGTATCCCGGCTAACTGGCTGAAGGCGAGCCTAATGGCGGCAGGCTATGATGGCGAAGGGCTCAAAGCCAAGGCCCAGATCGACCTTGGCCGTCCGGAAGATGCCGCCGCGCGCTGGCGTGACGTCTGGTCCGCCGGACAGGGTGTTGGCGAGGTCCACGCCATAGAGCCGCTGTCCCACATCATTGACGATCTGGCCCGGGACTACCAACGCGCTGGCAACGCGCTTGGGGTTAAGGTCTGACTATTTAGCCGCAGGGCGCGAGATCATTTCCTTAATCTCGTCGCTCATCGGCGCGCCGTCCTTCATGGACGAACTGATGCGGCCGTCGAAATATTCGCGCCATTCGCAGACCAGTGCGCCACGAAACACAAGGCTCCCCGCATAGGGGATCGCCACGTGGTGGCCGTCCACGGTCCAGAACTCGTCAACACCTTCCATGAACAGGCGGTCAGCGGACTCCGCATAGTCAAAGATGCGCCAGTTGTTGGTCTTGATACGAGGGGCCATGACCTTCAGGGCCTTGCGCATCTCGTCCTTGCCACGGATGGCGGGAGCAAAGCCGCTGGTGTTGCGCCAGATGATATCGTCGGTAACATTGACCAGTACGGCCTCAACATCTTGGCGATGCCAAGCGGTGATGATGGCTTCGAGGACTGGATAGAGGCGAGACATGGGCTTATCCTTTGCAAGGGCAGGGGAGGCCGCAAGACTGCCAACGGCAAGCCCAGCAGCCAGAAGGGTGCGGCGGTCCATAGGGTGGTCTCCTAGGCCGCTGTTGGGCGGCTGATGAGCTCGAGCACCTGTTTGGATAGGGGCTCGCCGGCCTTTTGCTCAGCGAGCACACCGATATCGACATAGTCGCGCCAGCCAATGATTAGGCCGTCGCGGAAGTCGAGAACCCCGGCATAGGGGGTGGCAATACGGTGGCCGTCCGTGGATTGATAGTCGTCGACCCCTTCAATGAACAGGGTATCCCCGACCTCGGCATGGGCGAAGATGCGCCACTGGATGCCATGCATATCCTGTTGAAAGCGGGTGAGAAGCTTGCGGGCCATGGCCTTGCCTCGGATCGGTGGCATGGCGGCGGCGGCATAGTGCCAGATAATGTCTTCGTGCAGGTGGGCCAGAACGCCTTCGGCGTCCTTGGTCTGCCATGTCTCGATCACCTTGAGCAAAATATCGTAGTGACGTCCCATCGGGTTGGGTCCTAAAGGCTCAGGGTGGGTAAAGGGTGGCCGGGGCAGTTGCCTACCCCGGCCGCTGATTTTAGAACGGTACGGAAAGCTCCACGCCGTAGGTGCGAGGCGCACCGAAGGACGACATTTCGTCATTGAAGAAGGCGATAATGTTGGTCCGGTAGACCTCGTCCGTCAAGTTCTTGGCATAGGCCGATACGGTCCAGCCCTTTTCCGGTGAGGTCAGGGTCACGCGGCCGTCAAGCGTTCCATAGCCCTGCTCCCAAGCCGTGTTCTCCGGAGCCCAAGGCATCTTGCCCTGGTAGCGGTAGCTCAGACGGCCGGACAGGGCGTCTTTCCATGATCCAACACTGGTCGTGGCTTCCATACCCACCGCGCCTTGCCACTTTGGCGTACGCTGCATCAGGTGGTTCGAGTTGTTGACACCCGCAAAGACGAAGGCGTCGTACTTGGCATCGACATAGCTGCCGCTGGCCCAGGCCTTAAACCAAGAGTTTGGTGCCCACTGCAGATCAGTTTCGACGCCTTTAATGGTCGCGGCGGCTGCATTGCTGATCACGTTACAGAGGCAAGACGCCAAGGTCTGCTGAACCTGCAGGTTGCTGTAGTCCATGTGGAAGATCGCGGTATTCCAACGCACGGTGCGATCAAACAGCTCGGTCTTGTAACCAAACTCATAGTTGGTGACGGTTTCAGGCTGATAGGCAGTTGCTGCGGGGAAGGCCTTGGAGGCGTTGTTCTGGAAACCGCCGCCCTTAAAGCCCTTAGAGGCCGTCAAATAGGCCATTTGGGTATCGCTAGGCGTCCAGCGCAAGGTCGCCTGAGGGGTCACCTGGGTCCAGCTTTCGCCGTAGTTGGTCGCGAAGTTCTCTACCAATGGCGTCAGAGGCGTCTTGTCCAGCGGGTTCAACTTGTCGCCCGTTGCGACGATGATGCCCTGTTGGTCGCCGTTCTTCTTATCCTTGGTGTAACGGGCACCGACTTCGACCTTCAAGGTATCCGTCAGCTTGTAGCCAACCTGACCAAAGACAGCCATATCCTGGTTGTGGCCATGGTCGATCCAGTGAGATTCACCAGAAAGGGTCGGTAGAATACGCGATTCACCCCAAAAACGGTTCTTCTGGGTGACGTTGCTCTTCAGGTAATAGGCTCCAACGATCCAGTCGAGACGGCTGGCGTCATCGGTGGAGGTCAAGCGGACCTCTTGGGTGAAGAGGTTCACGGTTTCCCGGAAGTTCACCGGCTCAGCGAACAGATAGCTCGCGCCTGCAGCGGCTAAGTCTGCTGCAGACAGGTTGTAACCATTCGTGGGGCCAAGGCCTGTCTGGTCATAGAGGGTGTAGGCCTTGTTGGCGCGGTAGCCGGTAATGCTCGACAGCCGGACATTCTTCATCAGGTCCTTATCGATCTTGCCGATGGCGCTGAAGGTTTCGTGCCGAGCCGCTTGAGGGCTTGGCGATGCGTCGCCAGCAAATTGTGGCCACACAGGGAAGCTTTCACGGATGCTGAGCGGTGCGCCGCGGGCGGCGGAGATCAGCTTGCGTGTGCCTGACCAGATGTTCGGACCGGCAGGCAGGGTTGAGCTCTTCAAGCCAACCCGGTTCACACCGTCATTGCTGTCCTTGGAATAGTCGACATTCAGGCTGGCCCGAAGGTCGGAAGCCGTTGGACGGTAGGCGATTTGGGCGCGGGCCTGCAAGGAGTCGAGATTTTCGACGTCCACATTATGCAGCAGGTCCTTGGCATAGCCGGAGTGATTGATGGTCTGGAAGGATAGACGTCCTGCCAAGGTGTCCGTCAGAGGGCCGGTGATATAGCCGTTGGTCTGCTTGAGGTCATAGTTGCCCAGCGAGACGGTCATGCGGCCGGACTGGCTGAAGCTTGGCTTATTGCTAATGATGTTGATCGCGCCGCCGGCAACGTTTTTGCCCAAAAGCACGCCCTGAGGACCGCGTACCACTTCGACGCGTTCAACATCGTAGAAGGCTGAGTTCAGGTTGCCCGACCGGTTGACATAGACGTCATCGACGAAGGTCGAGACCGACTGGTCAGCGGTCGGAGAGGTCAGGCGTGTATTGACCACGCCGCGGATGTTGATTTCGTTGGCCTGAGGTGAGTTGGCCGTGAAAGAGATACCGGTTAGGTTGTGACCTAGATCTTCCAGCGACAGGACCCGGTCCTTGGCAAGGTTGGAACCGGTGACGGCGGTGATCGAAATGGGCGTGGCTTGGACATTTTCAGCCCGCTTCTGCGCCGTAACGATAACCTCTTCCAACTGCGAGCCACTGGCTGGCGTGGTCTCTGCGGCCATGAGCGGCGTGGCCAGAGCCATTCCTGCCATAAGTGCGATAATCGACGATGAGGTGTGTCTGTTTTTCACTTGCTTTGTCTCCCCCTTAGCCAAATCGATCTGATGTCGTTGGCTTGATTTGTTGATTTCGTCTGAGGCCTAGCCGCCAATTTCGTCCATTTCCCGTGCAGTTTAATAGTCGTGGTCGAAAATTATTCAATACAAAGAAAATATAGAATCTGGCTTATCGTTATATCTTCCTACTTGGAAGTTCAGTTCGAAAGTAGGTTTGTTTTTGTTTCACCATCTTTTGAGGCAATTAGACGACATTGAATCCTATAAACGTTTCCACCGAAAGTTTGCCGCCAATGGAGCTCAAAGGCAGAATCCATCCGTGTCATTAGAATTATCTTGCCAACAGATGATACTTTTATGCAAGCTATTTTTTAGCCGCTCTCCAGCGTGGAAAGAGCGAAGAACAGGACTGCGTTTTGACCATGGCCCATGCCCTATCAGATGCTGAAAAAATCGCTCTTACCCACGAGATGGCGCAAGCTTGGCACACGCTCGATTGGCGCAAGGTCGCAGATATGTTCACACCCGACGGCGTGCTCCATTCGATGATGGTCGATCCCGTGGTCGGGCGCGAGGCGGTCTATAAGCGGGTTTCGGGATTGGGCGATGGCCTAGAGTCCATCACGTTGGATCTGCACCATGTCGGGGTCATCGACGGTAACATCTATATGGAGCGTACGGACCGTTTCGTCTATCGCGGCAAGGACGGCTGGACCCCTGTGGTCGGCGTCTTGGAATTTGAAGGGTCGTTGATCAAGGTTTGGCGGGAATATTACGATCGCCATCATCTTTTAAGCGCGATGGGACTGGCCGAAGATTTCGACCAGTCCACGCGATAGGGCTTAACGCCCAAATTTGCGCAGCACCGAAGCCTCGGCGGAGTCTAGATATTCGTCGAGGCGGGTGATGACGCCATTTTCCACCCGTACCACAACGCAGGCCGACATCTTGAACAGACTGCCGTCAGGCAAGGTGGCCTCGAGCACGTGCTGCTGCAGGAAGCCATCGGACAGGGCCTCGCGACGCAGTACCCGATAGTTACGGTCGGGCAGGTTGTTGATGAACCAGCCGAGCACCTTCATGTTCTGATCGACGGTCTGCTCGATATTGTCCGTATTGTGCCAGAGCTTTGCGTCGGGGTGATAGCAGGCGCGAACCGTTTCGGTGTCGCCCGATTGAATGGCGCCGACAAAACGTTCGGCAAGGTCGAGATAGTGCTGAGGGGTCATGGGGGCTCTTTCTGATCAGCGGCCAGTGGTGACGCGCTCGCCCGACAGGGACCGGCGCATTTGCAGTTCATAGGCCTTGGGATCACGCGAAATTCCGGCGCGAACCTCAATGGCCATATAGTCAGTATCGACCTCGTCCGCCCCGCGCTTGATGGCCTTGAGGCCAACATCGGCAATATAGGCGGGGGTCTCCTTAGAGCCCTCAACATGGGCGGCCATGCGCGTGTCGACCGATCCGACGATCAGGGCGGTGACGCTGGTATTTTGCGGCGCCAGCTCTGCCCGCAGGCAGGTCGACATGGCACGGGCCGCGAATTTCGAAGGGCTATAGCCCCCCATCCCCGGAATGGCGACGATACCGCCAGCCGACAGGACATTGGCAATCGCGCTCTCAGAGCTCTTGGCCAAGATCGGGGCAAAGGCGCGGGTCATGGCCAGGGGGCCAAAATAGTTGACCTCCATCTCTGCTCTTGCCGAGGTCATATCGGGAGCCTTCATCAAGGTCTGCATCTGGAACTGTCCGGCATTATTGACCAGGATCGTGACGTTGGTGCAGGTCTTGGCGGCTGCATCGATGGTCTCTTGACGGCTGACGTCCAGAGAGATGGCGGTGACACGGCCTGCGCCCTCGTCGACCAGATGCTGAGCATTGGTCACATCGCGGGTGCCGACATAGACATGACGCGCCCCCGCAGCGAGGAAGGCCCGAACAAAGGCCTCACCAATGCCACGATTGCCGCCGGTCACCAGGGCAACACTGTCTTTGATCTCCATAGGGTCTTTGCTTTCGGCTCGAGAAATTGGATGGGGATCAGGCGGCGTGACGACCGTTCTGGATCAGCTCACGATCGGCCCAGACGCTGTGGGTGCCGCTGCTGATCTTGTGGGGTAGGGCGATGCGCACGACCGGACCATCTTCAAAGCGCTTGCAGTCAATTAGGATGCACTCGGACGTGCCCTTAAGCTCGTCGATGATGAAACTGACCAGATAGCCATCATCCTCATCCTTGGCATTGATCCGAGGGACGAAGGGCGCTTCGCTGGCAAAGCGGCCTTCGGGAAGATCGACAGTCCAAGATTGGCCCGTCACCAGATCATGCTTGACGAAGCCGTTGAACAGGAACCAGCCGGGCTTGGACTTGCTACTGTAGGCATAGCGATAGGGCTTTCCGGAATAGCGCTGATTGAACGTGCCAAACTCAAGCACGCGGTCATCCAGATGATATTCGCGGGTCTCGCCGGTCTTCAGATTGAAGTGCCAGCGATGGAGCTTGGGCAAGAAGCTGTGCTCATCGACAAAGCCCATCATCTGGGCATAGCCAGGAGGGGCGTCAGCCAGAGGTCCCGGGGTTGGGTTTTCTTGGAAATAGCCATCCATGATCACCTCGTCGCCCTCTTCATAGGCATTGAGAAAGTGCAGGATGTAGGTTGGGTCGGCATTGAACCAGCGGATGTCTTCGGTCTTGCCAAGGCGGGGGATCAGGCCAAAGCGTGAGGGGATGCCGTCATGGGCGCGCACCGCGTGGATATCGCGCTTGAGCAGTTCCTCGTCCCAGAACACCGGCAGATCATTGAGGATCGCGTAGTTCTCGCTGAAGGTCATGTCGTGCGGCAGGCGCGGCCCTGGCAAGGCAATGGGCACATAGTGGATCAGCTTGCCGGTCAGATCGACGACGCCGTAATGCATGTAGGGCGGATATTTCGAGTAGTTGAAGAACAGAAGATCGCCCGTCGCCTCATCCACCTTGGTATGGGCCGACACGCCATCAAGCGGTCCCCAGCTGGCGACGCCGCCCTGTTCTAGCGTCTCAGGATTGAGCCAATAGGCCTCGCCGCACTGATAGAAGGTCGACACGATCTTGCCGCCATGGATCACCACGTCGGTGCTGGAGGCATCCTTCATGGCCCCTTGCGCGCCAAAGCCGGGGCGCAGCGAGACCTTAGGGCCGTCCATCAGACCGCCCCAGAGCGCTTGACCGGCCTCTTGTTCGGCTTGAAAGCCGCGTGTGCGGACAAAGCGGTTGCGATAGTTGGCGCGGCCACCCTTGAAGTCGATCATGTGGATCATGCCGTCGCCATCAAAGGGATGGTAGCGACCCAGCGGCTGCTGCACCGGATTTTCGGTGTTGCGCACATAGAGTCCGTCAATATCGGTGGGGATAGCCCCTTCGATAACGTCCAGATCCGTTGCATCAACCTCTTCATGCTGAGGCGTCCAAGCCCCATTGAGATAGGGGTGATTGCTGGGTTGCAACGATGTCTTCACCGGTGCGTGACGAACGACGTGCATCACATATCTCCTAGATTTCGAAGGGGTCACGTCGGCGACCCTTGACAATACCCTAGTCCCTAAGTCTTGTTGTGCAAGTCAATTTGAGGCCCGCGTCCTAAGGTCTCAGTGCAATCCCACATCTGGGTCCATTTGGCGATCCTCGGAGATAACAGATGAAGCTGAAACTGGCACTCGTCGCAATCCTGTGCGCCTTAACATTCTCTCCAGCCCCTGCCGCCGCGCAGGACACCGATGCCAAGAAGTTGGCGGTGGTTCACGAGATGATGGATGCCTGGAAAAATAGCGACTGGCGCAAGGTCGGTGATCTGTTTGCGGAGGACGGAGTTCTTTGGTCGATGATGGGCGAGCCGGTCCACGGCCGCGACGCCATCTATAAGCGGATTGCGGCGCTAGGGGAGGGCGTCCAAGGCGGTGTGACGTTGGATGTGACCCATATGGGCATCATTGATGGACTGGTGTTTATGGAGCGCAATGATCGCTTCATCTACAAGGGCAAGGCCGGATCCGTGCCCGTCGTCGGCGTCTTAGACGTTCGCAATGGCAAGGTTCAGGAATGGCGCGAATATTATGACCGCGCCAGCCTGATGAGCGCGATGGGCGTGAAGCCTTAAGCCCGCGCATCCAAGCGGCTTGTTCGGGTCAGGGAAAACCAATGTCCGATTTTCATCCGCCTTGGTTTGATCCTACGCCGCCGGATCGTGACGACTGCGTCGTGCCGCGGCTCATCGATCGATTTGCCGCCTCAATCCCCGACCGGCCCTTTATCCGCTTTGAAAATGGTGAGGTCTGGACGTGGGCCGAGACCCGCCAAAAGGCCCGCGCCACCGCCCAAGCCTTGCAGGTACGGGGCGTAAAGCCCGGGGATATTGTCGCCGCTTTGGCTCCCAATTCCCAAGCCCTCGTGCGGGCTTGGTTCGGGGCCAACTATGCTGGCGCGGCCCTAGCGCCCATCAATACGAGCTTTCGTGGCCGATTGATGGAATATGCCTTGGCCAAGACGGGGGCCAAGCTCTTGATCCTCCATCCCGAACTGGCCCTGCGTCTCGAGGGATTGTCATTGGCCAGCGTCGAAGAGGTTATTCTGACAGGCCCCTGCACAGACCGCCCCAACCTGCCCGTGCCCATCTTTGACCATCAGGCCCTGATTGGCGACGAGGGGGCCTATATCCATGTCGATGTTGAGCCGTGGGACACGCCGGTCATCATCTTCACCTCGGGCACGACCGGACCATCCAAAGCGGTGGTCACGTCCTACATGCAAGAGTGGGTCACCGCTTGCGTCACCTACGGCTATATGACCGCAGAAGACCGGATCCTTGTGAACCTGCCCATGTTCCATATCGGCGGGATTAGCGGAATCTTGGCAGCGCTCGCGCGCGGTGCCAGCGTGGCGCTGTTCGAAGCCTTCGACACCCGTCAGTTCTGGGACCTGGTTCGCGAGACCGGATCGACCACCTGTTCTGGGCTAATCGGTGCCCTGTCGACCTTTCTCAAAAAGGAACCGACCCGTTCCAATGACGGCGATAACCCTCTGCGAATCTGTACCCTTTCGCCGATATCGCAAGACACGACCGCCTTGGCCCACCGTTTTGGGTTCGATTTTATCTCCGGCTTCAACATGACCGAGACCTCTACGCCGCTGGTCACCGATGTGAACGAGACGGTCATGCAAAGCTGCGGTCGAGCGCGAACGGGGATGGAGTGCCGAATTGTTGATGCCCACGACCACGAGGTCCCAGACGGCGCCATCGGCGAGCTGGTCGTTAGAAGCATCATGCCTTGGCAACTGTTCAAGGGCTATCTTGGCGATCCCGCAGCGACCGCTGAGGCTTGGCGAAACGGTTGGTTCCACACGGGCGATCTGCTGTGGCGAGACGCTGAAGGTCGATACTATTTCGTTGATCGCAAAAAGGACACGATCAGACGCCGCGGCGAGAATATCTCCTCTGTCGAAATAGAGATCGAGGTTTCAGCCTATGACCGTGTGCGCGAGGTTGCGGCCTATGGCGTTGATGGTCCAGGTGGCGAGCAAGAGGTGATGATCGCCATTGCCGCCCAGCCGGGTGAAACGGTGGACCCCAAAGCCCTCATCGAATTTTTGGTCCCTCGGATGGCCCATTTCATGGTGCCGAGATATGTCCGGATTTTGGACGCCTTGCTCAAGACACCGACCAACAAGATTCAAAAGGTCGAACTGCGCAAGGAGGGCGTTACCGCAGACAGTTGGGATCGAGAAGCGGCCGGCATCCGGCTCAAGCGGGAGAAATTATCCCTGCACTAAGGGGCATCGGAACGATCGCGGACCTAGCCTTACTTGCATAACCGGACTGATGACATTAGCGTCTTTTCATCGGGTGTGGCCATGGCGATGAACCAGTCCGGTTCGCCTAAGACAACCCAGCCTCTAGCCCAGTGGAAGGTCGATAATGACCGCAGCCCCAAAGCTCGCCAACGAACCGAAAATTGCCGTCCTTCGACGCCTTCAGCAGACGATTACGGAAAAGAACCTTGATGCCGTTCTGGCCTTTTTCGCCCCGGACGTTGAATACCACTATCATGTTGGCACGCGCCCGTTGGTGGGCCGGGAGTGGGTGGGAAAGTTCTTCCAAAAATATTGGGCCAACAATACCAACTCGACCTGGGTGATCGACCATCATGCCGAGGTTGATGGGCGGTTGTTCACGGAGGGCCGTGAGGAATATGTCAATGCCTCGGGCCAGACGGTCGCTCACCCCTATATGGGCATTATCGAGTTCAGGGACGGCTTGATTGTCGCCTGGCGCGACTATTTCCAGATGGCTGACCCCAACGCGGGCAAATAGCACTGGCAAGACCGAAGGCTAGGACGCCTCATCACTTGCATTATCGAATTCACTATGAGCCAATCCTCGCACTTTGCGGTGAGGCGAGGCGTGGGCGGGAGAGTTGTTCTTGGATGTGTGGATTTACGATGCGGTGCGGACACCGCGCGGAAAGGCGCGGCCAGACGGGGGTTTGGCAGCGCTCAAGCCACAGGAATTGGTCGGCGGGCTAATCGAGGCGATGGCCCAGCGTGGCCGCGATCCCTATGGGGTCGATGCCTTGATCTTGGGATCTGTCGGTCAGGTCGGGGCCCAGGGCGGAAATATCGCTCTGGTCAGCAAGCTCCATGCAAAAATTTCCGAAAGTGCCTACGCCTTCTCGCTCAATAACTATTGCGTCTCGGGTTTGACGGCGATTGGCCATGCGGCTGCGCGTGTGGAGCAGGGCGGCGTTGATCGTGCCCTTGCCGGTGGGGTCGAGATGATGTCTCGGGTGCCGTTCATGGGAGACGCTGCCGACTACTATACCGACGACAGTTTCCCTAAGCGCTCACGCTACATACCTGTTGTTCTCGCGGCGGACCGGTTAGCTGAGGCGCAGAATGTCACGCGTGAGGCGATGGACGCGGCCGCCCTCATGTCGCAGACGCGCTCTCAGGCGGCCGAGGACACCCCGGCCCTGATCGCCTCGCGGATACCGATGGGAAGCTTGACGGTCGAGGAGTGCCTGCGGGCCAAGACGACGGCACAGTCGCTGGCGGCGATGAGGCCGAGTTTCCAACTGTTGGCCAAGACCTATGAAGCCGCCCTCGACGGTCCCATTGATCATCGTCACACGGTGGCCCACGCCCCGCCGATATGTGATGGCGCAGGCCTGGCCCTGATCGGCGGAGCACCGGCGTCCGGCGAGCGGGCCCGGGCCCGTATGTTGGCCTATGCCGAAGCGGGCGGAGATCCTGAGGCCTCACTGCTTGCTGGCTTTAGCGCAATGGAGCGGGCCCTCAAGCAGGCCGGTTTAAAGCTTGAAGAGATGGCCCGGGTCGAGTTCATGGAGGCTTTTGCCGTTACCATTGCCAAGTTTTTGCGAGACTGGAACGTTGATCCGGAAAGGGTCAATGTTGGTGGCGGTCACCTAGCCAAGGGCCATCCCATGGGCGCGACCGGCGCAATCCTTATGTCTAGCCTTCTTGACGCCCTAGATGCCTGCGACGGCCGCTTCGGTATTGTGGTGGCGACGGGGGCGGGCGGGATCGGTGCAGCAATCGTGGTGGAGCGGCTCGCTTAAACCTTCAGTTCGATTGTCCCGCTCGGGTTCAGAGTTTTATTTCCCAAGTCACGCGACGAGGAGACCTTCAATGGCCGTTACCGAAAAGCCGGTTCTGGATTTTGACGGATTGCGGCCTGTGAGCCCCTTTTTAACGGCCGAGCATGACGCATGGCGCAAGCAGGTTCGCGCCTTTGTCGATGCTGAGATCGCGCCCAACCTCAAGGATTGGGATCTTGCGGCGACCTTCCCCGACGCGCTTTACACCAAGGCAGCTGCAGCCGGCATTATGGGCATGGGTTTTGCCCAAGAGCTTGGCGGCACGGGGGAAAATATCGACCTCTATCACCGGATCATATTGGCCGAAGAGTTCTATCGTTTGGGCTCTGGCGTGGTTTTTTCTGACCTCGCCACCCATTGGATTGCCCTGCCGCCGGTGATCAGTTTGGGGGCGCCGGAGATGCGCGATCGGGTCGCGAGGCCTGTGCTGGCAGGCCTAAAAAAGATGGCCTTTGCCGTCACTGAGCCCTCGGGCGGCTCAGATGTCGGAGGCTTCCTGACCACGGCCGAGAGGGTCGGCGATAACTATATTGTCAATGGTAGCAAGACCCTGATCTCAGGCGCAACCCGTGCGGACTTTATGCTGACGGCGGTGCGCACCGGTGGGCCGGGTGTCGGTGGCCTGTCCCTCTTGCTGATTGAAGCCGATCGTCTTGGGGTCTCAACCAAACCTGTTCCGGGTCTGAGCTGGTACAATGGTAATAATGGCTCAATCACCTTTGACAATGTCGCGGTTCCAATCACTAATCTGATTGGGGTCGAGAACCGCGGGTTCGCCGGTCTCGCCAATCAGTTCAACATCGAGCGGTTTAGCGGCATCTCCGCGACCTTGGCGATGGCGAGAACCGCCATTTCTGAAGCCATCGCGTTCGGGCGCGAGCGCAAGACCTTTGGTCAGAGGTTGATCGACCATCAGGTGATCCGTCAAAAGATCGTTCAGATGATCCAGCGCTTGAACTCGACCTATGCCTATATGGACATGGTCGTGTGGCGCTTCCATCAAGGAGAGCCCCCCGTCGCCGATCTGGCCATGCTCAAGGTTGCCGCGACCACGACGCTCGAACATTGCGCGCGTGAGAGCCTGCAGGTCCTAGGCGGCAGCGCCTATACCGGTGACAATCGCGTCGAACGGATCTACCGCGAGGCGCGGACCTTTGTCATTGGCGGCGGCGCAGAAGAGATTTTGCGCGATCTTGCCGCACGCCAACTGGGTTTTTGAGCCTTCAACAGACCTAGTTCGGGTGCGCCATCAGATAGTCGGCAACCGCTTCATAGGCGGGCAGCGATGTGGGATCGATATTAGCATTGGCGGCTAAGGGGAACGAGGCAAAGCGCACAATGGTCATCTCGGCTTTTGGCGCGACATAGCAGGCTTGGCCATAGACTCCCCTGGCCATATAGGCTCCAAGCCGATTGTGCGAGACCCACCACTGATCATGGTAGCTCCAGCCGGGCAGGGTTTGGTAGCCCGCCTTGGCAAAGTCAGCCTTGCTAGCCCCGCTCGCGATGTCGGCAACCACGGAGGCAGGGATGATCTGACGGTCGTTGAAGCGGCCTTCTGAGCGCATCATCTCGCAGAACCGGGCAAGATCTCTGAGGCTCAGGTTTAGACCGCCCGCCGCAAGGGCCGAGCCGTTTGTATCGATCTGTATGTTGGCGTCGCGCTCCATGCCCATAGGACCCCAGAACCGCTCGCTCATGACCTCTGCCAAAGGCTTGCCCGAAACCCTGCTGACCAGCCAGCCGAGGACCTCGGCATTGACCGATTTATAGCCAAAGGCCTGACCATGTTCCCCGGCCTTTTTGACCGTTTTCAAATAGTCGTAACTGTTGGTCGGGCCGGCATAACCCGCAGGACGAGGCAGGCTGCCTGCGGCTCTGACGAAGGCAAAGGCATCGGAATTGGGGTCGGTATAGATCTCGCTATAGTTCAAGCCGGTGGTCATATCCATCACTTGACGGACGGTCGCGTCACCGAAGCCGCTCGTTTTGAGCTCAGGCAAATAGAGCGACACCAGCCCATTGGGGTCCAGCTTGCCTTCGGCCACCAGTGTTGCTGCAAGGGTCCCAACGAACGATTTGGTCACCGATTGGGCAATGTGCAGGCCTTGGGGTTTTAAGGCACCAAGGTAGCGTTCATAGACGATCTTGCCCTTGTGCATGACGATGATACCGTCGGTATAGTTGGCCAAGACCGACTGTTCCCAGGTCATGGGTTTTGTACCGCCAAGGGGGATAAAGGTTACGGCATCAAGTGCTTGGCGCTCTGCGCGCGGCAGGGCCCTCACCGGTTCGTCGCTCCGAGAAATCTCAACAGTGGGGTAAAGTTCTCGCCAGTGCGAGAAGCTCCACCGCAGTTGGGGGAAGGTCAGAAAGCTCATATCCTCGACGCGAACGGTCCGTTCTGGCGAAGGGGGCGTACCGACCATCCAGCCCTTGGTGACCGGGTCGCTAGCCTTGGCGTCTAGGGTCTGAACCTGAGAGGTTGCGGAACTGGCAAAGAGTGCCAAGCCAATCAAAAGAGGGACGGATCGTCTCGACGACATTTTCATTGAGGTTTCCAGCCTGTTTTGATTAAGGCCACCGCGCACTTAACGGGCCTAGCCCTCCGGGCGACCGGTCTTTTGACGGTTTCACCCAAGTGACCCCATAGTGACTATTGTATTGCAAGTGTCAACGGCGGCAAAAATCCAGATCATCGGTCATGAGATACGACGAAAAGAACCGTTAATCTGAACATTGATAGCTTTCGTTATTATGTTAAAAAGTCCTCAGATTAAGGGGGCGTTGTCATGTTTGGTATGATCCATAGATCTGCACGGGACATGGTGCTGGCCCAGTTTGGTCAACCGGCTTGGGACGAAATTCTAAAGCGGGCCGAACTCGACGATGCCTCTTTCATCAGCGGTGAATCCTATCCCGACGCGGTCACCTTCAAACTGATCACCACGGCGGCCGAGGTTGCCAATCTCTCGGTCGACGATACGCTTCACGCCTTTGGAGAACATTGGGTGGCCGCCGCTTGGGGCGGGCCCTATGCGACGGTTATGACGGTCTTAGGCCGGTCGCTTCGTGAGGCCCTTGCCAATCTGGACCGGATGCATGCCAGTATTCAAATCGCCATGCCGGACGCGGATCTGCCTCAGTTCGCCATATTGGCCGAGGATGAGCATAGGATAGAAATTGAGTATATCTCGAACCGACCGGGCCTCGAAAACTTTGTTCGTGGCCTGTTTCGAGGCTTGATGGACCGGTTTGGGGTCAAGGGAGAGGTTGTCTATAAGCAGGCCCCTGATGGCGCGCGGATCTTTAACATTCTGATGGCACAATAGCCGGTCAATGGTCGATCAATTTCAATTTTCTGCAGATCAAATTGAAAACCTGTTCCCCTGTTACGTGCTAACAGATGCGGAACTGGTTCTTATCTCCGTGGGCCGATCCCTTCGTAAACTGTTGCCGGATGCGCTAGCGGGTGTGCCGCTGATCGACTGTTTCAAAATTGAGCGCCCAAGGTCCGGCTTTAATCCTGCGGTCGCCGCCAAGCACTCGAGTGCTTTGCAGTTCAAGTCCAACGATGGCCAAGTCAACCTGGTCGGAACGGTCTTAGGGGTCCCGCAGGGCTATCTGTTCTGCTTGGCCCATTCGGCGATGATGGCCAAACAGTGGGGCGACCTAGACCTTTCGGCATCGGACTTCTCGTCGGCGGATCAATCGATGGCCATCGGCACCTCAATGGGCCTGCAAACGGTCCTAATGTCGGAAATGAAGGAGCTGGCCAGAAATCTGGTCAAGGCGCGCGATGCGGCTGTGGCGGCGAACCGCGCCAAATCGTCCTTCCTGTCGGTTATGAGCCACGAGATCCGAACACCGCTCAACGGCGTTCTGGGCATGGTTCATGTCCTGTTGAAAGATACGCCGACCGAGCAGCAGCGCTCGCGGTTGGAGATTGTTCGGGAGTCCGGTGACGCCCTGCTGGCGATCTTGAATGACCTACTCGATATTTCTCGCATCGAAGCGGGCAAGATGACGCTGGAATCCATTGAGTTCGATATTCGTGAGGTCTTAAGCGGGGCCTATGCAGCCTTTACGGCTATCGCCAACAAGGCCGGGCTGTCCTTCATTTTGGACATAGAGCCAGCGGCCGGGATCTATTTAGGTGACCCGACACGTGTGCGTCAGGTCACCTACAATTTCCTGTCCAATGCGCTGAAGTTCACCAAAGAGGGCCGTGTGGTCCTGTCGGCCAGATTGGTTGATGAAGGGCTTGAGATTTCGGTGTTGGACACCGGCAATGGTATTGCGACCGACCGAATGGATGGCCTGTTCGATCCCTTTGCTCAGGCCGACGCCAGCGTTAATCGCAACTATGGCGGCACGGGCCTAGGGCTAGGTATTTCTAGGGACCTTGCCCAGTTGATGGGGGGCTCGATTAGGGTGCAGAGCGAGCTTGGCAAGGGATCGACCTTCACGGCCCTGTTAAAGATTCCGCGTTTGCGTGACGCGACCGAGATGCTGCGGGTGGTCAATGACGACGAAGCGGTCGCCTCGCAAGAGATCGTGCAGAGCCTGCGCGTCCTGGCAGCCGAGGATAATCTGGTCAATCAGTTGGTGCTCAGAACCCTGATGGAGCAGTTCGGTATTACCTTGACCGTGGTCGACAATGGCAAGCTCGCGGTCGAAGCTTGGGAAAGCCAGACCTGGGATATTATTCTGATGGACATGCAGATGCCGGTTATGGGCGGCGTGGAAGCCAGCCGCCACATCCGTGAGCAGGAACGGGCAACCGGGCGAGCCAAGACGCCGATCATCGCTGTGACCGCCAACGCCATGACCCACCATATGAGTGAGTATGAAAGCGCCGGTATCAATAGCGTTGTTTCCAAGCCCATCAAGGCCGATACCTTGGCCAATGTCCTGATCAAGGTCCTTGACGAGATGGCCTCTAGCCAACCGTAGATGGCCGAGGTCTAGCCGTTAGCCGAATCTACAGTAGCCGACTTTGGGCGCCGGCCCAGACGCTGTTCGGGCGTGCCTCTAGCCGTTCTTGACACAGGATCTTAGCAAAGGCGCTCTGCCCCGCACGCCTAGCGGCGACCAAGAGGGTGCGCTGGAACACATCGCGTTGGGCATGGCTGCCGCCAAAGATTGACAGTTGATGCCTGATCGGTGCCATCAAGGAGACCGTCCGCCCATAGTCACCTTGGCCGAAGGCTGTGAGCGCCTGAGCCACGGGTAGGCCCGCTGAAGCCATGGCCAGGCCATTGCTGACATGGCGCTCTGGACTGAGGATCGACGCCTCCATCCGCGCCACAATCGCTTCGGCCTCAGCCTGCTGACCCGCGCCAACCATGGCCAGGATCGCGTGCAGATCGTTGAAGACATACCAGCAGGTCGGGTCTTTGCTTGCCCAAGCCTCGGCCAAGGGCTCCCAGCGAGATCCAACATCCATCTCGTCCAGATGGACGCGCCACAGCAGGCTGCCGGCATCAGCCATCTCTAGGGCGGTGCGAAGCGATTGGTCGGAACTTAGGGTCTCGTCACAGATGGCCAGCGCCGCGCCGTAATCTTGCTGTTCGAGCGCGAAAATGGCCTTGTGCCAGCCTGTATGGACCATGAGGAAGTTGCTCGTCGTCCACGAAGCGCTTTGGCTGTCGAGAAAATCGATGCCATCTTCGAAACGTCCGCGCATTTCATAGGTGTGGCCCACCGCATGGATGGCCCAGACATCGTCCGCATGATGGACAATTGCGGCACGTCCAGCCTTTTCGGCGGCTTCATACTGTCCGCATTCTTCCAGCCCAAAGGCCTGCATGCCCAGCAGATAGCCATAGAGGTGATGGCGAAGGTCCCAGTGCGGCAGAGCCCGAGTGATCCGGCCCTTCAGATTGCCCGCCTCACCAAGGAAGAAGTCGAGCTGATGGCCGACTGAGAGGGCCAAAATATCGCGCGGATAGAGGCTGAGCAGCTGATCCAGCGTGCGGCTCGCCCCGTGCCAATCTCCGCCAATCCATTGACCGATGGCGCTGAGATGGGCTGCTTCGCGGTCACTGGTCGAGGTCAGCCCCCGTACAAACTGCGCAGCATTTACCGCGTCAGGATATTCGCTCGACATCAGCCCCAAATAGGCCCGCAAGGCCTGGGCCATGACGCAGTTTGGATCGGCCGCCCGCGCCGCTTCGGTTTGGGCAACCACTTCGGGCTGAAAGGCCAAGAGGTGGCCAATCGCCTGGTTATAGTGGGCCACAGCCTCTCGCGAGCCCGTCATCAAAAGGCCGGTCTGGTCTTTGAGCATGGGGCCGATCCTTGAAGCCGTTGATAACAGGCGTGCAGCTTAGCGCGGTGGCAATCCGCGCACCATGGTCAAGAACTGCAAGGTCGTTGCACCTCGGCGATGCTCTGACAGGGTTTGATAGTCGGCGTCATTGTACCAAGCGCTCGCGGCCGTCTCAGACGGGAACTTCAGGATGATCACCCGGCCTGGACGCGGCGAAATGCCTTCAAAGGTGGTGGGCTTGTCGTCGAAGGTCAGCAGCTCGCCGCTATGGCGCTTAAGCAGGGGAAAAAAGCCCTGTTCATAGTTGCGATAGCCGACCGGGTCATTGACCTCGAGATTGGCGACGACAAAGACGGCGGTGGTGTCTTGGCTCATGGCTCAGTCTTTCCATTAGGCAAAAGGGTGATTAGAGGCCGCTCAGATCGCATTTGCGGGCCTCAAGGATCGGACGCATGGCCCAATAGGCCTTGGGCGTGCGCATCAGTGGAATGCGCGGATGCAGGTGGTGGATGATGTGGAACTGCATCCCCATCGAACCGATATTACCCACAAGGCTCTTAAAAGCGCGGGTGTCGCGATAGCGACCGGACAAGGTGGCTGGAAAGTGCGGCGCCCAAGACAGGTAATAACCGATATAGGTCTGGGCCAGATGTTTGGGCAGCCACCAGAGCAGCGCAGCCTCAATCGCATGACCGGTCCAGGCCGCCGCGAACAGGATCCCCAGATAGGCTAGCTGCATGGCCAAGGCTTCAAGCTGCGCGCGCATCGCGTGCGGTGTGCCGAGCCGGGCGAGGGCCTCACTATAGGAACGGTTGCCGCGTCCATTGGGCTGACGGCTGGCGATAGAGTTGATCAAGAACTGTAGGCCGCTTTGCGCCTTTGTGTGGATATCTGGGTCAAGCTCAGGGTGATTGGTGTGCTTGTGATGTTCCATATGGGTCAGCTTGGCGACGCTGTAGGGCATGACCAAGGGTATGGTCGAGACATGCCCAACCCACTGGTTTAGCCACCTCAGCCGCGTACCGGGCCGCGCAATAATGTCATGCTGGGCCTCATGAGACGGCAGATAGCTCAAGGCTACGCAAGCTGTTGCGATCGGAAAGGCCGCCCAGAGCGGCAGGATATGTAGGAAGGTCAGCGGCCAAAGAGATAGCCAGACCCCCAGATTGCCTAGCCCCCAAGCCACCGAGCCCCAAGGCACCCCGCCCATACACTGTTCGGCGATCTCGCCCTCCAGCTTCATCAGGGCCTTGCTGTCCAGACCGCTCAGGTCGGTCAGGGGGATTGCCGTGCTCATATCCAACGCCCCCGCATAACGGTCGACCCACCCCAGGCAATACCCAAGACCAGTCCTGCAACCAGCGGCGAGACGGGCAGGATTACTTGCCAGCCAAAGCCTTTGATCATTTCAGCCGTCAGCGGCGCAATGAAGCCGATCCCAAACCATAGGGGCAATAGCCCGAGAAATTTCTGAATGATCTTAAGCAAGACACAACTCCATGGACGGCCTCCATCTTACCTTCAGGCCAAACGGTTGCACAGGCAATAGAATTTGGCGTTATGAGTGCCATATGCTGGTCTTTCATAGTTCTGCACAGCCGCTGCCGCAAAACATTCGCAGAACTGAAGCCTGATCGTCTCAACTGCGCCCTAATCAACGGCCCGGGGTAGGGGCGTCGTTCGTGCTTGTCCCAAGGATCTTGGAGACGCTGAATGAAACGCACTGTTAGCCTTTTGGCCCTGATTGCGGCCACGACCGTTCCGGCCTTCGCTTTCGCAAAGGCCGATGTCGCCGCAACCATCGCGCCTTCCGAAGATATGGACCAACTGGTGGTCACCGGGACCCGCGCCGCGCCGCGCACCGCGATGCAGAGCCTAGAGCCTGTCGATGTGATCTCGCGCGACGCCATCGACCAGACCGGCTCGGCCGAATTGGTTGAGACCTTGGCCAGCCTCGTGCCAGCCTTCAGTGTTCAGACCCTGCCTGCGCTCGACGCTACGATCTTTGTGCGCCCAGCCCGCCTTCGCAACCTATCGCCCGACCAGACCTTGGTTCTGCTCAATGGCAAGCGCGTTCACCGCTCGGCCATGATGATGAACCCCAGCTATGGCAGCGCCTTCCAAGCCGCCGACCTTGACCAGATCGCCAATTCGGCCCTGAAGTCGGTGGATGTGCTACGTGATGGCGCGGCGGCCCAATATGGCTCTGACGCCATTGCCGGGGTCATCAACCTGAACCTCGACGAAAGCGCCGGTTTGCGCGCCTTTGCCCAATATGGCGCACAGTTTGAAGGTGACGGTGAAGGTCCTCGTTATGGCCTCCATGGCGGTCTGCGCAGTGACAAGGGTTTCGTCGCCGGGACCATCGAATATTCTGACACCGGTCTGACCTCGCGTTCGCAGCAGGGCACCAATGCCACCGCCTCGCAAGCCGCCTATCCAACGGTGGCCTTCCCCAATCCGGCGGTGAACTGGGGTAAGCCTGAGCGTACGGCGACGCGTCTGGCCTTCACCGCAGGCTACGATATCGACAAGGTCTCGCTCTACAGCTTCGGCACCTATGGCGATGGCAAGGGCGTGGGCGATTTTAACTATCGCGGCCCCGTCGGCAGCTATGCCAGCGTCTTTAAAACGAGCCCTGTGTTCCCCGGCTGGAACCTTCTGACCCTCTATCCTGCAGGCTTCACGCCGCATTTTGGCAGTAAGGACAAGGATCTGAGCCTCGTTGCCGGAGCCAAGACCGAGTTCGCCAACGGCCTGAAGCTCGATGCCAGCGCAGGTTACGGACGCAACAAGATCAACTATTTCATGACCAATTCGATCAATGCGTCGCTGGGCCCTAAGAGCCCAACCTCGTTTGACGATGGCGCGGTCGAGCAGGTTGAGACCAACTACAATATCGACGGCTCCTTGCCCTTGAAGGTCTCCGGCCTTCAAGAACCGATGGTCTTTGCCTTTGGCGCCGAGTACCGCACTGAGCAGTTTACGATCATTGCCGGTGAGCCCGCCTCCTACGCCTTCGGGCCCGGCGCTTACGGCTCGCCAGCCCTGCCTTGCTGTTCCAGCGGCTTCCCCGGCTATGCCCCGGTCAATGCTGGTCAGCATGATCAGACCAGTCAGGCGGCCTATTTGGACCTCTATGTACCGGTCAATAAGGCTTGGAGCTTTGATGCCGCGACCCGTTACGAGAACTTCTCGACCTTTGGCGGTTCAACGACCTTTAAGCTGTCCAGCCGGTTTGAAGTGACACCAAGCCTGGCCATCCGTGGCACGGTCTCGACGGGCTTTCGCGCGCCGACAACCGCGCAGCTCTATAGCGAAGGCCTGTCGCAGTTCTTGCCCAACGCCTTGGCCTCGATCACCACGACGGGCCGGTTCAGCCCTGTCGGTGCGGTCGCGAAAATCCTCAATAAGCGGACGGGCGTCAACATCAAGCCGCTGGAAGCTGAGACCTCACGAAACTATTCGGCGGGTGTGGTTTGGAACACCGATTTTGGCCTGCAGACCACGCTTGATGTCTACAAGATCGACATTGAGCATCGCCTGAACACCAGTACCTCCTACGTTCTGACGGCTGCAGAAAATGCCGCCCTGACCGCCTTGAAGGTGCCAAACCTGCAGGACATCTATTCGGCCAACTTCCTACAAAATGACTACAACACGACCAATAGCGGTATTGATCTGGTGTCGATCTATGCCCGTCAGGTCGGCGAGGGCCGTATGACCCTCACCGCCGCCGTGAGCAAGATCAAGACTGAGATCACCGGTGGTTCACGTACCCTGAACCCCTATTCGAAGAAGATGACCGAGAACGCGCTGCCACAAACCCGGGCGACCCTCTCGGCCTCCTATAAGATCGGGTCCTTGGAGCTGACCGGTCGCAGCCGCTATTATGGCGAATGGTCGGACTTTACCGACACCTTCCCAGCCTCTGCGGCGCCCAGCGTGGCCTATCCGACCTACAAGCCGCAGGTCTTTGATGCCATGACCTTCTTCGACCTGACCGCCAGCTATGACGTGACCAAGTCGGTCAAGGTTCGCGTCGGCGCAGAAAATATCTTCGACAAATATCCAGCCCGCTCGCAGTACCAAGTCTTCCGCGGCTTAATCTATTCCAGAAATTCGCCCTACAGCACGGACGGTGGCTACTACTACGCCCGTGTGGACCTCCAGTTCTAAGGGTCGAATACCTCCCCTCTGCCTATAGCGCCTGCGTCCCATTTCTGCCGAAATGAGGCGCAGGCCTCTTTTTTGAAGGTGGCGCGTTAGAGGGCCAAGGCCGCCTTGGCCATCAGGCTGTCCCAATCTCCATGGGTCTGAGCCTCATGGACCAGGGTTCCCGGATACCAAGGATAGGTGCTCTGACCGAGGGCGGGCCAGGAGGCTGGCGGGGTCAAAAGGTGCAGGGGCATGCCGACGCTGCCCAAGAGGTTGGTGCTGGCATTGGAAAAGCCAATCCCGATATCGAGCGCGGCGCAGAGGGCGGCAAGGCCCTCTAGATCATTGAATAGGTCTAGGCCTGGAGCCTGATGGACGGTTGCGCCAAACTGCGCGGCGATCTGGGCGCATTCGTCGCTTGTGTCGCCATATTGCAGATTAACGAAGGTCAGGCCGGGCTTGGTGTAGATCGGTCCCCAAGCGCTGAGGGGGGCAAAGTTGCGATCCCGTTCGTCGCCCATCTTGTGACTGCGCCAGGTGACGCCGGTCTTGGCCCCGTCCGGCAAGATCTTGAGCCAAGCCTTCCAGTGCGCCACTTGCACGGGGTCCGGTTTCAAGAAACCTGCCGGCCGGTCAAAATCGGCGATGGTGGAGCGCAGCAGCGGCAGGAGATCGCCGAGCGGCAGCCACAGGTCGCCTTCCACTGGCGCGTTGGGCGAGCGATGGCGGCGCGCCAGTTGAGCTTGGGTCTGATGACCGACAGCACGAACCTGCGGCCAGCTGCGCTCGATCAAACCTTTGAGCCTCTGGTCTGCACAGAGCGTTAGCCGACCGATCGGGCCGAGCCGCTCTAACAGGTCGGGGATCATGCCCATAAAGGCAATCTCGTCGCCAAGGCCCTGTTCGGCGATCACCACCAAGGCGCGGCCCGCTAGATCGGATTGCCCGTCCCATCGCGGAAGGTCCAGATCGAAGACCGCTGCGCTGGGCAAGGCCAGATCGTGCCGCACCTGATAGGCGCTCCAGCCGGCCTTGAGATCGCCGATAGCCAGCAGGATCGTGGCCCGCAAGAAGGCGGTTGTGGCGCGGGTCTCGGCGTCAAGCGGGTGGGCGAGGGCCTGCTCGACCCCGTCCAGCGCTGGCTCCAGATCGCCCATATCGGCCAAGGTCCAGGCCAGATCATAGTGAATGCGCGGATCATTGGGCTTCAGGCGCAGGGCCTCTTGCAAGGCTTGAGCGGCCTGTTCGAGCCGGCCGCTGGCCCGGGCCGTCTTGCCTGCCAACTGCCAGCGTTCCGCCGCTTGCGGCGCGGCACCGAGGGCCTGAACGGCGAGGTCATGGGCCTCTTGCACCCGGCCTAGGGCCAAGAGGGCCGTGCACTGGGCGCTGATCCCGGCCATATCGCCCGGCCTTGTCTGCGCAAAGTAGCTAGCAAGGGCGAGGGCCTCGTCCTTCATGCCCAATCGCGATGCTGCGTAAGACAGGGCCAACGCAATATCGACATCGTTTGGGTTGAGGCCAAGGGCCCGTTCATAGGCCTCAAAGGCCTCAAGGGTGCGTCCGGCCTCCTGAAGGATCAGGCCTAGGGTTCGCCACGCGGCGCTATTTTTGGGGAAACGTTCGGTCGCCTGCCGCGCGATCCTTTCCGCCAAGGCAGGGTTCTGCTGAGCGAGGGCCTGATGGGCGCGGTCCAGCAATGGTTTGGGCATGAGCGGCGCACCTTTAGTTTAGTGTCTCCTTGTATGGGTGCCCCGCGCTAAAATTGAATTAACCCTGTTTGCGCCGAATGGGTCTCTATGACCGCGCCTTGCCCAATTGACCCTCTGCTGAGCCTATGACGTTATGGGTGCCAATTGATAAAAGGACCCAAGCGGTCCCTTTCGGAGGCGTCTTCCATGCAATTCAAAAATCTCGTTCACCCTACTGCGGAACAGGCCAAGGCCTTTTTCAGCGCGCCGGAAGACGGCCCCTTCGTCATGGTCAATCTGTTGAAGTTCAAGCCCAAGGCGGAATATGCTGATGGGTCAGACGCCGATATTTCGGGCTTTGAGGCCTATCTACGCTATGGCCGCAAGGTGCGGCACCATATTATTAAGGTCGGTGGAACGCCCGGCTATTCGGGACCGGTGACGGGGCTGATGCTCGGCGATGTCGAAGAGCTATGGGACATGATCGCACTGGCACAATATCCCTCGCTCGGTGCCATGCAGGAGATGGTGCAGAGCCCAGAGTACCAAGAGATCGCCAAACATCGTGATGCGGGCCTAGCCGGTCAATTAAACATCAAGACCAAGGGCACGCTGGGATGACCCTTGCCTTTGATCTCTATTGGTCCTTCCGCTCACCCTATTCCTATCTGGTCACTGACCGGATTGTCGCCCTAGAGCGCGACTATGATGTGACGTGTAATCTGCGGGTCGTCTATCCGATCGCGGTGCGTCAGCCTGATTTCTTCGCCAATAATGACCCGCTTTGGATCACCTATTTTGGCAAGGACATTCATCGCAGCGCCCAGTTCGCCGACGTGCCCTTCCGCTGGGCGCGGCCTGATCCGGTCCATATGGACCCACAAACCCGCACCTATCCCAAAGACCAGCCCTATATCCACCGCCTCTCATGGCTGGGTGTCGCGGCGAGCGAGCGGGGCAAGGGCATGGCCTTTATCGAGCAGGTCGGTCGTCTGATTTGGGACGGAACGGTCGCAGGTTGGAACGTTGGGAGCCATCTGTCCGACGCCGTTGCTCGCGCCGGACTGGACCTTTCCGAACTCGATGCCGCGATCGCAGCGACCGGAGAAGCCGAACGCATGGACGCTATCATTGCCGCCAATCAGGCCGCTCAGCGCGAAGGTGGTCACTATGGTGTGCCGCTGATGGTCTTTGAGGGCGAACCCTTCTTCGGCCAAGACCGGTTCGACCAGTTGGTCTGGCGGATGGACCACAAAGGGCTCGCCAAGCGTTAGGAGCCTAGCACCAGCTGGCTTGGTCGGGCGAGGGTGAGCGCAAGAGTTCTTGGATATTGGCCTCAAGGATGCGGTAGCCAACATTGCCATAGAGCTTTTGGCGGCCATCATTGAGCACGACCGTCGGACTGCCTTGGATGTTCATGCTGGCGGCGGCGTCATAGTCACTGGCGAGGCTCGCATAGGCGCGGCCATCGTTGATCAGGGCTCCGATCCGGCCGATATCAACCTTGGCTTGCTCGCCGATTTGGCACTGGACGGACCATTGGCCAATATCACGTGCATCGCGAAAGAAGGCGGTACGCATGGCTTGAAGGCTGGCCTCAAAGGTCCCGGCGGCTAGGCGGTCGGCCGCCTCATCCAGTTGAACCGCCTTAAGAAACAGGTGCGCGCCAGTCGAAGAAGCGGGCTTGGCGGTCAACCAAATAGTCGGGTTGATGATCACTTCGGGAAATTGCTTGGCGACCTCCATCAGGTGCCGATTAAAGCCCTCATATCCGCCCTTGTCACGCCAGGTGGTGCTCATCTTGCGCGCCGTGTCGCCAAAGATGGAGCAGAACCGATGCTCGAACCAGATCTGGTCGCCGAACGCCTCCTTTAAAGCCCGCACCCGCATCTCGGAAAAATAGGCCCAGATACACAGGACGTCAGAGAAATAGACAATGGGCACGGCGGTCATGATCAAGTTCCGTTCGCAGATTGGGTTTGGGCATCCTTCGGTCGCGCGTTCTCGGTCTTGTGACCAGAAATTTTAATGTGAGGCCGGTTGAGCGTGACCATGAGACGCACCTCTTTAGCCTCTAAGCTCTGGATCAGGTCATAAGCCGTGTTCGCATGAGCCAGCCTCTGGTCAGTGTCTTTGACCGGTTAAAGTTGGGTGCGGGTCTGTCAATCTGACCGGGTGCTGAGGCTAAAGCACACCTTGAATTTAGGTCGCTGAACCCACTAGCGGCAGTCGCAATGTCAATATATGCTGCTCCTCAATAATATCCGATGATGTGTCCGTAGACCTGTGCGGGCTGATCTTTCTGGGAGGGACCTATGCGGCTTTGGACCTGGTTGGGCGGCATTGTTCTCGTCGTTGCAGTGGCCTTTGGATGGGTCGTCACCCACAAGGAGGCGGTCTTTATGATGATCGCCCATTCGCAGCTTCCAAAGGTCGCGCCCAATCAGCCGATAAGTTGGGCTGAAGGCCCGGCAACTGCGCCCGAGGGCAAGCGCGCGCCGAACATCATCGTCATTCTCGTTGATGATATGGGTTATAATGACATTACCTTTAATGGCGGCGGTATTGCCGGCGGTGCAGTGCCCACCCCCAATATCGACTCCATCGGCCATGAGGGCGCAAATTTCGTCAACGGCTATGACGGCAATGCTACCTGCGCGCCGTCGCGCGCCACGATCATGACGGGCCGCTATGCGACAAGGTTTGGCTTTGAGTTCACCCCAGCTCCAGTTGCCTTCCTAAAGATGGTTGGAACCCAAAAGGAAGAGGGCTCAATCGCAGCCCCGACCTTCTTTGCTGACCGGATCAAAGACATGCCGCCCGGAACGACCAAGGGCGCGCAGGCGGTCAACAATCTGGCCGTACCGACCAGCGAAGTCTTTATTCCGGCCCTACTGAAGGCCAAGGGCTATCACACCCTGCATTTCGGCAAGTGGCACCTTGGTGCATCCAAAGGCACGCGTCCTGAGGAAAAGGGCTTTGATGAGAGCGTCGGTTTCATGTCCGGTGGATCCATGTTCCTGCCCGAAAATGACCCCAATGTTGTCAATTCAAAGCAGCCTTGGGACCCTATCGACCGCTTTTTGTGGCCCAATCTGCCCTATATGGTGCAGTTCAACGGTTCCAAGAACTTCGCGCCCAAGGGCTATATGACGGACTACCTCACCGATGAGGCGGTCAAGTCGATCCATGCCAACCGTAATCGTCCCTTCTTCATGTACTTCACGCCCAATGCGATCCACACCCCGCTGCAGGCTAAGAAGGAGGACTATGACGCCCTCCCACAGATCAAGGATCACCGGTTGCGCGTCTATGGTGCGATGATGCGCAATCTCGACCGCAATGTTGGGCGCATCTTGAAGCAACTGAAGGATGAGGGGATCGACGACAATACCTTGATCATCCTGAGCAGCGACAATGGCGGGGCGCACTATATTGGTCTGCCTGAGATCAATCGGCCCTATCGCGGCTTTAAGGCGACCTTCTTTGAAGGCGGCATCCATTCGCCCTTCTTCATGCGCTGGCCCGGAACCATTCAGGCTGGTAGCCAGTTCCCTTATCCGGTCGGCCACATCGACATTCTGCCAACGGCTGCGGCTGCTGCCGGTGCGGACCTACCCAAGGACCGGGTTATCGATGGCGTCGATCTGATGCCCTACCTGCAAGGTAAGGCCAAGGGGCGTCCGCACCAGACCCTATTTTGGCGTTCCGGTCAGTATGAGGTTGTTCGTGATGGCGATTGGAAGCTTCAGTATAATGGCGCGCTAAAGAAACTCTGGCTTTATAATCTGGCTATTGATCCAACAGAGCAGAACAATCTTGCGGCCACAGAGTCTGCGCGCGTTTTGGCCATGCAGGCTCTGTTGAAAGCTCACAATGCTGAGAGCGTTAAATCCCTGTGGCCGTCACTTCTGCAAGGGCCGGTCTCGATCGATCACCCCAGCGGTATGCCGACAAAGCCCGGCGAAGACTATATCCTTTGGGATAATTAGGCCTGCAAACGAAAGGGCAGAGCGACCGTTTCCGGCGGCTCTGCCCCTTTTTCTAAGTTCGGACCGGTCTGGACTATTCTGCGGCAACCGAATGCGAAACAGAGACTGTGAACCGATCCTGCCAAGCCTTCAGCGTGGCGCTATTGTCATGGTGCCAGGGGTGGAAGCCTGGACGAAACCAATCCCAATAGGATTTCCAGCTCTTGCGGAACAGACCGGGCTTACCGAACAGGTAACCTAGGACGCTCAGCCTGGCCTTCCACGGCTTCATGCCGTCGGCGATCAACAACATGCTGGAAAATTTCGTAATGTTGGACACGAACATCACGGTCATGATCAGCATAATCCGGACGCGCAGGCCATAGCGCTGGCTAGGCTTCCAGTTTTTTGAAACCTCTTGGAAGACGTCAAAGGCCACGGCCTTATGTTCGGTCTCTTCCATGGCGTGCCATTGCCACAGGCGCGCGATATCCTCCGGTACGCCGTTCCAAAACTCAGGCTGCTCAAGGAACAGATCTGCCATCATGGCCGTGAAATGTTCCATGGCGATGGTAACGCCGAGCATGGCCACGCGGCCACGCGTGCGCAGGAAGGCCAATCGGCCTTTGATATTGGCTTCGATCTCGTCAATCGGATAGTGGCAGCGGTCGAGCCCCGCATTGAGGCCGACATGTTCGCGCGTATGGATCGCCTCTTGAGCGATGAAGCCCTTGGCGTCTTCAAGCAGTTTTCCCGATAGGCTGGATCGGTAGTTGCGCACCGCGTCCATAAACAGCCGCTCGCCGTCTGGGAAGGTCAGCGACAGAGCGTTGAACACTGCCGTCGCGATGGGGTCCCCCGCCATCCAGGCCCGCCCCTGAGCTCCATCAGTTGCAAAGTGAATATCTCGCGGAGAAACCGCAAGTCCGATAGGAGTTTGCATTGTTTTGACGCCCGGCGTGGAGTTTACTAATGACTTCTTATCAGGGAGGATTGCTTATAATGATAAAAATGTCAACATCGTCCCTTGCCCCGCGGGTTCGGTTACGCCGGACCTCAGAGGGTGCGCAAGATAATATCTTGGCTGCTGCCGAGAAAATCCTTGTTGAATCAGGGCCCCAGAACTTGAAGCTGGTCGAGGTTGCTCGCCGCTCTGGCGTGGTCAATGCTACGGTTTTACACCATTTTGGGTCCATCGACGGGGTTCAAGCCGCCTTGATGACCCGCATGATCGCCGATCTGGTGAGTCGGGTTCTCGCCGTTACCGACCAAGTCACTGATCCCACAGCCTTCGCGACCCAAAGTACAGGGGCGCTTTTCGACGCCTTTGAGGCCAAGCCGGTGGCGCGACTGGCGGCGTGGCTGGAACTGACCGGAGAGTCGCGGCGACTGACCACGGTGCGTGAAGCGGTCCGCAGCGTGTTGTCGACCCGCATGGTCGAGCAGGCGGGTATGCGGGTGGCGGTTGTGGAGGACTTTATTTTGCTGTGCCTCAGCATGGCGCTCGGTGCGGGCCTTTTTGGCGCGACCCTTGGCAGCCTGCTTGGACGACCCGAGGGCCGAGCGCGGGATATGGCGCTGGCGATCTTGCAGCGCCGTGTTGCTGACGCGGCGCTCGCCCTGAAGGGCGGATAGACCGCTAGCAGCGCGACCTATAAGCAAGCCGATGGCGAGACGGTGCGCGCAAGGATCACGGTCCTTGTCGATCACCCTCTGTCCAGCCAAGTCTGTGTATATAAAAAGGTTCGATCTATGACCCAGTGGCACCAGAGCTATATCAATGGAGGCTATGTCGCCGGGTCTGGTCAAGGCTTCGATACGATCAATCCGGCGACGGGCGAGGTCCTTGGCTGCGTTGAGATCGCTGGACCCGACACGGTCGATGCAGCGGTTTCGGCTGCAGAACGCGGGCAGCGGATTTGGGCGGCCATGACCGGCGCTGAGCGGGGACGGGTCCTGCGAAAGACGGCGGACCTTCTTCGGGCGGCCAATGATGAACTGGCCCTGCTTGAGACCCAGGACACAGGCAAACCCATCCAAGAGACCTCAGTGGTCGATGTGCTGTCCGGCGCGGACTGCCTAGAATATTATGCTGGGATCGCCGCGACCTTGACCGGGCAGCATATTGATCTTGGCCCGCAAGCCTTTGGCTATGTGCGGCGCGAACCACTGGGCGTGGTGGCGGCCATCGGGGCGTGGAACTATCCCATCCAGATCGCCTGCTGGAAGGCAGCCCCTGCCTTGGCCTGTGGCAATGCCATGATCTTTAAGCCCTCAGACCTGACCCCCTTAACAGCCCTCAGATTGGCAGAGATTTTCACTCAGGCGGGTTTGCCTGAAGGGGTGTTCAATGTCGTCCAAGGCGGGATCGAGACCGGACGGCTCCTGTCGCGTCATCCAAAGGTCCAAAAGATTTCCCTGACCGGCTCGGTTGAGACCGGCAAAAAGGTGATGGGTGACGCCGCCACGACCCTGAAGGCTGTGACCATGGAGCTGGGCGGAAAGTCCCCCTTGATCGTCTTTGACGATGCCAATCTCGATAATGCCGTGTCGGGTGCCTTGATGGCCAACTTCTACTCGGCGGGCGAGGTCTGTTCCAACGGCACTCGCGTCTTTGTCCATCGCACGATCAAGGCGGCCTTCTTAGAGAAGCTTTTGGGGCGAACCGCCAAGATGGTCATTGGCGATCCCCAAGACCCCGCCACCCATGTTGGGGCGCTCATTTCCCGCGACCATATGCAAAAGGTCTTGACCTATATCGCGCGTGGCAAGGCCGAGGGCGCGCGCCTACTCTGCGGCGGCGAAGCGTTGACGCAAGGAGCCTTGGCCATGGGCAATTTCGTCTCTCCCGCCATCTTTGATCACTGCACCGACGAGATGGTTATTGTCCGCGAGGAGATCTTTGGCCCGGTCATGTGCGTGCTGGAGTTTGATGACGAGGACGAGGTGGTGACGCGGGCTAACGACACCGACTTTGGCCTGTCTGCCGCGGTCTTCACCAACGATCTGACCCGCGCTCACCGTGTGATTGCCCAGCTTCAGGCTGGAACCTGCTGGATCAATCAGTACAATGTTACCCCGATCGAACTACCCTTTGGAGGCTACAAGCAGTCGGGTATTGGCCGCGAAAATGGTCACGCGGCGATCGACCACTATACCCAACTTAAAAGTGTCTATGTCGCGCTTGGCGATATTGATGCCCCCTATTGAGAGAACGTCCGATGACTGCCGAATTTGACTACATCATCGTCGGGGCAGGATCGGCAGGCTGTGTTTTGGCCAATCGCCTGACCGAGGATGGCAAGCAAAAGGTTCTGCTGCTCGAGAGCGGTGGCAGTGATCGCTCGATCTTCATCCAGATGCCGACGGCCCTGTCGATCCCGATGAACAATCCCCGCTATATCTGGGACTATGAGGCTGAGCCGGAACCGGCCTTGGGCGGGCGGCGTATCCATACGCCGCGCGGCAAGGTCCTAGGTGGGTCATCTTCGATCAATGGGCTGGTCTATATTCGCGGCAATCCCTTGGACTTTGAGCGGTGGCAAGAGGAGGGGGCCCAGGGTTGGTCCTACCCCGATGTTTTGCCCTATTTTAGGCGCGCCGAACATCGGGCCGAGGGCGGCGATGCCTATCGCGGCGAGGCTGGCCCGCTCAAGACCCAATATGGCACCCTAAAGAACCCGCTACACGCCGCGTGGATGCAGGCGGCCAAGGCGGCGGGCTATCCCCTGACCAGCGACGTCAATGGTCGCCAGCAGGAGGGGTTTGGCCGTATGGATATGACGGTGGGAGAGGGGCGGCGCTGGAGCGCGGCCAATGCCTATCTCAAACCGGCCATGAGGCGTGCGAACCTGACCGTCTTGACCCATGCTCAGGTGCTGCGCGTCGAATTTGAGGCCAAGCGCGCGGTTGGCGTACGCTATGTTCGCGGCGGTCAAGAGGTCGTGGCCAAGGCGCACGCCGAGGTGATCCTAGCTGGCGGAGCGATCAACTCGCCGCAGATCTTGAAACTGTCGGGGGTCGGGCCCGCCGAAGAATTGACGCGCTTTGGCGTGCCGGTCGTTTGCGATCGCCCCGGTGTCGGAGAAAACCTCCAAGACCATTTGGAATTCTATTTCCAGATCGCCAGCAAGAAGCCTGTGACGCTCTATTCGTCCATGAACCCCATCGCCAAGGCCCTGATCGGCGCGCGTTGGATCCTGTTCAAGGATGGGTTGGGGGCGAGCAATCACTTTGAAAGCTGCGGCTTTATCCGCAGCCGGGCTGGAATTCGCTATCCCGATATCCAGTACCATTTCCTTCCCTTGGCCGTGACCTATGATGGCCAATCGATGGCCAAGCAGCACGGGTTCCAAGCCCATGTCGGGCCTATGCGCTCCAAGAGCCGCGGATGGGTGCGGCTCAAATCACCCGATCCATCCGCCAAGCCTGAAATCCGCTTCAACTATATGAGCCATCCGGACGACTGGACCGAGATGCGAGCCTGCATGCGTCTGACCCGCGAGATCTTTGCCCAAACCCCGTTCGATCCCTATCGCGGCGAAGAATTGCAGCCGGGCAAGGAAACGTTGAGTGACGATGCCATCGACGCGTTCATCCGCGACAAGGTCGAGACCGCCTATCACCCCTCCTGCAGCTGTAAGATGGGCCGCCAGGATGATCCGATGGCGGTCGTGGATGCTCAGGCGCGGGTCATTGGCGTCAGCGGACTGCGGGTCGTGGACGCCTCTATCATGCCCTCGATCACGACAGGCAATCTCAACGGGCCGACCATCATGCTCGCCGAAAAGGCTGCCGATCACATCCTTGGCAAGCCGCTCCTGCCGCCCTCCAACGCGGACTATTACGAGGCGAGCAACTGGCAAACGGCCCAGCGTTAGGCCCTAGCTGCGTGATAGGGCCGCTATGATCTCGCTCTGGCCGCATATGCCGCAGACCTTGCCTTCGTCGATCAGCAGCACGGCGTGGCCCGTGGCATTGACCAGCTTGATCAGGGTCATCAGCGGCGTGTGAAGGCTGGCGACCGCCATCTGGCCAGTGCCTAGGGCACCGGGGTCGGCAGGGTTATGGATGAGCTTTAGCGACTGATCACCGGCCCAAGCGGCGAAAGGTTCTTTTTGCGCGGTGAACTCTAAGCGATAGCGGGTCTGACCGTTGAGGCCCGATAGGTCCGATAGGGGCCGCATGACCGAGGCCCCGGTCAGGACCGACAGCGGGTTCATGTGCTTTACGAACTGAGCGACATAGTCGTTGGCAGGGTGAAAGATAATGTCTTGCGCCTGGCCGGTCTGAATGATGCGACCCGCCTGCATGATCGAGATCTGGTTACCAAGCTTGAGGGCCTCATCCAGATCATGGCTGACGAATAGGATGGTCTTGTGCACCCGCTCTTGCAGGCCCAGCAACTCATCTTGCAGGCGGCTTCGGATCAGGGGGTCGAGGGCCGAGAAGGGCTCGTCCATCAGCAGGATATCGGCATCGGTGGCGAAGGCGCGGGCTAGACCCACCCGCTGCTGCATCCCCCCCGACAGGTCATCGGTCTTGCGGTCGGCCCATTCGCTGAGCCCGACCAGTTCGAGCTTCTCATCGACCAGACGGCGGCGCGCGGCCTTGTCCATCCCTTGGAACTCGAGGCCAAGGCCAACATTGCCGCGTACGGTTCGCCAAGGCAGGAGTGCGAACTGCTGAAAGACCATCGCCACGGACTTGCGCCGCAGGGCCCGCAGGGTTTTTTGATCGCAGGAGGCGACATCGACCACGCCGCCCAGATGGCTGACCTTGACCTGTCCGCGGCTGACCCGATTGAGCCCGTTAGCCGCTCGAAGAAGGGTGGACTTACCTGAGCCGGACAGTCCCATCAGGACCGAAATTTCTCCAGCCCTTACGCTCAGGTTCGCGTCCGCAACGCCAAGCACAACGCTGGTTTCAGCCGCAATGGCGCTACGATCGGAGCCGCTGTCCAGCATAGCCTCTGCCCGCGCCAAGGCATGATCTCGCCGCTTGCCAGTTCCCTTTGCAAATAGGATGTCGACCGATTGGAAGTCGATGGCGATGATCATGCTACTTCTCCACCGACTTGGCGCGGGTCATGCGGTCGAGAATGATGGCCAAGAGGACGATGGCAAATCCAGCTTCAAAGCCCATGCCGACCTGAACCGTATTCAGGGCCCGAACCACCGGAACGCCAAGGCCGCCCGCGCCGACCAGGGCCGCGATTACGACCATGGATAGGCTGAGCATGATGCACTGGGTGATTCCTGTCACGATGGTGGGTATGGCGGATGGCAGCTCGATGGTCGTCAGCAACTGCCAGTTGGTCGCGCCAAAGGCTTGCCCGGCCTCGATCAGGGGTTTGGGCGTGGAGGATATGCCCAGATGGGTCAGCCGTACGGGGGCGGGTAGCGCAAAGATAATGGTTGAAATCAATCCTGGAACCACACCTAGCCCGAACAGGACCAGCGTTGGGATCAGATAGACGAAGGTCGGTAGGGTTTGCATCAGATCTAGAACCGGATGCAGCGCCCGATAGAGCCAAGGCCTATGGGCGGCCGCCACACCTAAGGGGACCCCAATTAGGGTCGAGATCAGGGTGGAGAACAGGACCAGAGACAGGGTCTCTAGCATCGCCTCCCAATAGCCCTGGTTCATGATCAACAAGAGGGCCGCGGCAACGAACAGGGTCAGACGCCACGACCGCTGGAGGAGGTGGGCCAAGCCCGCTATGGCGACCAACAGGGCCAGCGGAGGAACCTGTTTGAGAAGCCCCGTTAGCCCATCGACCGCGCCATGAACCGTGAAGGAGACGGCTTCGAAGAAGCCGCGTCCGCCGGTCTTCACCCGCTCGACCAGATCGGTCATGAACGGACCAATGGGGAGCTTATGGGCGGTGACCCAGCTCTGGGGACCAGATGCGATGGGTGCCGCTGAGGCCGAGGATTGCAGGGACTGACCGTCGTAGGTTCGAACCGCGTCTAACCACCGCGCAACGGTCTGAGGGTTCTTGGCAACCCACGCCTTGGCCGCAGCCTTAGGCTCTTGATGTTGATCAAGGATCGCTCCCATCAACAGGCTTTCATCGGCCAGAGTGAAGGACAGGTTCTTGAGCAGTTGCCCGATGTTGGGACACTCGGCGCTATAGCCTGCGCGGGTGTTGGTATAGATGGTCGCGCCGCCGAAATTGGGCCCGAAACTGTCATCTCCGCCGGTCAGATAACGCATCTGAAAGCGGGTATTCATAGGGTGCGGCTCCCAGCCCAGAAACACGATCGGCTTCTTGTCGCGCACGGCCCGTTCCACCTCGGCCAACATGCCCTGTTCGGAGGATTCCACCAGCGAGAAGCTGCCCAGTGCCCTGGTGTTCTTGGCGATCAGGCTGAGGACCTGACGATTGCCATCATTGCCCGCTTCCAGCCCAACAATCCGATGGCCCAGAGCGTCGCCAAATCGGGCAATGTCGGAAAAGTCCTTGAGGCCCGCATCATAGAGATAGGCCGGAACGGCGAGCGTATATTTGGCTCCGGTCAGATTGGCGCGCACCACCTCGACCGAGCCATCCTTGAGGAAGGGTGCACGATCCTGTTCCATCGAGGGCATCCAGTTGCCGAGGAACAGGTCAATATCGCGGTTCTTCATGGCCGAATAGGTCACAGGCACCGATAGGACCGTAATCGTTGTCTTGTAGCCGAGGTCCTCAAGAAGAACGCTGGTGACCGCCGTCATTGCCGTCACATCGGTCCAGCCAATGTCGGACATGCGGACAGTCTGGCACTGCGGATGGCTTGAATCGGCACCCCATGCGAGGCCGGCACTCAGGCTGATTGCAGCGATCGCGAGCGCGAGCCTATTTGCGAACTGTCTTAACCCCATGGCCCGCAAACTCGATCTCCGTCGCCCGAAAATTCACTTAAGACTGGGGCAGGGGGCGTCTGGGAGCAAGCCTGTTAAAGCCAGAGCCCTCAGATCAGTTGGGTTTCGCCGCCCGCTTGGCCATCATCTCTTTAATCTGGCTGCGGCAACCCTCGGACAGCTTGTCCATATTCTTGATTAGGCAGGCTCGGACGGCCTTGCGATCGCGCTGTTCCATTTGGGTCTGACAGAATTTCACCAGATCGGGGCGGCAGATTGCACGGACATTTTGCGCGTGGGCTGCAGGGCCCAAGGATAGGCCCGCGACGAGCATAGGAACGGACAGCTTCATCTTTGAACTCCTCGGGCCCAATTTCATGTCGCGGCGGCTTGATGGGCATAGTCGTGCCAAGATGATGGGTAAAGGGCAAGGGCTACCAACGGTCATTATGTCGATGGCCAAAAATAATCTGGCACTTTGGCTGTAAAAAGGCTGTAGGCGAGGTGCCGTTTCGGACTAGTTAGATTTCAAAGGTCAATACTGAGAGCCCTCATGAGCGACGTTACAGCCCCACCGGAAGCCCAGGTTTTTAACAGCGCGGAACGCAAGATCACCCTTGCAGGCCTGATGATCGTGTTGCTCCTATCAGCGCTCGACCAAACCATCGTCTCGACCGCCATGCCGCGTATCGCCATGCAGTTGAAGGGCTTGGATCTCTATGCTTGGGTGACGACCGCCTATCTCTTATCCTCGACCGTCATGGTGCCGATCTATGGCAAGCTTTCAGATATCTATGGGCGCAAGCCGATCCTCATCGCGGGGGTGATTATCTTCACGCTCGGGTCATGGCTCTGTGGCACGTCCGGGGAATTCAACCATGGCGTCCAAGATGGCAGCGGCATGGTGCAGCTTATCATCTTTCGAGGCGTTCAGGGGCTCGGTGGTGGGGCCTTGATGATCTCAGCCTTCACGATCATTGCCGATCTGTTCCCGCCCAGAGAGAGGGGCCGTTTTGCCGGTCTATTTGGCGGAGTGTTTGGCCTCGCCTCGATCCTTGGTCCGGTTCTGGGCGGGTTTTTCACCCAGATCCCCATGGTCAATCTCGGACCGATCTCGTTCGAGGGCTGGCGTTTGATCTTCTATATCAACCTGCCCCTTTCGCTGCTGGCCCTTTTCATGATTATCGTAAAGATGCCCGTCTTGACCCGCCGCGTGCCGGGCAAGGTCGATTGGGCCGGTGCAGCCCTGATCGTCGTGACCTTCATTCCGTTCCTCCTGGCATTGAGTTGGGGGGGGCGCGACTATGCTTGGAACTCGCTGCGCATCTTGGAGCTCTTGGCCCTCTCGGCAGTGGGGCTCGTTGGCTTCCTCTTTGCTGAGACCCGCGCCAGCCACCCGATCTTGCCGCTGGGACTGTTTCGCAACCCCACCTTCACGCGGGCCAATTTCTCGCTGCTTCTGGTCTCAGTGGCCTTTATGGGCGTGGTGTCGTTCTTGCCGCTCTATATGCAGCTTGGGCTTGGCGCAAAGCCGTCAGAAAGCGGTGTGGCCATGCTGCCCCTGATGTTGGGCATGATCATCTCGTCGGTGATATCGGGGCGTATGGTCAGCCGAACGGGACATTTCAAACCGGTACTCCTGACCGGCCTTTGCATTCTAGTCTTAGGTCTATTTTTACTGGTGCAATCGCAGCCCGGGCGGCCGCTCTGGGATGTGAGTTGGCGGGTGTTTATCATGGGCGTAGGCCTTGGTCCGACCCAGAGCCTGTTCAATCTGGCCATTCAAAATTCAGTGAAGCCGCAGGATATCGGTGTCGCGACCGCCAGTTCCCAGTTTTTTCGTCAGGTGGGTTCGACCATGGGTGTGGCTATCTTCGGCACCTTGCTGACGACCAATCTGGCCAGTGCAGCCAAGAAGATTTCAGGAAGCTTGGCCTTCAAGCTCGAAGATTTGGAACGTCTCGCAGCCACCCGTGCTGTCGGCTCGAGCCAAGTCTCAGCGGTCGACCAGACGGTTCAACGCATCCTGTCCATGGCCATCCACAACATGTTTGTAGCAGGCATTTTGGTGCTGCTGGTGGCCTTTCTTCTCAGCCTCACTATCCCTGGGGTTCGCTTGGCCGGGCGGGGGCCTCAGTTAGAGGGCGAGTAGGGGCGTTCACCGCCATCACCCCAGAGCCGCAATACTGGCCACGCCGTCTTTGCCCACGACCAGATGGTCCTGCACGCTGATCCGCAGGGTCGGCCTGCCTCGATGTTTTGCTTGGTCATGTTCACATCGGCCCCTGACTGACTGCGGTCTCCTGAGGGGTGATTGTG
>JBBARR010000010.1:0-102016 GCA_040399645.1 Caulobacteraceae bacterium | reverse complement strand
CAAGACGACCAGCTTCAACCACAATTTTTTCACCCTCGCAGGTGATCCAACGGCCGATGGGCTGATGCTGAAGACCCCCTTCGAGATCATCAGTAGCCGCAGGTTAACTGACGTGGCTAACGTGAAGAGTAACCAATTGACCTTCGAGCGCGTGCTCAATCCCGAAGAGGTCCTATCAACCCCCATCACGGGCTTTGAGACCACACCATCGAACTATGACTTCACCCTGTCGAACCGCTCTGGTGCCGGTTATCGCGTGCAGAGTGACCGGCCGCTAAGCGCGCTGACCCTATGGTCCATCAAGTCGACCGTGTCAGTCGAGCCCTTCATCACCCTAGAGATTGACTCCGCCGCCGCCGAGACATGGACCTTCCACTACAGCTTTATGGCCGGGCGTTAGCCGGGGCGGTGCAATGGGGCTATCGAAGGTCTTAATGGCGCTGCTTTGGTTTCATTTCGACGTTTAGTGAGGCCAAATAGGCGATGAGGTTAATCCGATCTGACGGGTTAGAGACAACCGTCATCATCGTCGAACCGGGAACCAGCTTGCCTGGAGAAGCCAAGAAACCATCCAAATTGACCGGCGTCCAAACCAGCCCAGATGTCTTTAAGGCGTTTGAATATCGCGCAAACTTAGATCGCGCTGCCGCCTCACCAAACACCCTATTCAGCGTTGGAGCGACCACCCCGCCCTCGGCATCTGCCCCATGGCACGCGCTGCACCTCGCCGCGAAGATTTGACGCCCTGCCGCCACATCACCATTGAGACCTGCTGGCCTTGTCTCAGACCGTTCATGGGATGAGCGATCCTTAGAGCTGGCCGCCAGCGCCGATGACCCCATCATCACGATGGCAAGACTGGCGACAATGCTTGATAGGGCTTTCAACATCGGACTGCTAGGGACGGGGCGAAACATGGCAATCTCCAGACGCACTCGGCCAAAAGCCCGCGTCTCTCAAGGATTAAGACTGCCCAAAATTCCACGGGCCAATAGACTAAGCAAGGCTCGAAAAAGAGCCCCCCGATGCGCCTCTGCAATCGACAGCGCGGTTTTGATCTAGGCGAACATGATCAAGGCGATTGGTAAGGTGGCCCCAAGCATGGCCAGTACCGCCGACACCTTGCGCAAACGCCCTTGAGTAAGGCCAATCCATAGGCCCAGCAGTGATGCCAAGGTCAGACCGATTGCCGCCGCCCCAAAAAAGGCCTTTGTCACCACACTAGGGCCGCGTTTGACTTTCGGCTTCGTGTGCTCTGCGGCCTGGATCGCCGAGGCTTCGGCCAGTTTGGGAGCTTGCGTCACCGCCGCCTGAGGGCGCTCAGGTTTGCGGGGCTTTAATTGATAGCGCATGTGGATATGAACTTGACTGAGCTTCTCCACAAATGCCGGAGGCTGATAGCCATTGTCATGACCCTCATGCAGACCGAAAACTTGAAGCGAACCGGTAAGGGCAAAAAATAGGATAGTCGGCGCAAAAAAGACCGCCAGATAGGTGTGGAGGTCTCGTAATAGCCTTGGGGTGATAAGAACGCGGGCGCTAGCGGCGGGCCGCATTTTCAAAACGTTCACTTGAAACTCCATTTACGAAAATAAACTACAACCCCTGATTGTTCCCTAGTCCCTATCTCGGTTTTCCATAACCAATTTTGGGCTCACTTGCACGTCGGACGCCGCAGGGTTTGTCAAGGGCTAGCCACATCGAAGCGTCAGTATCCGAACGAATAGTGGTTGAGAAAATTCAGCAATTGGTCAGCCGGGATTTTCCTAATATATCGATCTGAGCGAGAGGCTAAAAAAGCCTCCGAAGTTATAATCGTCGCCAAGCACCCAGGGCTTGGCTTGTGAGGTCTCTATGAAAATCGCCGCCCTTCGCTTCGCAACCCCAATTCTTGGCGCACTCGTCCTGGCCACCTTCTCTGGTCAAACGGCGCTGGCGCAAGACGGCGCGCTGCCGGAGGGGCCAGGCAAGGCTTTAGTGGTTGAGAGCTGCACAAAGTGCCATGCCGAAGGGGTGATCACGGCTCAGACGCGCACCTCCGAAGAATGGGCAAATATTGTCAGCCAAATGGTTGGCTTTGGCGCGGCTATCGATGAGCACCAGCAGGCCGAAATCCTCACCTATCTGAAGGCCAACCTGAACAAGGCTGAGGTCGCGACGGCGCAAATGCCCGCCGCCGCGCCCGACAAAACCGCTCAAACCCATCGTTAAGGCCCGCTAGCGCGCCTTAAAGCGAGGCCAAGGCCTGATATAGATCAGCGATGATGTCGTCAATATGCTCTAGGCCAACGGACAGGCGCACCACATCAGGGCCTGCACCGGCTGAGATTTGTCCAGCCGTGTCAAGCTGGCGATGGGTTGTTGACGATGGGTGGATGATCAGGCTGCGCGTATCGCCAATATTGGCCAGGTGCGAGAACAGCTTCACCGCACCGACCAGCTTGATCCCAGCCTCATAGCCGCCCTTGAGGCCAAAGGTGAAGACCGCGCCGGCGCCCTTTGGCGCATAGGTCTGGCCCAAAGCGTAATAGCGATCCTCTGGCAGACCAGCATAGGACACCCAAGCCACCTTAGGATGGGCCTTGAGCCACTGAGCGACGGCCAAGGTATTTTGACAATGGCGCTCCATACGCAGCGGCAAGGTCTCGATCCCGGTCAAGATCATGAAGGCATTAAAAGGCGAGATCGCAGGACCGAGGTCGCGCAAACCAAGGGCCCGGCAGGCCAAGATGAAGGCCACAGGACCAAAGGCGTCGGTAAAGACCTTGCCGTGATAGCTGGGGTTGGGCGTAGACAGATAGCCGTACTTGTCAGAGGCCGCCCAGTTGAAATTGCCGCTATCGACAATGATACCGCCCATCGAATTGCCGTGGCCGCCAAGGAACTTGGTCAGGGAGTGAACGACAATATCGGCCCCATGCTTGATCGGCTGACAGAGAAATGGGCTGGCGAGCGTGTTGTCGACCACCAGAGGTACACCGGCTGAATGGGCAACCTTAGCAATAGCCGCAATATCCGTCACGACACCGCCGGGGTTGGCGATGGACTCGATAAAAACCGCCCGGGTCTTATCATTGATGGCCTTGGCATAGTCTGCTGCATCGTCGCTATCAACGAACGTGACGTCCCAGCCCATTTTCTTGAAGCTCTGCGAGAACTGATTGATCGAACCGCCATAGAGCTTGCGCGACGCCACCAGATTGCAGCCCGGCTCCATCAGGGTGTGAAAGACTATAAACTGCGCCGCATGCCCGCTGGCTACGGCAAGCGCCGCCATACCGCCCTCCATCGCCGCAACCCGCGCCTCAAGCACCGAAGTCGTCGGATTGCCGAGCCGCGTATAGATATTGCCGCCCGCCTCGAGATTGAACAGGGCCGCCGCGTGCTCACTGTCGTCAAAGACAAAGGAGGCGGTCTGATAGATCGGCGTGATCCGCGCTTTGGTCACCGGATCTGGAGCCGCACCGGCGTGAATGGCCAAGGTTTCTGGGCGCATCGTCGATTCATCGGTCATGGTTTAGCTCTCTCAGAAGGGGGTTTGACGCGCGCAGGGTCGCCGCCGTCAGCCTATGGTCAATAACAATCCTATGGCCTCTTGTTTTGCAAGTCGGATGGCTCAGGTTCAAGTCGAAGGAAAAATCGTATCCCTGACGTAGCGTAGGGCCTCGCCAAGTTCAAACCTGCCGTTATGATCGTTTTCAAAGTTAAAATTCGAGTGGAGCCGTTACATGCATTTTGAATTGGCTGAAGAGCATCGGATGCTTCAGAACTTGGTGCAAAAGTTCGTCAAGGACGAGCTTATGCCCTTAGAGGGGGCCGTTTTGGCCCGTGAAGCCTCTGGCCAAGATGCGGCCTTAACCCCGGCTGAACGGGTACGGCTCGACAAGGTCTCAAATGATCTTGGCCTTTGGAGCCTCGATGCCCCCGAAAGCGAAGGCGGCATGGGCATGTCCTATGTGGCGCTGGTCGGCGTCAATGAGGCCCTAGGCAGCACCATTGCCACCTACACCCTGCCCCCAGACTCGCCGAACCTTCAGATGTTGGCAGCGACCGTCAATGATCAGCAGCGCGAGGCCTATCTGGCGCCCTATGCGCGCGGCGAAACCATCTCTGCCATTGGGATTTCTGAACCCGGCGCGGGCGCAGACCCCGCAGGCATGAAGACCAAGGCTGTGCGCGACGGTGATGACTGGATCATCAATGGCCGCAAGATCTGGATCACGCGCGCCGCCGAAGCCGACTTCACCATCTTGATGGCGACCACCAACACCGAAGGCAATGCCAAGGCCGGCATGACCGCCTTTCTGGTCGACGCCGACAATCCCGGCTTCAAGGTCGTGCGCCGCATCCCCATGCTGGCCGGGGAAGTGACCTATGAGGTGCTGCTCGAAGATTGCCGCGTTCCGGGCTGGAAGCTGCTCGGCGCTGAAGGCAAAGGCTTTGGGCCCATGCAGATCCGTCTGGGCACACGCCGCATGGAGATGGCCGCCTGGTGCATCGGCGGGGCGCAACGCGCACTCGACATGATGCGGGACTATGCCCCGCAGCGCCGGACCTTCGGTGCCCGCCTGTCCGAGCGCCAATCGATCCAATGGTGGGTCGCCGATGGCGCAACCAAGATCCATGCCTGCCGCCTAATGGCCTATCACTGCGCTTGGAAGCTGGATCAGGGCATGGATGTGCGCACCGAAATCTCCATGCTTAAGGTCTATGCCACCGAGATGGCGCAAGGCATTATCGACAATGCCATGCAGTGCTTTGGGGCCATGGGCATGACCAAGGAAATGCCCCTGCACATTTTAGCCGGACGCGTCCGCAACATGCGCATCTATGACGGACCCTCCGAGGTCCACCGCATGGTCGTGGCCCGCAACCTGATGGATACCCGTCCATGAGCAGCCCCACCGGTATCCTCGCCTTTGGGGCCTATATTCCCCAGCGCCGCCTGCAACGTTCCGCCGTCTTCGCGGCCAATGCCTGGTTCGCTCCGAACCTAAAGGGCCAAAGCAAGGGTGAGCGGGCCATAGCCTGCTGGGATGAAGATACGGTGACCATGGCTGTTGAGGCCTCGCGTGACTGTTTGACCGGACTAGATCGCACCGCCATTGCCGGCATTAGCCTTGCCTCCACCACCCTGCCGTATGCGGATCGTCTTAATTCAGGCCTGGTCAAAGAGGCCCTTTGCCTTGAAAATACCCTAACAGCCAATGACCAGACCGGCAGTCTGCGCGCTGGCACCTCAGCCCTGATCCAAGCGCTCAATGGGACCGCCCCGCAACTGGTCGTCGCTGCGGACCTTCGCAAAGCCCGGCCCGCCTCAGAAGGAGAACTAGTCCAAGGCGATGCTGCAGCCGCCATCCTTGTTGGCCAAGCCGATCAAGGTCTTGGAGAGATTGCAGCGACCTTCTTGGGGTCCCACAGCGTCACCATCGATTTTGTCGACCATTTTCGCTCGACGAGCGCTGACTTCGACTATGGCTGGGAAAGCCGCTGGATCCGGGATGAGGGCCATACCAAGATCCTTGGCGGGGCCTTGATCGAGGCCCTAACCAAGCTCGGCGTTGCCGGGGCCGATATTGACCATGCCATCATCCCCATTGCGGTGCGCGGCGTGCCCGAAAGCCTTGCTAGATCCTGCGGTATCAAGCCCGGGGCTGTTCGCGACAGTCTGTCGTCCGTCGTGGGCGATAGCGGAACCCCCCATCCCCTGTTGATGCTGGCCGCAGCCCTCGAAGAGGCCAAGCCCGGCGATAAGATCTTGCTGGCGGGCTTTGGCCAGGGTGCCGATGTGCTCCTGTTCCAAGCCACTGACGCCGTCGCTCGCATGCCCGAACAGCTCGGCGTGGCTGGGCATCTAGCCCGCGCCCGTCAAGACACCAACTATACCCGCTTCCTGTTCCATCGCGGATTGCTGGACCTAGAAAAGGGTATGCGCGCCGAGATGGACGAAAAACAGCCCGGAACCTCGCTCTATCGCAATCGCAAGGCAGTCATGGGTCTGGTTGGTGGGCGCTGCACCAAGACCGGTACGGTTCAGTTCCCCAGGACCGAGATTGGCGTCAATGCCAATGACCGCTCGCAAGGCACCCAAGAAGACTATCCTCTGGCCGACAAGATCGCCAAGATCGTCACCTATACGGCAGACAGCCTTAGCTTCTCACCCGACCCACCGGTCTATTACGGCGCGATCGACTTTGTAGGCGGCGGGCGTCTCGTCGCGGAATTTGCCGACTGTAGCGCTGAAGATGTCGAGGTGGGCCGGCAAATGCGCATGGTCTTCCGCATCAAGGCCGTGGACCATGCACGAGACTTCACAAAATACTTCTGGAAAGCCGTTCCAGTCCAAAAGGGAGACGCCTGATGGCTAAGGGTATTCGAGATAAGGTTGCGATCTTGGGCATGGGCTGCGCCAAGTTCGGCGAGCGCTGGGACATGGATGCCGATCAGTTGATGGTCGAGGCCTTTAATGAGGCAGTCGGCGATGCCGGCATTGACGTGTCGCAACTGGACGCCGCTTGGCTGGCTGTCGCCTTTGACGCGGTCAATATCGGCCCCTCTGGCATTCCCCTCTCCATGGCCCTGCGTCTGCCCAATATCGGGGTAACTAAGGTCGAGAACTATTGCGCCAGCGGCACCGAGGCCTTTCGAGGCGCGGTCTATGCTGTGGCCTCCGGCGCCTGCGACATCGCGCTGGCACTGGGAGCGGAAAAGCTCAAGGACACCGGCTATGGCGGCCTGCCCGTGCGCTCGCGCGGGACCACCTTTGACATGATCGGCGTGACCGGGTCGGCCCCTGGCAACTTTGCTCAGCTCGCGGGCGCCTACCGGGCTAAGCACGGGGTCAGCAAGGACGAGCTTAAGCAGGCCATGGCCCATATTTCGGTCAAGAGCCATGCCAATGGCTCACTCAACCCCAAGGCCCACCTGCAAAAGGCCGTGGATATGGACACGGTGCTAAACGCCCCCATGATCGCCGAGCCTTTGGGTCTGTTCGATTGCTGCGGCGTGTCTGATGGGGCTGCCTGCGCCATCGTCACCAGTCCTGAAATTGCTCGAAGCCTGGGTAAGCGCGATCTGGTGACCATCAAGGCTCTGCAGATCTCGGCCTCAAACGGTTGGGAACTGCAGCAGGCTGGCGGCTGGGATGGCAGCTATTTCCACACCACCCGGGTTGCAGCAGCCAAGGCCTATCAAGAGGCCGGGATCACCAACCCGCGCGAACAGATCAGCCTGATGGAGGTCCATGACTGCTTCTCCATCACCGAACTGGTGACCATGGAGGACCTCTTTATCTCCAAGGAGGGCCAAGGCTATAAGGATGTGCTGAACGGCTTCTTCGACGCCGACGGCGGCCTGCCCTGCCAGATCGATGGCGGTCTGAAATGTTTTGGCCACCCCATCGGGGCGTCAGGCCTTCGCATGATCTATGAGAACTATCTGCAACTGCTCGGCCGTGCGGGGGCGCGTCAGCGCAGTACCCCGCCGACCATGGCCCTGTCGCATAATCTGGGTGGCTCGCCGATCCAAAATGTCAGTGCTGTGGCCATTGTCGGGCTGGCAGCCGCCTAAACGAGACCGTCATCACGGCGAGTTGAAGCGAAGATATGACGTGCACATAGCCAAGGGCCACCCGGCGGCTCTAGGCTATACAAAGATAAGAAACCACGCCGTTGCGCGCGATTTTAACATGGGTTGGAGGTCTTGTGGCTCAACTATCCTATCTATCCCCCTCATCGGTGGATGACGCGGTTAAGGCCCTATCGGGGGCCTCGGCCCGAGCCCTCAGCGGCGGGACCGACCTCTTGGTGCAGGTCCGCTCTGGCCGCGCCAAGCCTGATCACATCGTCGATCTGAAGCGTATTCCAGGCCTGATTGGCATCCGCGCTGAAAATGGCGGGTTCATCATCGGCTCGGCTACGTGCGGCGCGATGCTGAGCGAACATGCGACCCTCTCTAAGATCTGGCCCGGCATCGTCGAGGCGGCAAATCTTATCGGGTCAACGCAAATTCAAGGCCGCGCCTCTTTGGCGGGAAACCTCTGCAATGCTTCTCCTGCCGCTGACAGTGTTCCGGCCCTGATTACCGCTAGAACCACCTGCGTGATCGCAGGCCCTGCTGGCACGCGCGAAGCTGCCGTGGAGAGCATCGTTACCGGCCCCGGTAAGACGTCACTTGCAGCTGGCGAGTTCGTTGTGGCCTTTAAGCTGCCGCCGCGCGGGCCCAAGGCGTCGGATGCCTATCTGCGCATGATCCCACGCACCGAGATGGACATTGCTGTTGCTGGAGCCGCAGTCAGTCTAGCGCTCGACGCTGACGGGGTCTGCACATCGGCCTTCGTGGCTCTGGGCGCGGTAGCTCCCACGGCCTTGCTCGTCGCCGATGCCGGTCAGGCCTTGATCGGTAGCCGCCTCGAGGCCAGCGCCCTCACCCGCATGGAAGAGGCGGTTCGCGCCGCCTGCCAACCCATTAGCGATAAGCGCGGCACCGCCGACTATCGAACCAAGATCGCCGCCGTGCTGGCCCACCGGGCCGCCGTCATCGCTTGGAACAGAGCAAAGGAACAGGCATGAGCAAGCAACGCACCGCCGCCATCGTTAATGGCGACCCTGTCGAATTCCTCAGCGATCCAGGCCAGACCCTGCTCGATGTGCTGCGCGACGAACTACACCTGACCGGCTCCAAAGAGGGCTGCGGATCGGGCGACTGCGGCGCCTGCAGCGTGATCATGGATGGACGCCTTGTCTGTTCGTGCCTTGTGCTGGCCGCTGAGGTTGAAGGCTGCCGGGTCCAGACCATTGAGGGTCTTTCGACGGGCAGTACCCTCCATCCCCTGCAACAGAAATTCCTCGACCATGCAGCCCTACAATGTGGCTTTTGCACCCCTGGCATTTTGATGGCCTCCAAGGCCCTGCTTGATGCCAATCCAGACCCTACCGAATCTGAGGCCCGCTATTGGCTGGCCGGAAATCTTTGTCGCTGCACCGGCTATGACAAGATCATCAAGGCCGTGCTCGATACCGCCGCCGAACTGAGACAGGATCGGAAAAGCGCATGAACAAGCCCGTAAAACCAGAAGAGACCGGCGCTATTCTCAAGGTCGTAGGCACCCGCCCTATCCGCCCCGATGGGGTGGAAAAGGTCACGGGCCGCGCCGCTTACGGCGCTGACCTGCACCTGCCCGGCATGTTGATCGGTAAGGTCAAGCGCAGCCCCCATGCCCATGCTCGCATAGTCTCGATCGACACGCGCAAGGCCCTGGCCCTGCCCGGCGTCAAGGCGGTGATGACCAGTGCTGACATGCCCGATCTGGCGGCTGAACATTACGAGGCCGGTGAAAGCGCCTCCAACCTTAAGGACCTTTCGGCCAATGTCATGGCCAGAGGCAAGGTGCTCTATCACGGCCATGCTATCGCTGCGGTCGCTGCAACCTCAAACGCCATTGCCGATCAGGCGCTCGATCTGATCGACATTGTCTATGAGACCTTGCCCCACGTGATCGATGTCGAAGAGGCCATGGCCCCCGGCGCGCCGATCCTGCACGACCAGTTGTTTACGGCAGGCCTTGGCGAGACCCCCACCAAGGCCAGTAATATTGCCACCAAGCACCGGCTTGATCGCGGCGATCTGGCCGCAGGCTTTGCTAGCGCCGATGTCATTATCGAGACCCGCTATAGCAGCGCCGCTGTGCACCAAGGCTACATCGAGCCCCACGCCTGCGTCGCCAGCTATGCCGCTGATGGCCAGACCCAAGTCTGGAGCAGCAGTCAGGGCCATTTCGTGATCCGCGGCCTTTGCGCCAAATTGCTCAAGATGCGTTTCTCAGATGTGCGCGTCATCCCCGCTGAAATTGGCGGCGGTTTTGGCGGCAAGACAACGGTCTATCTAGAACCCTTAGCGCTGGTCCTATCGCAAAAGAGCGGCCATCCGGTCAAGATGGTCATGACCCGCGAAGAGGTGTTTCGTGCCACAGGACCGACCTCGGCCTCGGTCGTCACCGTCAAGATGGGGGCTAAGTTAGACGGCACCATCACCGCCGCCCAAGTCGATTTAAAGTTCCAAGCTGGGGCCTTTGCCGGCTCGCCCGTCGGCGCTGCCGTCATGACCTCGCTGGCCTGCTATGATGTGGCCAATTTCGAGATCACCGGCTGGGATGTGGTGACCAACAGTCCCAAGGTCGCCGCCTACCGTGCACCCGGCGCGCCCAACGCTGCCCTTGGCGTGGAATGTGCCGTCGATGAGCTGGCTGAAAAGTTGGGGCTAGACCCCATGGCCATTCGCGAAAAGAACGCCGTGCGTAATGGGGTCAGAGCTCCCTATGGCCCGATCTATAAGAATATCGGCTATGTCGAAACGCTGGAGGCCATCAGGTCTCACCCGCATATGGCCATCCCTCTTGGTCCCAACCAAGGGCGCGGCATAGCGGCGGGCTTCTGGTTCAATATTGGCGGCGAATCCACCGTCAATGTCAGTATCAATGAAGACGGCACAGCTATCGTCTCGACCGGCAGCCCCGATATTGGCGGCTCTCGCGCCTCGATGGCCATGATGGCCGCTGAGGTTTTGGGCATTGGCGTAGAGCAGGTTCGCCCGATCGTCGCCGACACCGCCTCCATCGGTTTTTCGACCGTCACAGGCGGAAGTCGCACGACCTTTGCCACCGGCATGGCCGTGGTTCAGGCCGCTGAAAAGCTGGTCATAGACCTCAAGCGCCGGGCCGCTGAAACCTGGGGCGTGGACCTGGACCAAGTGGTCTGGCAAGACGGCGCGGCCCATTGTCTTCAGGCCGGTAAGGCTCCCAAGGGTGCCTTGACCCTAGCGGCCTTGGCCGGTTCAGCAGGCAAGACCGGCGGTCCCATCGCCACGGTCGTGGCCTTGAATGCGCAAGGCGCTGGCCCTGGCTTTGGCGTCCATGTCTGCGACGTCGAGGTCGATCCTGAAACCGGCCATGTCACTGTCCTACGCTACACCGCCGCCCAAGATGTCGGTAAGGCGATCCATCCGGCCTATGTCGAAGGACAGATCCAAGGCGGCGTCGCCCAAGGCATCGGCTGGGCGCTGAATGAGGAATATGTCTTCAGCACTGGCGGCATCATGGAAAATGCCGGGTTCCTCGACTACCGGGTGCCCGTGGCCTCTGACCTGCCGATGATCGATGCGATCATGGTCGAGGTGCCAAACCCCGCCCACCCCTATGGGGCCAAGGGCGTTGGCGAAGTGCCCATCGTACCCCCGCTTGCGGCCCTTGCCATCGCGGTTCGTCATGCCACTGGCGTGCGGATGCACGACCTGCCGCTTTCTCCGTCCAAGATTAGGGCGGCGATCGACGCTAACAAAGCGGGCTAGGCCATGGCTCTGGTCATTGCCGACTATGCAGACTGCCGGGCCCTCACCGGCGGTCTGCGATCGTTCGAGGTCGAGGCCGCAACTGTGCGCGACCTGCTGCACCAGATCGAAGCGCGCTTTCCCGGCCTCGGTGATCTAATCGACCAACGCATGGCCATCGCCATTGACGGCACCATCACTCAAGACGCCCATGGTGCGGCCCTAGAGCCCCACAGCGAGGTTGTCTTGCTGCCTAGGATTGGCGGGGGGTAGGGCAGACCCCACTTACCATAAACACCATAATAGGGTGTGTTAATGATGCTCTCGACGTCAGCCTAATGTGCGCATATTTATGCGCATAAATAGATGTCTGTTGTTGAAGCCCATCAGCCCTCGATCTTGCGCCGTCTCGCTCAAGAGGGCTGGACCTGCGAGCATGGTGGCAATCATGACAAGTATCGTCACCTTTTGCGTTCCGGCACGATCATTGTGCCTCGTCATAGAAATCTTGGTCCGGGCGTGGCTCGGTCCATCGCCAAGGCAGCAGGTCGGATATGAGCATAGGTAACGCCAACCTCACTCTCTATGTCGCGCTCATTGACGGTGAACCCGGTGCCTATGGGGTATCCTTTCCCGATCTGGCCGGTTGCGTGGCGATGGGCAAAACCCTCGATCATGCCACGCAATCGGCCGCTGAGGCGCTGCGGGAATGGGTGGAAATGGCGGAGCTGCACCAAGAAGAGGTTCCCGCCCCGTCCAGCTTGGACCTCCTGATTTGCGATCCGGATGTCAGGGCCGCGACGGCGGAGGGGGGTGTCCTGACCCACATCCTTCTGGTCCGTGATATTTCGCGGCCCGTAAAGGCGAACCTGTCACTGGATGCTGGGATTTTAGCGGCGATTGATAGCAGCGCCCACCGGCTTAAGATTACCCGCTCCGCCCTTGTCGAGCGGCTGGCCCGTGAGGGCCTAAGGCACCTCACGGTCTAACCAAGTCCCCTTAGCTAATAATAAAATCCTTCGGGTCCGGCTTCAGCGTCGCTGTCCAATAGTCGATCAGGCGGAAGGGCCAGTTTTGGCTCACCCGGCCAGATGCGTTCTTGTACCAACTGGAGACCTGAGGCACGCCCCAGGCCATACCCGCATTGGCCTCATCGACCTTATCATTGAAGGCGTCATGAACATCCCTCTTGGCCTCAAGGGCTGACTTGCCGGTCTTGGCCAGAAGCTCGATCGCGCCAACAATGTAACGCACGCTGCATTCACTAAAGAAGATGATGCTCCCATTGACGACGATGTTGGTGTTGGGACCATAGACGATGAACAGGTTGGGGAAGTTTGGTACGGTCATGCCCAAATAGGCCCGCGCATCGCCCGCCCATTGGTCGTGCAACTCCACCCCGCCGCGTCCAACGATCTTGAAAGTGCGCAGGAAGTCGCTGGCCTCAAAGCCGGTGCCATAGATGATGACATCGGCCCTATGCTCGACCCCGTCCGCCGTCACCACGCCGGTCTTGGTGATCTCTTGAATGCCTTCAGTGACCAGATGGACATTGTCGCGGCGCAGGGCCCCGATCCAGACGCCATTGTCGCGAACCGAGCGTTTGCCACCGAGGGGATAGTTGGGGATCAGCTTTTCCAGAAGCCCGGGCGCGCCCTCGGCCTGAACACGCATGGCCTCAATCATCATGGCCGATACGTCTGCATTGACTTGGCTAACAGCTGTTAGCGGGCCGTCCCAGTTTGGATCCACCGTAATGGCGTCGATGATCCCATCGGTTAGCATCCAGAAGAGCCAGAAGCGGTACCATTTCTCGTAAAAAGGTACGGTCTTGAGCAGCCAGCTCTCGCCGGGCGTGACCTTGTCGTGATAGTCCGGCGTTGGGCCAAGCCAAGGCGGGGTGCGCTGGAACACGGTCATATCGTCGACCTTAGGCGCGATCTCAGGAACGAACTGGAAGGCGCTGGCTCCGGTACCGATGACGCAAACCTTCTTGCCGGTCAGGTCCACATCATGACGCCAGCGTGCCGAGTGGAATGAGGCGCCTTCAAAACTCTCTCGCCCTTTAATGTCCGGCAAGCGCGGCTGGTTTAGCTGACCCACAGCGCTGATGATGGCATTAGAGGTCAAGGTCTCTTGGCCGCCATCGGCGCGGGTGACCTTGAGCCGCCAGATTTTGGCTGCCTCGTCATAGATGGCTTCGTCCACTGTGGTGCCAAAGCGCACATGGGGGCGCAGCTCATGCTTGGCCGCGACGCCCTTGAAATAGTCGAACAGGATGTTTTGCGTCGAATAGTGCATCGGCCAATCGTGGTTTGGCTCGAAGGATAGCGAATAGAGATGGCTTGGATTATCCACCCGGCAGCCCGGATAGGTATTTTCCAGCCAAGTGCCGCCAAAATCGGGGTTCTTCTCGATGACCTCGAAGGGCACGCCAGCCTGTTTCAAGCGGATCGCAGCCAAGATGCCCGACATGCCTGCCCCGATGATCAAGACCTTCATCTTGCCCCCGGCCTCAACAGTCGCCTCATCCCAAACCGGGCGCTTTTGGTCGATGCCGTCTAGGCCAAGCTCTTCCATTAGAAGCGGCGTATAGCGCTCAGGCACCTCGACGCCCGCGACTAGGTTCATCATCCGCAAGATGACGCTATCGGTCGGACGCACAGGGAGTGGCTTCTCGCCGCTCAGGTGGGCCCTCAAGGCTGCCGCGGCTTGACCGCGCAGACGCTCCTGAATGGCTGGCGAATAGCCGCCGATCTTGCTGTCGCCAAAGAAATCATAGACCGGCGTCATCTCATCGCTGAGCAAGCTGGCGTCTCCGGTCATATGGACTAAGGACATCAGCAAGGACGGCAGATGGGCCTCCTTAAGGACGGCGTCGAGATTTGCGGGAATGGCGCTGGTGGTCATGGTTCGTATGGTCCCTGTTTCGTCCCAGTCCCTGACCTTGCAACGATCTCACGATCCCGCGGTCAGGTGATCTATGTTCAGATAAGAGTGTACCGACAAGCGCCGCCTGTCCAACACAAGATGCGGATTGTCGCTTAAAGTAGGTTCGTCTGGTCCTTTTGGCCTAGACCGCGCACAGCTTCTGCGGTCTGATATTTTCAAAAGAACAGAGGCTTTAGGAGGCAACCATGACGGCCCATCATATTCGCAGCGAAATCGGCGACGACGGCATTGCTATCTTGACCATCGACCGGGCCGAAAAGCGCAACGCCATCACCTATGCCATGCTCTTTGCCTTCACCGAGCAGGTCGCAGCCTTGGGAGCAGATGATCGGGTACGGGTGATCATTGTCACAGGTTCAGGCGGAACCTTCTGTGCAGGCACCGACCTTGCCGATCTCGCCACCATTCCTGGCGAAACAAGGGGGGTGCGCGGTGAAGCCCACGAGGATGGCAAATGGTGGCCACTGGTCGCATGTCCCAAGCCAGTTATCGGCGCCATTGATGGCTTTGCCGTTGGCATGGGCGCTGAGTGGTCCAGCCAATGTGATGTTCGTATCGTCACCGATAGGGCGCGATTTGCCTGGAATTTCGCCCATCGCGGCCTTGTTCCAGACACGGGCGCGGGGAGCTGGATCTTGCCGCGCCTAATTGGCCCTTCAAAAGCGTTGCGGCTGCTCTATTCTGGCGACCAGCTCACGGGAGCTGAGGCCTTAGATCTGGGCTATGCCAACCAACTGGTCGCGCCAGAAAACCTGATGGAAGCGGCGATGACCGAAGCGCGGCGCTATCTCAAATCCTCGCCCATGTCGCTTCGTCTCATGAAGAAACTCGTCTGGCATGGCCTTGAGCGCGATATGGCTGAGCATATGAAGGCGCACGTTGAGGCCCTGTCTGGCTGTTTCAAATCCGCCGACCACAAGGAAGGCGTTGCCTCGTTCCTAGAAAAGCGCCCCGCGAACTTCACGGGGCGCTAAACCGAGCTGCTAGATCCCCCGCAGCGTGGGCTGGACCTCATCCAAAGACTTGGCGATGATCGCGACCATCTCGTCAATCTCGCCGTGGCTGATGATAAGGGGCGGGCAAAAGACGATGCTGTCACGGATGCCGCGCACCATCAGGCCATTGGCGATACAGGCGTCGCGGACGATCGGACCTGCCGTGCCTTCAGACCCGCCAAAGCGCTGGTTGGTGCCCTTCTTAGAAACGACCTCGATCGCACCGATGAGACCTAAGGTGCGAACCTCACCGACCAGGGGGTGGTCATTAAGCGTGGCCATGGCCTTGGCGATATAGGGGCCCGTATCCAGACGCGTGCGCTCAATCAGGTTCTCGCGTTCCATGATCTCGATATTCTTCAGCGCCACAGCGCAGGCTGTGGGGTGGCCCGAATAGGTAAAGCCGTGCACAAAATCGCCGTCATGGGCCTTGAGCTCATCGACGATGAAATCCGCCACCCCGACCGCTGAGATCGGCAGGTAACCGCTAGATAGGCCCTTGGCCATAGCGATGATGTCGGGCTTGATCCCGTAGTGCTGATGGCCGAACCAATGGCCAAGGCGCCCAAAGCCGCAGATCACCTCATCACAGACGAGCAAGATGCCATATTTGCGGCAAAGGGCCTCGACCTTGGGCCAATAGCTTTGCGGCGGAATGATCACCCCGCCCGCGCCCTGAACCGGCTCGCCGATGAAAGCCGCAACATTTTTCGGGCCAACCGCCAAGATCCGGTCCTCGATGGCCTGAACGGCGCGGTCGGCAAAGGCGTCCGGATCCTCACCAAAGCCCTCATTGAAGCTATAGGGTTGCATCACATGCTCGACGCCCGGGACCGGCAAATTGCCCTGAACATGCATGTAGGTCATGCCGCCAAGACTGGCCCCGGCCACGGTCGAACCATGATAGGCGTTCCATCGGCTGATAAAGACCTGGCGCTGAGGCTGGCCCTTGAGCGTCCAATAGTGCCGCACCAGACGAAAGACCGTGTCATTGGCTTCCGAACCTGACGAGTTGAAAAAGACGTGGCTCAGATGCCCCCCCATCTTCTCGGCAATCTTGGCGGCCAACATCACGGGCGGCGGCGTCGCGGTCTTAAAGAAGGTGTTGTAATAGGGCAGCTCCAACATCTGCTCATAGGCCGCGTCGGCCAGTTCCTTGCGGCCATAGCCGACATTGACGCACCAGAGGCCGGCCATCCCGTCCAGGATCTTGGTATTGTCACCATCAAAGATGTAGCAGCCGTCGGCACGCGTGATGATGCGGCTACCGCCCAAGGCCTCTTGCAAGCGATAGTCGCTCTGCGCAGGAAGATGGTGCGCCAGATCCAAGCGGCGAAGCTCGGCAATATCGTGATTGCGAATAGGAACGGTCATAGGGCTACTCCAGACAAAGGGGGCGATTGGCGACTTGGTTCGCCGCGCAGGGCCTCACCAAACATAGCGAAAAACTCTTGGGATTGGGGATGATCAGCGGTTCGCCATTCAGGGTGCCACTGCACCGCCAAAAGCTGAGCGCCATTGACCTTGGCCGAGACCGCTTCGATCAGACCGTCGGGCGCGCGCGCCTCAATGTCCAAGCCTTTTCCCAAACGATCAATACCTTGGAAATGGACCGAATTGACCATCAGTTGATCTTGGCCATATCGCTGCGCCAGAACCCCGCCCGGGGTCAAGGTCACAGGGTGGATATGGTCGAACATGGCATCAAAACCAACATCGTCGGCCGCATGGTGGGCTATAGGGGCGTTTGGCGCACTAACGTCACGGCGAAGGCTGCCGCCAAAAGCGACATTGATCTCTTGATAGCCGCGGCAGATGCCAAAGACCGGCCGGCCCAAATCCAGCATGGCGGCGATAAGGTCCTGGGTCATGGCATCACGCGGCGCGTCAAAGGGCCCAGGCGCATCATCGGCCGCCTCGCCATAGCGATGGGGCTCAAGGTTCGAAGGACTTCCCGTAAGCATTAGCCCATCAAGGCGCGCGGCGATCTCTGTCGCCTTCATTTGGTCGGGCGCGGACGGCACCAGCAATGCCGCCACATCCGCATAGTGCATGGTCGCTGAGACATAACGGTTCATCACCGCCTGAGCGGTCTCAACCCCAACAGTGCGGTTACAACAGATGATCCCAGCAATGGGGCGTGATGTGCTCATGGCCTTGATATCAAGACAGCAGCACGGCAGGCGAACAGGCATGCCATGAGAGCCAAACCGGCTCATCCCACGTAAAATCCTCCTGATCCCAGCGGGTCAGGTTCGATCTTACCACCTTAACCGAGCGACCATTATCCAAGGCGACGTCAAAGACGGTTTCAGAGCCAAGATAGGACAGATGGGTGATGGTTCCGGCCACGACATTATGACCCTCTGGCGCATCCTCCATTTTGATCGGGCAAGCCCCGTCGGCGCGCTTATGGATCTCGATCTTTTCCGGCCTTATGGCCGCCCAAAGGGTGGTGTTGGCAGCGCCCGTGACCCCGTGATCCAGATAGATTGGAACACCTGCCTCACCGGAGCTGATCACCGCATGGCCGGGCTCATCGACGGTCAACTGGCCCTCAAAAAGGTTCACCTGGCCGATAAAGTCCGCGACAAAGCGGGAGTTGGGGAACTCATAAAGATCGCTGGGAGTGGCCACCTGTTGCAAGAGGCCGCGGTTCATCACCGCGCAGCGCGTGGCCATGGCCAAGGCCTCGTCCTGATCATGGGTGACCATAATGAATGTGATACCGACCTTTTCTTGTAGCTGGGTCAGTTCAGAGCGCATCTGATCGCGCAACTTGGCATCCAACGCCGACAGGGGCTCATCGAGCAACAGCACTCGGGGCCGCTTGACCAGTGCCCTGGCCAAAGCCACCCTCTGACGCTGGCCGCCGGACAGTTGATCAGGTTTTCGTGCGCCGTAACCCTCAAGCTTGACCAGCGCCAAGGCCTCTTCGACCCGCCGGGCACGTTCGGCGGCAGGTACGCCATCAACCTTGAGCCCATAGGCGACATTGTCGGCAACGCTCATGTGGGGAAAGATGGCGTAGGACTGGAACACCATATTGACCGGGCGCCTATTGGGCGGGATCTGGCTGACATCTTGGCCATCGATCAGGATGCGCCCTTCGGTCGGCACTTCGAACCCGGCCAACATGCGAAGCAAGGTCGTCTTGCCACAGCCCGATGGGCCCAGAAGCGAGAAGAACTCGCCCTCCTCAATGGTCAGGCTGACATCATCGACGGCCACCACCTTGCCATAGCGCTTGGTAATGTTTTCAAAACTGATGATGGGCTTGCGGGGAGCGGGTTTGGCGAGGGGTGCGGGCATGTCGGGGCGGCTCACTTGGACGGGGCGTCAGGCACATGGCCACCGGCGACGGCCGCAGCCCCCTGCAGGCGAATGGCCAGCGCCGTCAAAATGACGGTGAAGACGATCAAGATGGTCGAGGCGGCATTGACCTCTGGCGTGACCGAGAACCGAACCATCGAATAGACCTTAACCGGAAAGGTCACTGTGTCAGGCCCCGACGTAAAGAAGGTGATGACAAAATCATCGAGGCTGAGGGTAAAGGCCAGCAGCGCTCCTGCGATTAATGAGGGTTGCATATGGGGGATCAAGACATCGCGAATGGTCATAAATTCCCCCGCTCCCAGATCCTTAGCCGCCTCCTCCATCTCTCGATTGAACGAGGCCAGACGCGCTCGGACCACCACAGCGACAAAGGGAAATGAGAAGGAAACATGGGAGATGATGATGGCCCCCAGATTGAGCGGCCAGGGCAGGCCACTGGGCCATGGCATGACCTTGGCAAAGAACACCAACATCGCCACGCCCATGCAGATTTCAGGCACCACGATCGGCAGGGCCATGGCCCCATCGAGCACGGTCTTACCGCTAAATCTAAACCGCCAAAGCAAAAGCGCCGCCATCGCCCCCAAGATCACACTGATCAGGGTCGAGATGGCGGCGATGGTCAAAGAGTTGCCAAAGGCTGTGATCAGACTGTCGTCGTGCAGGACCTTTTCGTAATATTTGAGGGTAAAGCCCTTCCAGACGATGTTGCGTTTAGAATCGTTAAAGCTGAACGCCATCAGGGTCAGCAAGGGCGCGTAGAGAAATATGCCCACCATCACCAGCCAGGCCTGAAGCGGCCAGCTGCGCAGATATTCCAACGGACCCGAGGCAGACCGTAGCGACCCTTTACTCACGACCCCGCCTCCGTCTTGCGCTTGGCCAACATGGCCTGCAGGGCAATAGCGATGAAGGTCATATACATCAGCAGGAACGACAGGGCCGCGCCAAAGGGCCAGTCATTGGCGCGTTTGAACTGGCGCTCAATGATGTTGGCAATCATCTGGCTATCGGGTCCGCCCAAGAGGTCCGGCGTCAGATAGGCCCCAAGGGCGGGAATAAAGGTGATCAAAATGCCCGAGGCGATGCCCGGAAAAGCCAGCGGCACGACCACCATCATCATGGTACGGACATGGCCCGCTCCCAGATCGAGGCTCGCCTCAAGCAAGGAGCGATCTAGCCGATCAAGGGCCGAATAGAGCGGCAAGACCATGAAGGGCAGGTGGACATAGACCAGGCCAAACACAACGGCGAAATTATTGTGCAGCAACTCCAGGGGCTCAAAACGGGTGAGCGGGCTAAGGCCAACCATGGTCATCAAGCCGCTCGCGTGGGTCCAGAGCCAACCAAGGCTCAAGTTCACATAGCCCTCGGTTCGCAAGACCGCGATCAGGGCGTAGGTTCGGATCAGAAGGTTGGTCCAGAACGGCAACATCACCAAGAGGATCAGCCAAGCCTTCAGCCTATCCGGCGCGAAGGTAATGGCGAGCGCAACAGGAAATCCAACAATCAAACAGAGCAGGGTTGTTACGCCCGCCACCCCGACAGACTTTAGGAAAATGCCGACATAAAGCGGCTCAATAGCCCGGGCATAGTTAGAAAAGGTGCCGGTAAAGGCGATCTGGGTCAGGCCGACATTGGTGCCAAAACTATAGACCCATACAATAGCCAGCGGGATCAGGAAGAACAGCAAGAGCCACGCCAAGGGCGGGCCAAGGACGGTGGCAAAGATCGCCTTTGCGCGCTTCCAACTCTGCTCCATCCCCTCCCCTTCCCTTACCGCTTGAAGATCAAAACCTTAGGCCGCCCGAATACGGGTCATGGCCTCTTCAAAGAGCCTTGCCTTCTCAGGCCCCTCAAACAGGCTAAACTCGCATTTGGCCATAATGTCTTTGCTCGGGAAGATCACCGGATTGGATCGGTAGCTCTCCGGCATCAGGGCCTTAGCCGCGGCATTAGGGGTTGGATAGAGGATCTGCTTGGTGATGTCCGCGCCAACCTGAGCATCAAGCAGATAGTTGATGAAGGCGTGGGCATTGTTGGGGTGGGCTGCACCGGTGGGAATACAGAGCGTGTCCGAATTGGCCAGAGTGCCCTCCTTGGGCACGACAAAATCGATGTCAGGATCTTCAGACATGATCTGGGCAATATCGCCGTTATATTCGAGCACCAGATCGACGTCCCTAGCCAGCAGCAGATCCTGCCCATTGTCGTCATGGAAGGCCTTAATGAACGGCTTTTGCTTGATCAACATGGCCTCGAGCGAAGGGATCATGTCAGCTGGGATATTGTTGACCGAATGGCCCCTATATTTCGCAGCCAGACGCATCAGGTCCCCCGACTCTGACGGTAGCGCAATGCGCCCCTTATAGTCGTCGGACTCAAACAGGTATTTCCAACTGTCCGGCACCGTCTTGACCTTGGACTTGCGATAACCAATGCCCAGCACCGACCAGGTGTAGGGCATGGAAAATTTGCGGCCCGGATCAAATTCAGGGTTCAGGAAAGAGGGGTCAATATTTTTGATATTGGGGATCTTGGCGTGGTCCAGCGCCATCAACATCCCACCCTGGCTCATCCGGCTGACAAACTCGTTGGGCGGAACGATGACGTCAAAACCCGGATTGCCCACCTTGAACTTCGCAAACAGTTCATCGGCCTTAGCAAAGAGGTTTATGGTCACCTCAATACCGGTGTCCTTTTTGAACTCCGCCAAGGTGTTTGAGCCGATATAGGTGTCCCAATTGTAAAGGTTCAGTTTGTTTCCTTCACCAACCGCCGCGTCCTTCGAGGCAGGTTTTGGGCTGCATCCGGAAAGGCCGCCAGAAAAGCTTAGGCCGATGGCTGCCGCGCCCGATGCGCCCAAGGCCGCCATCAAGGAGCGTTTGGAACGATCGATCTTGCGCGTCATGGTGGTCTCCTCTCCCCTCAAGCCTGCTCGATAGGGTTTACGCGTCTCTAGGCCGCACGAACGCGCGTAATGGCCTCTTCGAACAGCCTGGATTTTTCCGCGCCCTCAAAGGCACCATATTCACATTTGGCCATGATAGCTGCTGGCGGGAAGATCACAGGATTGCTGCGATAGCTGTCCGGCATCAGGGCCTTGGCCGCGGCATTGGGGGTCGGATAGAGGATTTCCTTGGTGATCTCAGATCCTACCTTCGCGTCCAATAGATAGTTGATGAAGGCGTGGGCATTGTTGGGGCGCGGCGCGCCAACTGGAATACAAAGAGTGTCGGAATTGATCAGGCTACCTTCCTTTGGCACGACAAAGGCAAGATCGGGATCCTCCTTCATAACCTGAGCAATATCGCCGTTATATTCAAGCACCAGGTCAACATCCCCGGCAAGCAGCATGTCTTGGCCATTGTCGTCGTGGAAGGCCTTAATGAAGGGCTTTTGCTTGATCAGCATGGCCTCCAGCTGGGCAATCATTTCGGGCGGGATATTGTTGACTGAATGGCCCTTATATTTTGCCGATAGACGCATCAGGTCGGCTGATTCAGACAGAAGGGCAATGCGGCCCTTATATTGATCGGAATCGAACAGATAACTCCAGCTGTCGGGCACAGCCTTCACCTTGGATTTGCGATAGCCGATGCCAAGGACCAGCCAGGTATAGGGCATGGAAAACTTACGGCCAGGATCGAACTCTGGGTTCAGAAAGGTCGGATCAATATTTTTGATATTGGGGATCTTGGCATGGTCCAGCGGCATCAACATGCCCGATTGGCTCATACGGGTAACAAACTCATTGGACGGGACAATGAGATCAAAACCCGGATTACCGGCCTTGAGCTTGGCGAACAATTCATCATTGGTGGCAAACAGGCTCATGCTAACATCGACGCCGCTGGCCTTTTTATAGTCTGCCAAGGTCGAGGGGCCGATATAGGTGTCCCAATTATAGAAGTTGAGCTTGGGCTCCTCGGTCCCAGATGCACTCTTGGCCGCTTCTTTAGGGCTGCAGCCCGTTAGGCCTCCCGCGAAACTCAGGCCTACGGCCGCCGCGCCGGACGCCCCAAGGGCTGTCAGCAGAGAACGTCTTGAAGCACCGGTCTTGTCACTCATGATCTGATCCCCTCATCTCGAGATTTGGCAAAAACTATCAATTGGACAAGGTGTTGCCAATTGCAGTCAGCGCGCAAGCCTCAATTGATCTCATAGGAGGCGACAGTCTCACGCGTTACGCAAATACCAATCAAAATCCAACGGTGTGACGACCTCATTAAACCGCGCCTGTTCGGTACGCTTTACCGAGACAAACATGTCTACAAACCGGTCACCCAGATAGTCGCGCAAGACCGTTGACTGATCAAAAAGATCAACGGCCGAGAACCAGTTCGATGGCAGGCGCACATTGGCGTCCTTGGCGGCGGCATAGCCGTCACCCACCACAGCGGGGCCCGGATCGATCCCATAGGTAATGCCGTAATGGGCGCAGGCCAAGATCACAGCCAGCACCAGATAGGGGTTGGCATCGGCCCCTGCGACCCGGTGCTCGACATGGCGGGTATGGGGCAAGCCCGCGGGCACGCGCAAAGACACAGTGCGGTTATTGACGCCCCAGGTGGGCGCCACAGGCGCATAGGAATTGGCCTTAAACCGACGATAGGAATTGGCGTTGGGGGCGAGGATAGCCATACAGTCGCCGAGCAACTCTTTCATGCCGCCAATGGCGTGCTTGAGCATGGGCGAGCCTTGCAGATCGTCGCTGGCGCAAAGGTTCTCACCAGCGGCATTGCTAAAGCTCACATGCATATGAAAGCCGCTGCCGGCCCGGTCTGACCAAGGCTTGGCCATAAAGGTCGCCTCACAGCCGTGGCGAAGCGCAATGCCTTTGGCAGCGCGCTTATAGATCAAAGCGTCATCAGCAGCGCGCAAGCCGTCCGGCTTATGCTTGAGGGTCAATTCCACCTGGCTTGGCGCAAATTCGGAAATGGCCCCCTCAAGCGGCACACCTAGGACGTCGCAGGTCGTCCAAAGCTCGCGCAAGAACGGAGAGATGGCTTCCAGTTCCGGCAGACCATAGACCTGAATACCTGTTGGCCGGTGACCCGTGAGCACCGATTTTGGCGGCTGCAGATCGCCGTCCACGGTCCGCTCCAAATCAACCAGGTAATATTCCAGTTCACAGGCCGTGACCGGCGTCAGTCCATCTGCCGCAAACCGGTCGAGGACCCGCTGCAAGACATGGCGCGGGTCCAAATCATTGGGCGTTCCATCCAATTCATAGAGCGATAGCATTACCTGCCCGACGTCTGGGCCGAGCCACGGCGCCGGCGTCAATGTCCCAGGAACGGGGCGGGCAAGGCGGTCAGCGTCGCCGTCTTCCCAGACCAGACCGGTCTCTTCACAGTCCGCGCCATTGGTATCCACCACAAGCACTGAGCCGGGCAAGAACCGGCCATAGTCGTAGATCGCCATCAACTCATGACGACGCAGGCGCTTGCCGCGCGGCACACCGGTCATGCTGGTGAAGAAGATGTCGAAATATTGGATTTCTGGATGGGCTTCCAAAAACTGGCGGCACTCTTCTGGAAGCGCAACGCCAGGATGGGACTTTGGGACGGAAGAGGTCATAGGTCTAAACTTTCCAGAGCAACGGCAAAGTCATCAACAGCGGCAACGAGCCGATCAATGGCCGCATCTTCAGTAGAGGGTGACACCAACATCATGTTGTGAAAGGGCGCAATAAGAACGCCGCGATTGATCAAAAATAGATGCAGCGCTTCGAGAAGGCCATGATCAAGCGCAATGCGCATTTGTTTCGCATTGCGCGGCGGCGGATTGGCAAAGACCAGCTCAACCCGCGCGCCCACCTGAACCGCGCTCCAAGCCAGTCCTCGCGCCGCGATCACACGCCTTAGGCCCTCGACCAAGCGCTCTGCGCCGGCCAGCATGCGCCCATAGGCCTTTGGCGTCATGACCTCGGTCAACATCACCCTCATGGCGGCAAGGGACAGGGCATTTCCTGACAGGGTCGTACCAATCCCGGAATAGCCCGGGCCTATGGATTGAGCCGTCTTGGCCATCCGTTCAGCGAGCTGGGACGTCACACCCCAGACCGCCGCTGGAACCCCGCCGGCTATGGCCTTTCCGAGCGTGAAAATATCAGGCTCCAGTCCGTAGGCGGCGGTCGCGCCGCCTGGACCGGTCGAGATCGTATGGGTCTCATCGATCAAAAGCAGCGTGCCATATTTGCGCGTCAGGGCCCGCAGACCCTCCAGATAGCCCTCATCGGGGATGATCATCCCGCAGTTGGTCATGACCGGCTCGGCCAGCACGCAGGCCACATCACAAGGTGCCAAAGCCGCCTCCAAGGCCTCCATATCATTAAAATCGATAACCTTGGTAAAGGCGGCCACATCATGCACCTGACCGACAAGTCCTGACTTGAGCGCGGCCTTACCGCTGGCAAGGCTTACGAAGGTGTCGTCAACGGCCCCGTGATAGCAGCCATCAAAGACCAAGATCTGGGAACGGCCTGTCACCGCTCTGGCCCACCGGATCGCCGCGCGATTAGCGTCCGTTGCGGTATTGGCCATCTGCCAATAGGGCAGTCCAAAGCGCGCGCTGAGCAGTTGGCCAACCTCGGCAGCATCTTTGGTGGGCAACATAAAGCCCGTACCCTTAGAGGCCTGATCGGCTAAGATCTTGGCCACCACCTCTAGGCCATGGCCAAACATTGAGGCCGTGTCGCCGAGGCAAAAATCGCCATAGTCAAGGCCATCGACATCGGTCAGACGCGCGCCCTGCCCTGATTTTGCAAAGATCGTAAAGGGCGTGGCCCAGTCGCCCATCCAGTGCATGGGCACGCCGCCCAGCCAATGGTCCTTAGCCTTTGCGGCCAAGGCAGCGCTTGCAGGATGGGCAGTCGAAAACTGAGCCCGTTCCTGATCCAAAAAGCGCTCAAGGACAGGCCTAATCATTGTACCCCGCCAAAACACAAATATTTGGTTTCGAGATATTCGCTCAGGCCCTCTGAGGCCCCTTCTCGGCCAAGCCCGCTTTCCTTCCACCCCCCAAAGGGGGCGACTTCGGTTGAAAATAGACCCTCATTGATCCCGACCATGCCAAATTCGAGCGCCTCGCCAACCCGCCAACAGCGGTTGACGTCTTGGCTATAGAAGTAGGAGGCTAGTCCATAGGGCGTGCCATTGGCCAAGGTGATGGCCTCGGCTTCGGTCTCAAACTTAAAGAGCGGCGCAACCGGGCCAAAGATCTCTTGGCTAAAGATCTGCATTTGCGGCGTTACATCGACAAGGACTGTGGGGGTGTAAAATTGGGAGCCTGCATCATGACGCCCGCCGCCGGTTAAAGCCTTCGCCCCCATGGCCAGAGCCTCATTGACGAGCCGTTCGACCTTTTCTACCGCATCATCATTGATCAGTGGGCCAATTGCTGTGTCTGGATCAGATCCTGGCCCCACGGCAAAGGCACCAACCGCTTGGGCCAAGCCCGCGGCAAAGGCATCATAGATGCCAGATTGAACCAACATCCGGTTGGCGCAGACGCAGGTCTGACCGGCATTGCGATATTTCGAGGCCAAGGCCCCGGCGACAGCCGCATCAAGGTCAGCGTCATCAAAAACAATGAACGGCGCATTACCGCCCAGCTCCAGCGACAGCTTTTTGACCGTTCCGGCGCATTGGCGATAGAGGATCTTTCCGACCTCGGTAGAGCCCGTGAACGAGAGCTTGCGCACGCGAGGATCGTCACAGAGCACTTGGCCAATGGCGGCCGCATCGGTGCCCGTGACCACGTTCAAAACGCCTGCAGGAACCCCGGCAATCTCAGCCAGTCTGGCCAGCGCCAGAGCGCAAAGCGGCGTTTCTTCAGACGGCTTGACCACAACCGTACAGCCCGCCGCCAAGGCCGGTCCCACCTTGCGGGTAATCATGGCAATGGGGAAATTCCACGGCGTAATGGCGGCGCAGATCCCTACGGGCTGCTTGATCGACATCATCCGCTTGGACGAGGCCGTTGTCGGGATGGTGTGACCGTAGGCCCGCTTGCCCTCCTCGGCGAACCATTCAACAAAGGACGCCCCATAGGCCACCTCGCCGCGGGCCTCATTTAAGGGTTTGCCCTGTTCGGCAGTCATCAGCTCGGCCAAGGCCTCGGTATTTTCAAGGATCAAGGCGTTCCAGCGCATCAGGATGGCAGACCTGGCCTTAGCCGTTAAGGCCGACCAGGCGGGCAAGGCTTTTTGCGCCGCATCGATGGCCGCTAAGGTCTCGATGGGACCAAGATTGGCAACCTTGGCGATGACGGCCCCATTGGCGGGGTTGGTCACAGCAAAGCGCGAAGGCCCAGCGATCCAATGACCGCCGATCCATGCATCGGTAACAGGATCAAACATCTTCCATTCCTTTGATTCTATCGGACGGGCAGGGCTTTAGGGCGCTCGCGGGCGCCGTCCCTTTCGATCCGTGACATCGAAATGATAGATAATCCTTTCCGATCGGCTTTGGCGATAAGGGATCAGCAGATGACCCGCACTGGTTCAATGCGAACCGAGCAGGCCTCGCCGGCGTTGATTAAAGATTCAGGGCCCTAGCGACAGCCTGATTTGTGATCCGTCCGGCCCGCACATTCAATCCCGCTGCCAGCCCCAGATCGTCGGCCATTGCACGGTCCAAGCCCTTTGAGGCAAGGGCGCGAATATAGGGAGCGGTGGCCGCCGTAAGGGCCGCGGTCGAGGTCAAGGGCGCGGCACCGGGCATGTTGGCTACGCAGTAGTGAACAATTCCATCAACGACGAAGGTTGGATGGGTGTGGGTGGTTGGATGACTGGTCTCAAAACAGCCGCCCTGATCAATGGCAACGTCAACAAGGACTGCCCCGGGCTTCATCCTTGCCAAATCAGCGCGCTTGACCAGCTTTGGTGCCGCAGCACCGGGCAAGAGGACGCACCCAATGACGAGGTCGGCTTCAGCAACGGCGGCTGCAATGGAAGCCGGTTCCGAATAGAGCGTTTTGATATGACCCCCAAACTGGGCGTCGATCTGAGCAAGGCGTTCGAGCGAAATATCAAAGAGGGTCACATCGGCATGATGACCGAGCGCCATTTGAGCTGCATTAATTCCAGAAACACCGCCGCCCAAGATCACAACCTTGGCCGGAGCCACACCCGGGACGCCGCCGAGTAGAAGACCGCGGCCGCCATTATGGCGCAAAAGGGCATTGGCCCCGACATCCACCGCCATTCGGCCTGCCACTTGGCTCATGGGCGCAAGCAGCGGCAAACGCCCGCTCCCATCGGTAACCGTCTCATAAGCAATGGCAGCGCAGCCCGATTGCATCAGGCCCTCAGCCTGCGCCCGGTCCGCAGCCAGATGAAGATAGGTAAAGAGGAGATGGTTTGGCCTCAGCCGCGCAATTTCGATGGGCTGCGGCTCCTTGACCTTCACGATCATATCCGCGGCCGCAAAGACCGCATCGGCATCGGGCAAGATCGTGGCCCCAGCAGCCTGATAATCGGCGTCCGTAAAGCCCAACTCCGCACCGGCCCGGGTTTCTACGACAACCTCCGCACCATCGTGGGACAGAAGGCTGACAATGCCCGGCGTCATGCCGACGCGATATTCTTGATCCTTAATTTCTTTGGGAACACCAATGCGCATGATCACCTCCTGAAGTACGTCCGTTGCCAAAGGATAGGTGAGATCAAATAGCGTTTTCCGCTTATTTAGATGGCGTCACAGCTGTTATTCCGCATATTCTGCCGAAAAATACCGTATTTTCGGATAAATCATGACAAGCACCGCCCAAGTCGATCTGGACCCCACAGATCTCGCCCTACTCACGGCCCTGCAAAGGGATGGTCGAAGCACAAATTTCGAACTGGCCCGCCAAGCCAATCTGTCCGAAAGCGCCTGTCTTCGCCGGGTAAAGCTCCTCGAACAGCGCGGCGTGATCGAGCGATACGCCGCAGTCATTAATCCACGGGCCGTCGGCCTGCCCTTAACGGTGTTTGTTACGATTGGACTGACGGAACAGTCTGAGGCCGCCCTTGCAGCCTTTGAGCGAGACATCGCGACCGTTCCGGAGGTTATGGAATGTTATCTCATGACTGGATCATCGGATTTTCTGGTGCGCGTCGTCGCCACAGATGTTGATGACCTTGCCCGCATCCACTCCACCCGCCTGACCCGTCTGACCGGCGTTTCGCACGTCAATTCGAGCCTTGTCCTTCAGACCATCGTCAAACGAACGGGACTACCGCTTGCCAGGGGCCGTCGCAGTGCATCTCCTATTGGGCGTTAGGCCCTATTGAGCGTTCGGCCCTATTGAGCATTCGGTAAGAGATCAATTTCCTCTCGCGCCAAGGGCGCAACGAGGGTCGGCGGGGTGGTGGGTTTGTCGGATGCCATAAAGGCAGCCAGCGGCAAGACCTTGAGCGCGCTAGGTAAGCCGCCGCGCACCGCAATCGTACGGATGACCACTTGGCTGGGCTTACCCGCCGCATCAGCGATGATCCGCTCGACACTGCCAAGCAGGCGGCCTTCTTGATCCACGACCTTTTGACCTGCGGCAATCGTGGGCACTGCGGTTTGGGCCAAGGCAGCTGGCACCGTGGCTGCTACAAGACTAGCGGCCATCAATAGGCCTGCAATTTTGGATAGGTTTATCATTGGGTCTTTATATCGCGTCTTGATGAACGGCACATGATCATTCAGAGCTTAGACGTCAATCCTCTGGAAGTCTTGCCCATGCACCCCGCTTCGGCCTTTTTGGAAACCGACGAAAATCGCCTCAGAAATCTGATTGCGGAACGCGGTTTTGGTCTGATCGTAGCCCAGAGTCCCAACGGACCTGTCTGTGCACACGCGCCGGTCCTGCTGGAACAGTCGATTTTGCGGTTTCATCTTTCCAGCGCCAATGGATTGAACGCAGCCCTTGGCCAAGATCCGCGCGCCCTGTGTGTCGTTACCGGACCGGACGCCTACGTCAGTCCAGACTGGTACGGAATTCGCGACCAGGTCCCCACTTGGAACTATGTCTCAGCAGAAATATCCGGCACCGTTCGCGCAATACCGCCAGAACAGGCCGCGCTGATGTTGGATGATCTGTCCGCGATGTTCGAGGAAAGGCTTGCGCCAAAACCCGTCTGGACCAGAGCAAAAATGGACGCCGCCCGATTTGACACCATGGTACGCCAAGGGGTCATCGCTTATGAGATGGATGTCACGAGCCTAACCGGGATCAGCAAATTGCCGCAGAACAAGCCCCTCGAGGCCATCGAGGAGGTGCGGGCAGCTCTATCTCAATCCGATGATGCTCAGGCAAGAGCCTTAGGCTTGATGATGGTGCAGGAGCCCAAGCCACAATCCTAAGGGCCGTTATCTATTCGTGCTCGCCGTCGGCGCGCCTGCCGGAAGCCGATCCAAAGAGGGACGGCCTCTTTTCCGCGACGGTGTAGGTCGCAACCGTTATGGCTGCTGCTCCGAATAAAACCATGTGACCGAGCAAGCTGATCGCGAGGACGGTATAGCTACCGATCGCAATCGCAAAAGAAGCGGCCCACATCCAACCTAGAATCTGAAGCACCATGTGCCTTGTCGGTATATCTTGGATATGGCGGAGGGGACTTATATTGTGATTGAACACATAGTTCCAAGCCAACACGACTAACTTTCTCAAAGCCATTTTCCTTGATCTATCGATGCTGACGGTGCTGCCTTTTTAACCGGGGGACATCAGACCAGCCCGTGGGTTTGGCAACACCGGCAAGTTTTAGTTGCCCGCGTTGTAGGTCGGCGCGCCTCGGATAGCCTTTCATATAGTACTGGATACGCCTCACACAAGTGCGTTTGGCCCATATATGGCTAGCTCGTGAAGCCTCTTGTTTTGGCTTCGCTCGTTTGGAGGGCGCAGATGAAAGTGCGCGGATTAACGAGGCGATCTTGGGGCCGCAAAAGCCTGACGCCTCCAGCACAAACTTCATTGTGCGAGGCTCAGCGCTTACGGCTCTACTTTTTTGGCTGCGATCTAGGCTCAGAGCCGCAGTCATCTAGATCTACACCCGAACAAAGATCTCCAACAGGTCTGGGGACAATCTACGACCTGAGGGGCCGCGCTGATGATATCTCCGCTCAATATCGTTTGGTTCAAACGCGATCTGAGGGTCGTCGATCACCAGCCTTTGGCGTTGGCTGTGCAGGCAGGTCCGGTTTTGCCTCTCTACGTTGTCGAACCTGAACTGTGGGCCCAACCAGACGTATCCGCGCGTCAGTGGGCCTTTGCAGCCGAGAGCATCCAAGAACTGCAACGAGCGCTGGCTGCACTGGGACAACCCCTTTGCATCATGGTGGGTGATGCGGTTCAGATCTTTAATCGCCTGCATGAACGCCAAGGCATAGCGACCTTGTGGAGCCATGAAGAAACCGGCAACGGTTGGACCTATCGCCGCGATCTGAATGTTGCAGCGTGGGCCAGGCAGGCAGGCGTCCCATGGCGCGAGACACGGCAGTTCGGTGTGATCCGCCGATTGAAATCGCGCAATGGCTGGGCCAAGGCTTGGGACAGCGACATGGCGAGCCCGATCGTCCATGCGCCGATGACGCTCATGCCCGTAGACGGCGATTGGCAAATGCACATCCCGACCGTTGCCGAGTTGGGACTGAAACCGGATCCTTGCCCAAACCGTCAACCGGGCGGAAGGACCGCAGGTCTTGATACTTTGGAGAGCTTTCTAAACGAGCGCGGCAGCAACTATCGCTATCAAATGTCCAGTCCTGTCACAGCCTTCGAGGCCAGTTCTCGCCTATCCCCACACCTAACTTGGGGGACCGTTTCCATGCGAGAAATTGCTCAAGCAACTTGGACTAAAATGCAGGCGCTGAAGCTATTGAAGGACCCTAGCGCGCGGCGCTGGCACGCCTCTTTGGTCTCATTTTCAGGTCGCCAGCATTGGCATTGCCACTTCATGCAGAAACTTGAAGACGAGCCACGCATTGAGTTTGAAAACCTCCACCGCGCCTATAACGGTTTGCGGCCAGTCGTCGCCGATCCTTGTCGGCTCGCGGCCTGGAGTCAGGGCAACACCGGCTTTCCCTTCATCGATGCGTGCATGAGAGCACTTAACCAGCATGGCTGGATCAACTTTCGTATGCGCGCCATGTTGATGTCGTTCGCTAGCTATCATCTTTGGTTGCCATGGCAAGATAGCGGTCTTCATCTGGCACGCAAATTTGTTGACTATGAACCTGGCATCCACTGGCCTCAGGTACAGATGCAATCGGGGACGACCGGCATTAACACGATGAGAATCTACAACCCGGTAAAGCAGGGTTATGATCAGGACCCCACGGGTCACTTCGTGCGCTCATTCGTGCCCGAACTAAACGCCTTACCCGATCCGTTCATTCATGAACCTTGGCTGTGGCACGCGGCCTCCTCGCTTGCCTACCCGCCACCCATCGTTGACAATGCCGCTGCAGCGAAATGTGCCCGCGAAGCGCTCTATACTGTCCGCAAAGGCTCCGACCACAGACAAGCGGCGCAAGTGATTGTCGCCAAACATGGCAGTCGCAAAGCGGGGGCACCCAAGACAGGTCGCACACGACAGACAAGGCCAAAGCCTGCCTCCAGCAAGCAGCTAACTTTCGACTTCTGATGAACCGTCCAGATAGGGGCCCGGGGAAATCTATACGATAAGATAGCCTCACAACCCTTGAGAGGACGAGCCTCAGAGTTCAAAAATGGCCACTCATCGTTCAACCCGAACAGGACGGTAACGATCTCGGTGCGGCACCTGATGTCGCCATTGAGATGCTCGATCGAGTTTACCGAAGGATCTTCACCCGATCCGCCTTAGGCAAGGACATGTACGCCAGTAAATCGATCTTGGTCAGAGGCTGCTCAGGCTAGCGCCTTGGCACTGATAATGGCTAAGCACCCTAAGCCACAATCCTAAGGGCCGGTTCGCGTCGATAGATGTCTGAAGAGCCCCAAACGGGCGATAGGCCAACGGCCTGATCCAAAACCGCCTCGTCGCGCCCAACGATCAGATATCCATTATCGTTCAGGGCTCCAGCCAATTGGGACAGAACCTGCTTGCGCATCAGATCGTCAAGGCCACCTAAGACATAGCGGCAGAAGATCACATCAAACTGGCCCACAGTGCTGATCTCGGAAATCAGGTTGACGCGGCTCCATTGGACCTTCTGTCGAATAGAGGCTGACAGATGCCAAGCCTCATCTTGACGTTCAAAATGACGGACCAGATAGCGGATCGGCAGGCCCTTCTGCACCTCCATCTGGCTAAAGATTCCGGCGGCGGCACGCTCAAGACAGCGTTCAGAAAGGTCTGAACCCACGATCTCAACGGCGCGGCCTGCTCGGGCCTCGTCGATGGTCAAGGCTAGAGAATAGGCCTCCTCCCCCGCTCCGCAGCCCGCGCTCCAAATCCGAAGGGGCTGCGTGCCCAATCTCTGCTCCAAATCCGGCAAGATCACATCTCGAAATTGGCTAAAGGGCGTGCGGTCGCGGAAAAAGGCCGTGTCCTTTGGAAGCATGGCATCGGCCAGCGCCCAGACTAGGCGCTCATCACGCTTAGTTTTGATAGCGCCCACCAGATCCGAAAGGCTGCTGAAACCTTCACGCCGAACCAAAGACCCCAAACGGTTTTCGATCATCGCGGCCTTGGCCTGATCGACGACATATCCGGCTCTGGCTCGAACGATCCGGCATATCAAGGAGAGGTCATCGGGCGTCACAGCAGACCTACCTCGGCAAATTTGTCGCAGATCACGTCCCCATCAAAGGGCTTCATAATATATTCGTCGGCCCCCGCTTTAAGGGCCTCGTTGATGTGGGATAGGTCATTTTCAACGGTGCAGAACAGGACCTTTGGTCCTTCACCCAAGGGCTCAGCACGCAGTTGGCGCAAAAAAACTATGCCCGACATCAGCGGCATGTTCCAGTCCAGCAGTATGGCGTCCGGCATTGAGGCGCGGCACCAGGCGATCGCCTCCTCTCCGTCGCTCGCCTCGGTGACATGAAAGCCGAGATTTTCCAAAATCATGCGAGCCACCTTGCGAACGGCAACACTGTCATCGACCACAAGGCAGGTCTTCACCACACACCCCCGACTTGGGCCTTGCTCAGGGCTGATCCATGACATGATAGACTTAAAGCCCCACCCATCAGCTCAAACCTTAGGCTCCAACGCGCGCGCGAACCACGACCCGGTCTTCGCCAACCGTTACCTCCAAGGCCCCGCCTGCTTCACTCAAAAGACTATGCAGATAATAGGCTTGGATCCAGTGACCGCCGATGCCCTCGCCTTTGGGCTCGCCAGTGAGCCCCGCCTTGACCTCAGGCCGCAGCCGAACCCTTGGGCCCACGGCCTCCACGGCCATCAGAACGTCGCCGCCTACGACCTCAGCGGTCAAACGGGCAACACCGCCCGTCGGCAGGGCTCCGGCCCCGATGAGGGCCAGGTTCAGGATCGTGCGCGCCGCTGGCTTATTCAATTGGGCCGGTGTCACCGCCCAGTCCAATTCAGGGCGCACGTGGCTGAAAATGCCGTTGGTCAGGTTTAGTAGGGTACGGCTGTCAAACATTTCGGCGGTGGCCGAGGCCCCAAAGGCCACCCGGGTGAAGGCCAGCAGTTCGACCAGCTTTTTTGCACTCGCGGCAATCAGGTTCATGGCATCGTCGCGCATATCCTGCGCGGTCGGATCTTCGAGCAGATCAAGGCCAGAGACGATGGCGCTCGCCGGACTGATAAAGTCATGACACATGCGCGCGGCCAGATTGGCCGCAAGTTCTGCCGCACCGATGACGGGCGCCGCACTGAGCGAACGCGCTAGCGATCCAAAGCCACTAACCGTTTGGGGGTCAGAAGAAACACCGGGGTCAATCATGAGGCCGTAGCCATCCTTCACGCGCTTGAAGGGTTAAGATTGACCTGATTTGCGGTCTAGGCAAACCACCCGAACAAAAGTGATGGCTTGCCTCTATCGCGCCGCCTAAGCGGCTAGCTTAATCCTAGCCGCGAAAGGCCTGAGGCGTCGAGGTGGGCAAGGCCGCGTTCGACACCAGGTCCGCCAGACCCAAGGCCGTCTCATCGTCCCAAGCCAAGGCTTGGATCGATAGGGGAAGGCCAGCCTGCGTCACGCCGATGGGGGCGGAGCAGGACGGCATGCCCAGAAAGTCACCGAGCGCTGTAAAATCTGCCACATGGGCGACGCCGCCGTCCTCGAAGCTAAAGGCTGGTCCCGGCGTTGTCGGCAGCAGGAGTGCCGCATAGGGGGTCAAGATGTCCTTGACCAGATCTACAGCGACCCCAACGGCGCGGTAAGCCTTGGCAAGGCTAGCCGCAGGCTGGGCCGCCCCCCATCCAAAGGTCTGACGGCCCGCAACACTGAAGCCGTCAGGCCCTGAGGCCAGATCATCTTCCAGCGATACAGCCCCTTCCGCGGTCATGATCAGATAGCCATGTTGGATCATGGCGTTGAAATCATAGCCCTCAAGGCTGATGGTTTCGATTTCCAATCCTAAGGCGCGCGCCGCAGTGATTGCCGCATCATAGGCCTTAACCAGTTCTGGATCGATGAAGTCACCGAAGGGGGTAAGATCAAGCGCCGCAAAGGGGGCGGGTCGAAGAGCGTCCAGATCAGCAATCTGCGAGAAGGACTCGGCCAGATCACCATCCACCGCCGCCGCATGGGCCAACAGATAGGCGCAGTCCTGAGCCGAGCGCGCCAAAACGCCGACATGGTCGAGCGTCCAAGACAGGGCCACTACGCCGTCCATGGAGATCAGGCCTTGGGTTGGCTTATGCCCCACCACGCCGCAGAAGCTGGCCGGAATACGCACGCTGCCAAGGGTATCGGTGCCCAGCGCACCCGCGCAAAGACCCGCCGCCACAGCGGATCCAGACCCGCCGGACGAGCCGCCCGCCGTTAGGCCATAAGCATAGGGATTGTGGGCCTTACCAAAGGCCTCATTGTCCGTGGTCGCGCCGACGGCACCCTCGTGCATGTTGAGCATACCCAAAATAACCGCGCCGGCCTCACGCAAGGCGGCGATACAGGCGGCATCCTCAGCGGCGATACGGCCGCGGTGGGCACCGATACCCGCATGGAGCGGCATACCCTTGACAGCGATATTGCCCTTGATGGCGATGGGTACGCCATCAATGCCAGAGAGGGGCTCGCCCTCTGCCCAGCGTTCAGCACTGGCCCGCGCAGCGGTCAATGCTCCATCCTCGTCAACCGACGTATAGGCATTTAGCGGCCCGCCCAGACGCTCAATACGCGCCAAATAGGCTTGGGTTGCTTCAACAGGGGTCACGGCCCGTTGATCATAAAGGGCGATTAGGCCGGCAACACCAGCTTCGATTATAGGGTTTGTAAAGGTCATGCCGCTACCATAAACGCCCAAAGCCTCTCAAACAGCCCCCAAATTCAGTCAAGGGGCGACAAAGCGCCGCGCACCCCAATCTCCGCTGGCTTGGCGCTTGGCACTCATCCGGCTATGAACAGGTCTGAACGAACCGTTTGAGCTTGGTCGCCAGACCCTAAGCCAAGCCTCTGACCCATGGGAGACGCTATGATCCGCCTCGATGCCGACCAGGCCATCGCGCTGCTTGCGACGCGCCTTTCTAGGTCGGGCGGGCGGGTATTCGTCGCCACTGCGGGGACAGAACCCCTTATTTTTGCCAAGGCCTATGGCCGTAACCCCGGCGCAGCTGACGGCCTAACTTTTGTCAGCGCTGCTATTCCAGGGGTCAATCAAACGGACTGGTCCAGACTGCATGCGACCAGTCGCGGTGAAGGCATTTTTGTCAGCCCTGATTGGCGCGAAAGCTTCGATGAGGGCCGGTTTGCTCTGATCCCACAGGCCTATAGTGAAGCCTGGCGCTGGCTATGCCGTACGCCTCTGGATGCGGCGTTGGTTCAGGTCAGCGCCCCCGACGCCGACGGAATGTGCAGTTTCGGCACCTCCTGTGACTTCCAGCCCGCCGTCCTTGGCCGCAATGTCTTTAAGATTGCCCACGTCAATCCCGATATGCCGGCCCCTGCCCGCGCGCCCAAGGTGGCCGTGGCCAGCTTTGACGTGGTGGTCGAAGCCAGCGCGCCGATGATGACCTATGATCCAGGCCCTCTGGACCCCACCTTCGCGACGATCGCGCGGAATGTGGCGGATTATATTGTCGACGGCGCCGCCATTCAGGTGGGCCTTGGCAAGATGGGCTTTGCCGTCATGAACCAGATCAAGGATCGCAAGCGGCTCAGCGTTAAATCTGGCATGGTGATTAACCCCCTGCTAGACTTGATGGACTGCGGTGCCATTTCAGAGGACCAAGACGCCATCGTCACCGGGGCTGCTCTTGGCAGCCAAGGCCTCATAGATCGTCTGTCCCAAGACCGGCGTGTTCGCTTTACACCTGTTATCGAAACACACAGCAGCGACGTACTGTCGGCGATACCCCGGTTTACCGCAATCAATTCCGCGCTCGAAATTGACCTGATGGGTCAAGCCAATGCTGAGTTTTTAGGAGGCCGTCAGGTCTCTGGCATCGGCGGCCTCAACGACTTTTTACGAGCGGCTGCACGCTCCGAAGGGGGCAAACCCATCATCGCCCTTAATGCGACGGCCAAGGGTGGAGCCCTTTCGCGCATTGTCCCCAAGCTCACCGGCGGCGCGGTCAGTGTCGGGCGCGGCGATGTAGCCATCGTCGTGACCGAGTTCGGATCGGCGGATCTTCGCGGACTGAGCCTAGACGATCGGGCCAAGGCGCTCATCACCCTCGCCGCCCCCGCGCACCGCGAAGGCCTCGAACGGGACTGGCGCGAAATGCGCGCTCGTCTATAGAAAGAGCGTCTGCAACCTATGTCTGGCTCATGACCCTTCCACGATATCGACAGCTTGCCGCCGCCCTGCGCGCGGACATTACCGAAGGCCGATACGGCGTGGGCGACCACCTGCCGCCGGAAATGGAGCTTTGTCAGATCTATTCCGCCTCTCGTCATACGGTCAGAGATGCGCTGCGATTGCTGCGCGAAGCCGGTCTGGTCGAGCGCCGCCGCGGGGCTGGAACCACGGTTATTGCAGCAAGCTCTACGCCAACCTTTGTCCAAGCCCTTGGCGGCGCTGAATCGCTCACCCAATATGCCCGTGAGGCCAAGCTCCATGTTCGCGCGGCCAATCCACGCGCCCTGACCCTCGCCGAGGCTGAGCGTCTCAAGGCTAGACCAGGCGAAAACTGGTTGGTGATCGAGGGGCTTCGCCTTGCCAGCGCCGGTTCCGGTGCTGAGCCCGTGGCGGTATCGACCCTCTTTGTGCCCTTGGAATTTGCCGGGATTGTTGGCGCGCTCGAAGGTTGGGACGGGGCAATCCACCAACTGATCGCGCGAGATTTTGGCGTTCAAACCCGGCGCATTGAGCAAGAAATTGCCGCCGAGACCATGGACGCAGCAACGGCTAAGACCTTGCGGACCGAAAAGGGCTCGGCGGGCCTTCGCACCCTTCGGCGCTATTTTGATGAGCGTGACCAGATGGTTCTGGCCACCGACAGCACCCATCCTGGTGGCCGTTTTGTCTATGCCATGACCTATCGGTTGGACGGCTAGCCATGGCCCGCCACTTTCCATCAAAGCCTCGCCAATGCTAGATCTCGGCCAGTATATTTAGGGGGAACCGTCCATGAGTGATGCTGCCACACAAGAGGCCAGCCAGCCAGCCGTTGAGGCTCCCACCTCGATGCGAACGGTCGTCGCCGCCTCTTCAGCCGGTACGACCTTCGAGTGGTATGATTTCTTCATCTTCGGAACCTTGACCCAAATTCTCTCCAAGACCTTCTTTGCGGGGGTCAACGACACCCTCGCCTTCATCTTTGCTCTTGCGATCTTTGGCGCTGGCTTTGCCGTGCGCCCGCTCGGTGCACTGGTCTTTGGCCGCATTGGCGATAGGACCGGACGCAAGGGGGCCTTCCTGACCACCATAATCTTGATGGGAGGAGCCACATTTTCCGTCGGGGTCCTGCCCACATACGCGCAGGCTGGCATTATTTCGCCAATCCTGCTGATTATTGCCCGATGCATTCAAGGCTTTGCCCTTGGCGGAGAATATGGCGGAGCAGCGATCTATGTGGCAGAACATTCGGATGGGGACAAACGCGGCCGCATGACCGGTTGGATCCAAGCCTCTGCGGCCTTTGGCCTTTTCGGGGCATTGGGCGTGATCCTCATCACCCGCACAATCCTTGGTGAGGGGGCCTTTACCGCTTGGGGCTGGCGCATTCCTTTCATGGTGTCAGCGGTTTTGGTTGGCATCTCGATCTGGATGCGACTGAAGCTCTCGGAAAGCCCGTCTTTCAAAAAGATGCATGACGAGGGCACGCTGTCTAAATCGCCCTATGCCGAATCTTTCGGTCAGTGGCCCAATCTCAAGATCGTTCTCATCGCTCTCTTTGCCGTTATGAGCGCCCAAGGCGCCGTCTGGTATACGAGCTTTTTCTATAGCCAGATCTTTCTTGAAAAGTTCCTCAAGGTCGAACCGGCAACCGTCAATCTTTTGATGATCGCCGCCACGGTGGCCAGTGCACCCCTCTATATCGTCTTTGGTTGGCTATCGGACCGCATTGGTCGCAAGCCGGTCATGCTGGCGGGTATGATCCTCGCGCTCGTGGCCTTCTTCCCAGGCTTTCACATGTTGATGGAGGCGGCCAATCCAGACCTTGCACGGGCCAGTCGCAACACGCCTGTTGTCGTGGTTGCTGACCCCGCCACCTGCAGCCTTCAGTTCGATCCCGTGGGTAAGGCCGTCTTTGCCACCCCCTGCGACATCGCCAAGAACGTGCTGGCCAATGCTGGCGTATCTTACGATTCCGAGGCTGCGCCCGCCGGGATCCTCGCCTACGTCAGGGTCGGCCAAAATGTGGTCAATTCCGCCGACGGTCAGGGCTTGGATAAGGGCGGGCTCAAGGCTGTAAAGACCGATGTTGAGGGACGCATTCAAGGCGCCCTAAAAGCTGCAGGCTATCCGGCTAAGGCCGATCCCGCCAAGGTTGACCTGCCCAAGATGTTTGCGATCTTGCTGGTCTTTGTTGTGGCGGCAACGGCGCTCTTTGGGCCCATTGCAGCGTGCCTCGTCGAGCTATTCCCCACCCGTATCCGCTATACGGCCATGTCCTTGCCCTACCATATTGGCACAGGCTGGATCGGAGGGTTCTTACCCTTCACCGCCTTTGCCATCGTGGCCTCGACGGGCAATATCTATTCTGGGCTTTGGTATCCGGTTGTCTTTACCGCCATCAGCGTCATCACAGCGGTGCTGTTCCTGCCCGAAACCAAGGGCCGGTCGCTAGACCTTTAAGATAAGGCGGTGGGCAAGGATTCGACATCGAGACCTTGCGCCCGCCCGATGGCCTCTTTGCCGATCAAAACCACCTGAAGGCCCTGTGCGAGCAGGTCCATGAGAGATTGTGCGTCCATGTCGGTGGCCATCAGACGTTGGCTATCGCGTCTGGCTAAGATGGCTATGGCTGGATCTGATCCTTGCGCCTCCACCAGCACATCGGCTTCTGACAGGACCCGAGCGGCCCGAAGGCTTAAGAGATCAGCGGGTCCTTCGACCACTATGGCATAGAGCTTTCCCGATAGAGCCACGCCCTGAGCTAACTGCGCCCTAAGGGCCGCTTCAGCGCGCGCACCCTCTCCAGCCATGGCCAAATCGGCAACCGTCCCGTTCACGACCCGGCGCATGAAGGCCCGGCGCTTGACCAGATCAGGCAGGGCCGCGCGGATCTCGCCCTGCATAAGTCTCAAAAGCCCCGCCACCTGCCCAACCCCGAGCGGAATTCGGGCCTCAATATCGGCGCGCAAGAGACTGGTCAACAGAGGTGCCGAGCCGCCCGTTCCGATGGCCGCAACCACCTCACCGCGATCGATCAGGGCGGGCGTGGTGAAATCACATTGGCTTGGTCGGTCGACCACATTGACCGGAACACCGGCCTGCCGCGCGGCCGCAGCGGCGGCTAGGCAAAAGGCCTCGTCGGGATGAGCCACAAAGACCAGCGCAGCTTGGCTATAGGTACCCGTTTCATAGGCCTCTGAACCGGCAACGATCCGCACGATTGCGGGTGAATTTTCAAACAATCTGACCTTGGCAAGAGCCCCTTCGCCCTCGCCTGCAATGATCACCGTCTTGCCCCTCAAGGGGAAAAAGGCGGGAAAGGCGTCCATGTTCGAGTATCCAATGATATTTTCGGTCGCAGAACGACCTGAGCAGCGTTAAGATCGCAACCTGCGAAGCGCCTATAATGGCCATCCGTAACATTAGGGAGACGAAGGCGTATGTCTATCGCGCTCGAGATTAATGGCAAGACCCTTCAGGTCGAGGCCGAAGCCGATACCCCGCTGCTATGGGTCCTTCGTGACGAACTGAAGATGACCGGCTCCAAGTTTGGATGCGGCATCGCCCAGTGCGGAGCCTGCACGGTCCATGCCGATGGCCAGCCGATCCGCTCCTGTTCGACCCCCATCGCAGCTCTCGCGGGCGTCAAGATCACCACCATTGAAGGCCTCGGCGGCAAGCACGCCTTGCAGGCCGCGTGGGTCAAGCATGACGTGCCGCAGTGCGGCTATTGTCAGTCAGGTCAGATTATGGCCGCCGCAGCCTTGCTGGCCAAGACGCCCCGTCCGACCGACGCCGACATTGACGCCGCCATGACGGGCAATGTCTGTCGCTGCGGCACCTATCAACGTATTCGCGCGGCGATCAAAGACGCCGCTGCGACCCTGTCGGCTTAAGGTAGAGCCCCATGAACATTCAAACCAAGCTTTCCGGCGACCGTACTGGTCTTGCCCCTACCCGCCGCGACCTCGTGGTCGGTGCCGTCGTCACTGGCAGCGCCCTTCTGGTCGGCTGTTCGCCCATGGACCTGTTGAACCTCGGGGCTAAGAAGCTTGATTTTGGGGCCTTTGGTCCCTTCATCAAGATCGGTGCCGATGGTGCCGTAACCGTCATTTCCAAACATATTGAGTTTGGCCAAGGCACTCATGCCGGTCTTGCTGCCATTGTGGCCGAAGAGCTCGATGCAGACTGGAGCACCGTCAAGGTCGAGCAGTCTGCCGCCGACATTAAGGTCTATGGCAACCTACTGATGGGCGCTCAGGGTACCGGCGGCTCGACCGCCATTGCCAATAGCTGGATGCAGCTTCGCAAAGCCGGCGCTGGCGCACGCGCTATGTTCGTCAATGCCGCTGCTGCTAAATGGGCGGTTCCCGCCGCTGAAATCAACATTAAGAGCGGGGTCGTTTCTCACCCGTCAGGCAAAAGCGCGACCTTTGCCGACCTGCTCGCTGATGCGGGTAAGATTACGCCGCCCGCTGAGCCCGTCTTGAAGGACCCAAAGACCTTCACCCTGATCGGCACCCAAGCGGTTCGGCGCAAGGACAGCAAGGTCAAGAGCGACGGCACAGCGGTCTATACGCAAGACATCCATCTGCCGAACATGCTGACCGCCATGGTTGCCCATGCACCACTTTTTGGGGCCAAGGTGAAGAGTTTTGACGATAGCGAGGCCTTGAAGGTCAAGGGCGTGGTCAAGGTCTTTAAGATCAGTTCGGGCGTCGCCGTCGTTGCCGAAAACACTTGGGCCGCCAAGAAGGGCCGCGATGCCCTTAAGGTGACCTGGGATGATGCCAAGGCCGAAAAGCGCAGCACCGCTCAGATCGTTGAGGAATATAAGAAGATTTCAACGGCGCGCGAAGGCTCCAAGCCCTTTGACGTGCGCGGCGATGTGGCCACAGGCTTTAGCGGCGATCTGACCAATTTTGGTTTTGACTTCCCCTATCTGTCCCATGCGTCGATGGAGCCGTTGAACTGTGTCGCTCAAGTCGATGGTCAAAAGGTCAAGCTGACCTATGGCTGCCAAGGCACGACCATGGACCAAACCGCCGTTGGCATGGCGCTCGGCGTTCTGCCCGGTGCCGTGGAGATCGAAACCCTGTTTGCGGGCGGATCCTTCGGTCGCCGTGCCAGCCCCTCGGCGGAATATGTCGTTGAATGTGCCCTGATTGCCAAGAAGATCGGCGGATTTCGGCCTGTGAAACTGGTTTGGGACCGCGAGGACGATATGACTGGCGGCCGTTACCGGCCCATGGTTCGCCATGATCTGGCGATCAAGGTCGGGGCCGATGGCTATCCTGCCGCTTGGCGCCATACCGTCGTGACCCAATCGGTCATGAAGGGCGTTCCGGTGCCTCAAGGCAAGTTCGACGCCTCGGCCGTCGAAGGCGCGCTTGGCTCTCCCTATCTGAAGGCCACCCCCGTCGTTGACTGCCATGTCGCTCTGGTCGATTCTGCGGTGCCTGTTCTTTGGTGGCGCTCGGTGGGCGCGACCCACACCGCCTTTGTCATGGAACATGTCATCGACCAGTTAGCGGCCAAGGCCAAGATCGATCCGGTCGACTATCGCCGCGCCCTCTACAAGAAGGCCGGTGCGGATCGCCACCTCGCCGTGTTGGAACTGGCCGTTGCGAAGTCGGGTTGGGGCTCTGCCCTTCCAGCCGGAACGGCTCGCGGTATCGCCGTCCATGAGAGCTTTGGCTCGGTCGTGGCTCAGGTCGCTGAAGTGACGATGAAAGACGGCGAGCCTCGCGTTGGCCGTGTCGTCTGCGCCGTTGATTGTGGTATTGCCATTTCCCCTGACCAGGTTGCTGCTCAGATGGAGGGCGGCATCGTCTATGGCCTCTCAGCGGCCCTCTATGGGGCCATCACCCTCAAGGACGGCGCCGTCGAGCAACGCAATTTTGATGGCTATCGTGTCCTTCGCCACAATGAAGCCCCTTCAGTTGAGACCTATATTGTAGCATCGGGCGCCAATCCGACAGGCGCGGGCGAACCAGGCACGCCAGTCATTGCGCCGGCCGTTGCCAACGCGCTGCTGGTCCTGACCGGCAAGCCCACGGCAAGCCTGCCCTTCGTTAAGGCCTAAGTATCGAGGCGTCCAAATCGTCCGGACGATCGATGTCAAATAGGCATCCATCGTCCGGCGCGGGCACCAAGATCAGGGCCTCACCAAGGTCTTTGAGCACTGTACCGGCCCCTTGATCGCCGGTGAGCGTCAGGAGTTTGGGAAAAAGCGCTGCAGACAAAAGGACCGGGTGGCCACGTTGGCTGTCAAACTGGGGGGCGACAGCCTTGGCCTCACCCCCAAGCGCCTTGGCCATATTGAACGTCAACTCTGCGGGAACGCGGGGCATGTCGCCCAAAAAGACATAGGCCCCAGCACTGGTCGGATCGATGGCCCTTAAACCTGCCGCCAATGACGCTCCCATGCCATGCAGATGGTCTTCGCAATGAACCGTCTTTAGGCGCGGATCAGATGGCAATAGGGGCAAGATCAAAGGGTCGCCTCCCCAAACCAAAATCACCTCGAAGACAGGCGCAGCCAAGGCGGCCTCTAGGGCCCACAGGATCAAAGGCCTTCCTTTCCAAAGGGCCCGTAGCTTACCGCCGCCGAACCGGCGCGATTGGCCAGCGCCAAGAATAAGGGCGCTTAAGGGTTTGGCGGCACTCACGCGATAGATCCTCAATATGCAAACAGGCCCAATTCTTCGCTTGAGACCGCGTAAGACTTGGGACAAGAGCAAAGACAGCCTATGTTGAGCCTATCATGACCCCGTTTGATGTCGCACACCACTCTAAGCCCACCTCAACTGGTCCGACCCTGATCGACGGGTTTGGCCGGACAGTGCGCTATTTGCGCGTTTCGGTGACAGATCGCTGCGATCTTCGCTGCGTCTATTGCATGGCTGAGCATATGGTTTTTTTGCCCAAGGCCGAGGTTCTGACCCTTGAGGAACTGGACCAGATCGCGTCGAGCTTCATTGGCCTCGGGGTCAAAAAGCTTCGACTGACAGGCGGCGAGCCACTCGTGCGTAAGGGCTTTATCGGGTTGGTTGAGAGCCTTTCGCGGCATCTCAAAACTGGCGCACTGGAAGAGTTGACCCTAACCACCAACGGCACGCGTCTGGCCCATTTTGCGAAAGATCTGGTCCGGTTTGGTGTGAAGCGGATCAATGTTTCTTTAGACACCCGCGACCCTGACCTCTTCAAAAGCCTGACGCGGGGGGGTGATCTGGCTCAGGTCATGGCCGGCCTTGATGCAGCCGATGCGGCAGGTCTCGCCGTAAAGATCAATGTCGTGGCCTTAAAGGACACGAACGAAGACGAAATTCCCGACATGATCTCCTGGGCCCATGGCCGCGGCTATGACCTGACCCTTATCGAGACCATGCCGCTGGGCGATACGGGTGAAGACCGAACCTCGCAGTTTTTGTCTCTAGCCAAGGTTCGTGACACCCTGTCCTCCTTTTGGACCCTGACCGATATCCGCCTGCAAACCGGCGGACCAGCGCGCTATGTGCGGATCGAAGAGACCGGCGGGCGACTGGGCCTGATCACGCCCATGTCCCACACCTTTTGCGAAGCCTGTAACCGGGTTCGCTTGACCTGCACCGGTGTTCTGCACACCTGTCTTGGCCATGAAGACGAAATGGACCTTCGCGCAGTGCTGCGCGGACCCGAGGGACTATTGGGCTTAGAAGAAGCCATAAGGCTCGCTATCGCCGGCAAACCAGAAGGCCATGACTTTCATATTAGCGAGGGCTCCGCCCCCACCTTGGCGCGCCACATGTCCAGGACCGGGGGCTAGGCGATGGCCCGCGTCCTTCTATTTGGCGGCCTCAGAGATCTCGCCGGATGGCGAGAGCAGATTTTTGAGGGCGTCAGTGACCTTGCTGGTCTGCGCTCTGACATCACCCGCCTCTATCCAGATCTTGCCGAGGCCATCAGCTGCCCTGGCGTTCAGATCGCCGTCGATAAGGCAATTGTTCGTGGCAATAGCGTCCTGTCGGCTGGGGCCGAGGTGGCCTTCTTGCCCCCGATGAGCGGCGGATAATGTCGGTCACGGTCCAAACCGATGTCTTTGATCCTGGCGCTGCATTGAGCGCCTTTAGCCTTGACCTGCCCGATGCGGGGGGCGTGGTAAGCTTTACGGGTATTGCGCGCAAAGATGACGGCAGGACCCAGATGCTTGAGCTGGAAGCCTATCTCGGCTTTACCGAGCCTTGGATTGAGGCCCTCGTTAAAGAGGCTCGCGCCCGTTTTAACCTTAGCGGTGCCATGGTCATTCACCGCGTCGGACCGATCCTGCCCGGTGAAGCGATCGTCTTTGTGGCCACCGCCGCTGCCCATCGTCGTCAAGCCTTTGAGGGAGCCGATTTTGTGATGGACCATTTGAAAAGCCGCGCGCCCTTTTGGAAAAAAGAGCACGGACCAGACGGCGCACGCTGGATTGAGCCTCGGCAAGCCGACTATCAAGACCTAACGCGCTGGACCGCTGAGCAAACGCCTCGATAAGGATATCAGACCTATGACCACCCTCCCCGCTGGCTTTGGTGGCCGCATTGACGAGACCCTGACTAAGGTTCCCGTGCGCGTGGCTGTGCTCACCGTCTCCGATACTCGTGACGAGGAAAGCGATAGCTCGGGCGATCTGTTGGCTAGCCGCGTTAGCGATGCCGGTCATGTGCTCGCCGGCCGCGCCCTTGTACCCGATGATCGCAGCGCCATCCGGGCCAAGGTTTTAGCCTGGGTCGCCTCTGGCGAGGTTGATGCCATTGTCTCGACCGGTGGCACCGGGCTGACAGGCCGCGACGTGACGCCTGAAGCAATAGAGCCCCTGTTTGACAAGCGGATCGAAGGGTTCTCAGTTGTGTTTCACATGGTCAGCACCCAAACGGTCGGTCTTTCGACCTTGCAAAGCCGGGCCTTGGCCGGGATCGTCGGCGGGGTCTTTGTCTTTTGTCTTCCAGGCTCCAACGGCGCGGTCAAGGACGGATGGGACAAGGTTATCGCCGCCCAACTCGATAGCCGTCACAAGCCCTGCAATCTGGTCGAGCTGATGCCGCGATTAAATGAGCGCTGATCCGATGGCCAAAGCGCCTGCTCAAGGTCTCACCCACATAGACGCCAACGGTCGCGCGCGGATGGTCGATGTTTCGCACAAGGCCCAAACCCTGCGCGAAGCGGTGGCTGAGGGGCGCGTTCGCATGGCTCCTCAAACCTTGGCACTGGCCTTAGCCGGCGGAGGACGCAAGGGCGAAGTGATGGCAACCGCTGAGCTGGCGGGCGTGATGGCGGCAAAGCGGACCGCCGATCTGATCCCTCTTTGCCACCCTCTGGCCCTGTCAAAGGTTATTGTTGAGGTCAATGAGGTTCCCGGAATTGGACTGGGTGTTGTGGCCCGTGTTCGTACAACGGGTCCAACGGGCGTGGAGATGGAAGCCTTAACCGCCGTTTGCGTCGCCTGCCTGACGCTCTACGACATGCTAAAGGCCGCCGATAAGGCCATGACCATCGAAGAGGTCCGGCTGATCAGCAAGACCGGCGGTACCTCTGGAGATTTCCAGCGTGCACCGGGCGAGCCTTCTTGATGAAAAATCTTAACGCTCAAGAGGCGCGCCAAAGGATTTTGGCTAAGGCCCGCCTCATGGGCCCTGAAACGGTGAAGCCAGATCAGGCCTATGGCCGGGTTTTGGCCGAGCCCGTCGTGGCTGCACGTGATCAGCCTCCCTTTCGGGCCTCGGCCATGGATGGCTATGCCCTTCGGGCAGCAGACGCCCTTGATCACCTGGCCAAACTTAAGGTGATTGGGGAGAGTGCAGCAGGGATGGCCTTCAAGGGCGCGGTCTTGTCCGGTCAAGCCGTGCGCATCTTTACTGGCGCGCCGGTTCCTCACGATTGCGACCATGTGGTTATCCAAGAAAATGTGCAGCGCGACGGCGATATAGCCCTCCTTGGTCCCCTGATTGGTCAAGGTGCAAACATCCGTACCCAGGGCGGCGACTTTCAAGCCGGCGCTATCCTTCTCGAGACGGGGTTAAGGCTTGATGCCTGGCGGCTGTCATTAGCTGCATCGGCAGGCGCTTCGTCTTTTCGGGTCATTAAAAGGCCCCGCGTGGCGGTGCTCTCCACGGGCGATGAACTGGTAGAGCCCGGCCAGACCCCCAGCCTAGACCAGATCTATAATTCAGGTAGCCCAGCGGCCTGCGCCCTTCTGGACAGTTGGGGCGCGCAGGCCATTCGCCTCCACTCGGCCGTCGATGATGCCGAGGCGATCGTTGCGTCTGTTCGCGATCTTGATGTGGATCTCATCGTCACCCTCGGCGGAGCTTCGGTGGGCGATCATGATCTGGTCAAGCCCGCCATGGCTAAGCTTGGATTAGAACTTTCGGTCGAGACCATCGCCCTGCGCCCCGGAAAGCCCACCTGGTTTGGAGCCTTGGCGGACGGCCGGCTTGTTCTAGGACTGCCGGGAAACCCCGCATCAGCGCTGGTGTGCGCCGAGCTTTTCCTAAGGCCCTTGGTCAATGCCATGCTGGGGCTAGACCCGGGTCCGGCCACGGAACAGGCTCAGCTTGCCACCCCCCTGCCTTCAAATGGTCCCCGTGAGCATTGGATGAGAGCCAAAGTTGAAAATCGGCAAGGTATGACGGTAGCCACCCCCTTGCGTGATCAAGATTCCTCACTGATCAGCGTCTTTGCAAAGGCCGATGCGCTGATTTGTCAACCGGCCCAATGCGGCGGACTCGAAGCGGGCTCATTGGTACAAATCTTACGGCTAAACCGCCTTTGACGTCTTTGTCATCCTGCTCTGGCGCGTCTGGATCATTTCGCCGAGCACGCTGATCGCCACCTCCCAAGGGGCCTTGCCCCCAAGGTCCATGCCAATCGGGGCATGAAGCTGCGCGATCGCTTCGTCTGAAACCCCGGCGGCCTTAAGGGCGGCCAGACGTTCAGGCAATCTGCGCCGTGCGCCCAAGAGACCAACATAGGCAGCCGATGACTTCAGTGCCGTAACGAGGGCTGGATGGTCTGTATCTGCGTCGTGACTTGCGATCGCGACATAGGTCCAAGGATCCAATCCAACTTGGTTTAACGCGCTCTGGGGGTCTTGGCGTAAATAGCCCAAGCTAGGAACCGGCGGCGCAGTGGATGGTCCTTTTGGACGGTTTAACCAGGTTTGAAACCCTGCCGTTACGCCGAGACTTGCAATGGCCAAAGCCGTCGGGTCAGAGCCAATCACTATTAGTCTAGCAATAGGGTCAAAAGACCGGCCCAATGAGAAGGGCTCCGACGTCCAGTGGCACTCGCGCGATGCAGCTCCAAGATCAAAGCGCCGCGTGGCTCCATCGCTGATCCAAACCCCAGACTGACGAGCGAGATAGGCCTTTTGTAGCCTGTGGGACGCATCGTCACCGGGCGCGATCCGTTCCAATAGAATTTCAATCTCTGCGCCGCACAGAAGGCGGATATCGGGCCATGGGCTCGACGGCCCATAGACCAGCCTCATTGGTGTACCCGAGACCATAACGGCCATGGCGTGACGCGCGACATCGGCCTCAACACAGCCGCCTGACATGAAGCCATGAACCTCTAATGCACCATCTGGCTGCTGGGTGAACACCATCTGGGTGCCTTCAGGACGCGGGCCGCCGCCCTCAACACGAAAGAGCGTTGCGAGCACAACGGCCTGGCCCTTACCCAAAGCGGCAAACAATGGGCCGCGCATATCCTCTAGCAGTCCGTAGTCGGGCCATTCAGGCAGTGTTGGATCTGGCTGCGGACCAGACATCTGGGTCATGACAAACGCTCTTTCAACTATAGGACAAAACGGGTCCCAAAAAACTGCACCACGATACAGCTTCATTAAGCAATCTAGGACTAGTCTTTCTTGTTCAATGTCGACAAAGCGACAAACGAGGCCAGATGAGCACTCTGCTTTCCAAGCTGGGACTGGGTACAGCGCAGTTTAGCGCTGGCCACGGTGGGCCAAATCCGCGCGGCCGGCCGCTAGAGGCCGAGGTCAGCGATATTTTGAAAATAGCCGACCGATCCGGTTTTGGCGTGCTCGATACGGCCGTTTCCTTTGGTCAGGCTGAAGCGCTGGTGGGCGCTTATTTGCCACGTCCCAATGGATTTCGAATTGTCATCAAGACCGCGCGCTGCGATCGCGGCCCCGACTTTATCGAGCAAGAGGCTAGAGCCTCCTTGCTGCGTCTGGGGATTCATCAGGCCGATGCGATTATGGTGCAACAGGCCGGTGATCTGTTTGGCCCCCATGGGCCGGGACTTTGGCAAAGGCTTTTGACGCTTAGAGATCAGGGACTGTTCAAGCATGTGGGCATATCGGTCTATGCCTCGGATGATCCGCTCGGCGTTGCCGAGCGGTTTAAGCCCGACATCATTCAGGTTCCAGCAAGCCTACTAGACCAGCGGCTTCTCATCGACGGAACCCTAGCCCAGATCCGGCAATTGGGCATTGAGGTTCAGCTCAGATCGATCTTTTTACAGGGCATTTTGTTTCTACCGCCTGATCGGATGCCCAATAGCCTTCAGGCCGCATCTGCTAGGCTTTCTCGGATTAGACGTATGATCGCCGAAGGTCGAAGTGACCCCTTGCAGGCCGCGCTTGGCTTTGCGTTGTCACGGCCTGAAGCCTCGTCGGTGATTGTGGGGGTAACGACAGCGGCGGAATTGTCAGCGATTGTTGCAGCCGCGCTCAGTCCCCTTCCCGATCTGGATTGGGATGATATGGCTTTAGATGACCCTACAGCGCTCGATATAGGACGTTGGGGCGCGGTGGCCTGAAGCTTAGCCCCGCTGGTTTACACCATGCGAGACTCGCGAACCGACTCAGGATGCAATAGGGGTATTGCAGACGCCCTGTCGTCGATTCGCGAAAGGACTCCCGTGAAGGGTCAAGTTGACTTCTTCCTAGATGCTCTCGTGGACGCTCCGATCAAAGAAGATCGGGCGCTGCTAGAGTTTCCGTTCTTCTCGCTGGCCAAACGTCCGCGGATGGAGCCGATTGTCTATAGCGACAGCCGGGTCAGCATTGAGGTTGCGCCAAGCCACAAGGGTGTTGCTACCGTTTGGGACCGAGATGTCCTTATTTATCTGACCTCCTTAATTAACGAGCGGATGGAGCGGGGTGAACCGGTCAGCCGAACGGTTCGTTTCCCGGCCCACGACTTTTTGATTGTTACGCGGCGGGCAAAGCCCGGTCAGGTGGGCGCTAAAGCCTATGATGCCTTTCTCGATGCCCTTGAGCGTCTTCGCGGCACGACCGTAAAGACCTCCATTTCAGCCGCCGAGGTTCGTGAGCGTCGCGGTTTTGGTTGGATCGATAATTTTCGTGTTGTTGAGGTCGAAAAGCCAGGAGGTAAGCGCCGTATGAAGGCGGTGGAAGTGACCCTTAACGACTGGACCTTCCGCGCCATCACCAAAGAGCGCCGCGTCCTCACCGTAAACCGGGACTATTTTCAACTCACCGGTGGCATCGAGCGACGTCTCTATGAATTGGCCCGTAAACATTGCGGTGATCAGGCCAGTTGGTCGATCAGTCTACCGCGCTTGGCCGAAAAGGTCGGTGTGTCGGGTGAATTGCGTAAGTTTAAGGCGGAACTGAAAGATATCATCGCGCGCGACAATTTACCCGACTATCGCTATGGCCTCGCACGCGATCCGTCCGGAGAGATGGAAAAGGGCATGAAGGCGGAGGGTTATAGCCTCAAGGGTCTTCGCAATGATCGTGTGCTGGCGATTGTCACCCCCAAGTTCAAGGTTAAGCCGGGCGTTGGCGGCGCCGAACCTGAGGGGTCTTTTTCGTTCGCCCTGTTTGACGACGATGATGATCTCATTGAAGGCTAGATTTTTGGGTGCCCACGATTAGGGGTATTGCGGACGAGGTTTTAGGGGTATCGACGACGGTAAGTTAGGGGTATCGGGGACGGATGAATTAGGGGGATCGCCGACGCCCATTTAGGGGTAATGGCGACGGTATCTTAGGGGTATCGGGGACAGGGGTCAGGGTGATTCGCGAATCACCTGAATTTTGAAGCGGATCGCTCAGCCAGTCAGTCTTCCGGTCCATCCCCCTGATCATTATGGAGGCTACCTTAGGCCCCAAGATGGCCCGTCGTTCGAGACTTTAGGGATAAAGGGGTCGCCGAAACTCGGGGTATCACCGACGCCCATAAGGGGGATTGCCGACGCAAGGAGCGGGGTATCACCGACGCATATACGGGGTATCACCGACGAAATATGGTCATTAGCTCTTGTATTAATGAACCTTTTCGTCCGCTTAACGTTCTAACAGATTAAAATAACCTGTTTAACGCCCTCCCCCTCCGTTCGGGCGCGCCGTAGAAGCGCGCGCCCAATCGGCGCAGGGCTAATATCAAGAACGCTCTCGCAATCGTTTAGCCTTGCCCTCAGCGGTTGCCTTCAAGAGCTCCAAGGCATGTTCGATCACTTCAGCCACGATCCATCCGCGGGTGTCGGCAAGATCGTAGACATATTCGATGGTTTCGCGGGTTAGCTTGACGTTTAGCTGATGAACACGCCCCGTCTTGGGCCTCGTGCGGCGACGTAGAACCGGTTCGATGGGCGTCGGTTTAGCCTTTCCAGGTTTGGAGCGGGCGGGTTCCTTTACGGGCGCTTCAGGGCGAGCGTGGAACCCTTGGCGCTCGGAGGCCTGTCTCAGGGCGTCTGATGGCGTTGGGGCTTTGGGCGCTGTGGCTGGCCGCGGCGCAAATCCGCTCAGATCGATGTCTAGATCGCTATCATCATTGAGATCCAGTGCGACGCGGGTCTTTACGGGGGCAGGGGTCTGCGTAGCCATGATTTATGCCTCCTGGGCTGTTGCGGCGGTCGGGCGTAGACGGTTTGTGACGGCGCGAGCGAAATCACTGACATTGGCTAAGGCTGCGGGAAGGTTGGACGCTTGCGCCGATGTTAGTGCGCCGACGGTGCCGCCAAAGGAGAAGATGGCCCGGAAGGCTTCACGCTCTTGGAGGGTACAGGCCAAGACAGGCAGGCCTGCGGCTTCAAACTCGTCGCGAATGTGGCGAAAGGTTCTGGGCTGAATGGCGGTGCTGACCCGGTTGAAGAACAGGGCGAAGGGGACGTTGCGGCCGATCGCCTTTTCCGTCGATCTTACGAGCTTGACCGCGCGTGCAGCTTGGGCCGCGTCCAGGTGTGATCCCTGAAGCGGTATCAAGACCAGATCAGAGCGAGACACCGCATAGGAAACGGTTAGCGAGGCTGTGCCCTCAAGGTCACAAATGACAAAGGTTGAGCGCTGGGCTTCTTCTTCTATGACATCGATAACTGTGTCTTGGGTCACGTCCCTGATGACCCTTAGGTTTTCAGGGCGTCCCGGAAGCTTGGCCCAAGACGAGACCGGCTGGTTGGGGTCGGCGTCGATCATCGTCACAGGCGCTCCCATATCGGCCAGGGCGCCGCCAAGCAGCACAGCTGACGTTGTCTTACCCACCCCGCCCTTGGGACTAACAAAAGAGATTACCGGCATTGTGTCTGGTCCCTGGCACGTTGATCTAGATTATCGCTATTGAGGGATATCCGTAAGATACCACATGACATCTACCGGATTTCTAGAGCTATATTGTAGTTATCTTTTAATTATCATGAGAAAGCAAGTCGCTATCGTAAGATATCTTTGACTATCCAAGGATATCGGTTAAAAGTCGATTTGGTATCTTTTGCTAACTCACAGATATCCGTAAGCCTATTGACGCGATTCTCTGGGCCCTAGAGGCCAATGGCCCTAAATCCCTTGGAACGTTAAGCTCAAGTCACATAACGGCCGCTAGGGGCGAAACTGAGCCGATAGGAACCGGCTCAGCTCGCTAAAACTAGGACGAGTCGGATTTGATGCTAAATGGGCCTTAAAATGCGCGATCACCAAGGCCCGCGAGCGACGAAACGCAGCCAAGTCCACGCCCAAACCTTAATGGATGACGCCAAACAGGAGGCGGTTTAGGGGCGTCCGACCATCTGCTTATAATCGTTAAGGCATCGGACCGTAGCGCCTAAATCCGTAATCAAACCGTTCTTGAGGGAATAGACCCAGCCGTGAACCGCTATCCTTTGGCCGCCAAGCCAAGCGTCCTGCACAAAGACATCGGACGCAACATTGCGCACCTGGCGCATGACGTTCAACTCGCAAAGACGGTCCATACGCGGAGCACCTTGTTCGAGAGCTTCCAACTCGCCGCGATACTCGTCGAACACTTCCCTGATCGGATGAAGCCAGTGATCGATCAGACCGTGGCGCTGTCCATCGACGGCGGCTTGAACGCCCCCGCAGCCGTAATGGCCAACAACCATGATATGTTTAACCTTGAGAACCTCGACGGCATATTGCAGCACGGACAGATAGTTCGCGTCCTGAGGCGGTGCCAGATTGGCCACATTGCGGTGGACGAAAAGCTCACCGGGATCCAGCCCGACGATCTCATTGGCCGGAACCCGGCTATCAGAGCATCCGATCCATAAAAATTCGGGGGACTGCTGAGCGGCTAAACGCTTAAAGAAATTTGGATCGACTTCAGTCTTCGCCAAAGACCAAGCCCGGTTATTTTCAATAAGGTCTTTAACCATGAAATTCACTCCTCCAACTATGGCCCTTACAGATAGTGAGCCAAAAATCGGGCGCAAGATCTTAGCCTTAACATAACCAAACGGCTGTGACCCTTCCTAGTGGGTCAGATATGGGCTCTGCGCAACCAACCTGTTGATCACCGCACGCGTCTGCCGATACTGACCCAAAGGGCGGACTCTACTCCCACTTCAACGCCTAAAGGACCAATCTGGAACCAAACCCTAACTAGGGGTATTGCCGACGAAAGAGCCGGCCGAACCAAGCGCTAGGCCTCAGCCGCCCTACAATTGTCTAAACCTGACCCGAAATAGCGCTGCCCTCTTAGCCCGGCGTAAATTCAAACGCTATTTGACCGACGCCGTCGATACCCGCCACCACAGGCTCACCCAACCTAATGGGCCCCACGCCCTCAGGCGTTCCCGTAAATATCAGATCTCCTGGCGCCAAGGTCCAAAGCCGAGAGGCCTGCGCAATGGTTTCACCGACGGACCAGATCATGTCCCCAAGTTGTCCATCTTGTCTGGTCTGGCCCGCAACCGTCAGCCATATTCTACCGACAGTTTGCCCAATGCCATCTTGAGGCAAGAAGATGTTGGCTGTGCGGCGAATGGGGCTTATGGGCGCTGAAAGATCAAAACCCTTGGCCGCATCCCAGGGCTGACCCTTGGCCTTAAAGCCATTTTGCAAATCTCGGCGCGTAAGGTCGACGCCCACGGCATAGCCATAGACGCAAGCGAGACCCTGCTCGGGCGTTAGGTTTGAGCCTCCGGTCGACAGGGCGGCGACCAGTTCGACCTCATGGTGCAGATCTGACGTCGCAGAAGGTAAGGGGAGGGTGACACATTGTCCGGGCGGACATATGAAAACCGCGTCCGCAGGCTTAGAAAAGAAGAAGGGCGGATCGCGCTCGTCGCCGCCCATCTCCCGGGCATGGGCCGCATAGTTTCGCCCAACACAAAGAATGCGGCGGACCGGGAAAGCCGCAGAGGTTCCTTCAACAGGAACAACGGGGCGAGGGGACGGGGGAAATGCAAAGCTGGACATGGCAGCAGATTAGGGACTTCCGACGCTGGGTAAAGCCTCTAAGGGCTCAGGTTACCCTTGTTTAACTTGATGCCATCGTCACCCCGCGCCACGATAAAATTTACGGTTGGCGCGAAAATCGTGACGGCTGTGGGTAAACCCGGCCGACAGGACCCTTGACCATGTTGATCATCGAGAATTTGAATCACATCTATCCGAACGGCGCCCATGCCCTGCGCGGCATCGATCTGGTCATCCCCAATGGGATGTTCGGTCTTTTGGGACCCAATGGCGCGGGCAAGTCCACCTTGATGCGGACCATTGCGACCTTACAGACCCCCACATCTGGCCATCTGCGTTTTAATCAGATCGATCTGTTGGCCGATCCAGAGGCACTGCGCCGTCAACTGGGGTACCTGCCCCAAGACTTTGGCGTTTATCCCCGCGTGTCGGCCTATGACATGCTTGACCATATGGCAGTTCTAAAAGGTGTGGCCCAACCGGCCGCACGAAAGGAGACGGTTGAGGCCCTTCTCAACCAAGTCAATCTTTGGACGGTACGTCACAAGGCCTTGGCAGGATTTTCAGGGGGTATGCGTCAGCGCTTTGGTATTGCGCAGGCCCTGATCGGTGATCCTCGCCTGATCATTGTCGATGAGCCTACTGCTGGCCTTGATCCGGAAGAACGAAATCGGTTCCTCAACCTCTTGGCCGAGATCGGCGAAAATGTCGTGGTGATATTGTCGACCCATATTGTTGAAGATGTTGCGGACCTTTGCCCGTCGATGGCCATATTGGCCGAGGGCCGGATCCTTAGCCAAGGCGCGCCGCTCGGACTTATTGAGAGCCTCAAGGGCCGGGTCTGGAAAAAAACCATCAATCGTCAGAATCTTGAGGCGGTTCGAAAGGATCATGAGGTCATCTCAACGCGGCTTTTTGCGGGCGCTACGGTCGTACACGTTCTGGCCGATACGCCGCCTGGTGAGGGGTTTGAACCGGTGTTGGGCGGGCTAGAGGATGTTTATTTCTCCGTCGTCTCTGCTTCGCGCCGCGTGGCTTGAACCGGGGGCCTGATCGATGTTTGGCAAGATTGCGACCTTTGAGTTTCGCTACCAGCTTAGACAGCCGCTGTTTTGGGCGGCGTTCATATTTTTTTTTCTTCTGACCTTTGGCTCGGTCACGATCGACCAGGTTCATATTGGATCGGGAGGAAATGTTCATCGCAATTCGCCATTTGCGATTGCTCAGACCCACCTGATCCTTTCACTATTCTATATGTTCGTGACGGCGGCCTTCGTGGCAAATGTAGTGGTACGCGATGACGAGACCGGGTTTGGTCCGATCATCCGGTCAACAAGGGTCACCAAAGCCGACTATTTGCTCGGCCGATTTAGCGGCGGCGTTGCCGCAGCGGCATTGGCCTATCTGAGTGTTCCACTGGCTTTCTTCCTTGGATCATTAATGCCTTGGGTGGATGTGGAAACCTTGGGACCCAATCGCTTCCAGGATTATGGATTTGCCTATGGGGTCTTGGCCCTTCCCGCGATCCTTTTAACCAGCGCTGTATTCTTTTCTGTCGCTACGATCACGCGGTCGATGATGGCAACCTACGTCGGTGTTGTGGCCTTCTTCGTCACCTATTTGACGGCAACGATCTTGCTCGACAAGCCTCAGTTTGAGCCAGGTGTCGCCCTCTTCGAGCCCTTTGGATTGGCGGCCTATGGGCTCGCGTCCAAATATTGGACAGCGGCAGACCGCAATCTCTTAACGCCCGCCCTGAGCGGGCTCTTAATGTGGAACAGGGTCTTTAGCCTCGCCCTATCGGCAGGCTTTTTGGCCCTAGCCTATAGTCTTTTTCGGTTTGAAGCCCCCGCTGCGCGGCGGCCCAAAGGGATGGTTGCTGAAGGTGCCAATGATCCGGCACCATCGCCCCGCAGTGGCCCTCTTCCAGCCCCACAATATGATGCCCAATCGGGCTGGACCCTACTCTTGGTTCGGACCCACTTGGAACTCAGCCAAGTCTTTCTAAGCCCTGCCTATAGCGTGCTGTTGGCGCTCGGCATCGTTAATGCCGGGGCCTCACTTTGGTATGCCAATGACCTCTATGGCGGAACCATCTATCCGGTGACCCGGGTAATGATTTCGACCCTCGAAAATGCCTTCAGCATCATCCCAATCATTGTTGCGATCTATTATGCGGGGGAGCTGGTTTGGCGCGAACGCGACCGGCGCACCCATGAGATAATTGACGCGACCCCAATCCCAGATTGGGCCTTCTTTGTGCCCAAGACCCTCGCCATAACCCTCGTGCTGATCTCGACCTTAGCCGTTGGCGTCATGACCGCTGTCGCCATGCAGGCGATCAAGGGGTATTTCAGTTTTGAGATTGGGAAATATCTCCAGTGGCTGGTCATTCCAGACGCCGTGAGCTTCTTGCTGATCGCGATCCTTGCGGTCTTTTTGCAGACCCTATCGCCCCAGAAGTTTGTCGGATGGGGCTTGATGGTGATCTATTTGATCTCCAGACAGGTCATGGCCAGTTTGGGCTGGGAGCACATGCTCTATCGCTATGGGGCTGCACCCTTCGTGCCCCTGTCCGACATGAACGGGCAGGGACAGTTTTGGGTCGCCAATGCCTGGCTTCGTCTCTATTGGACCGCCTTTGCCCTCATTCTTTGCGTGCTGTCCTATGCCCTTTGGCGACGGGGGGTGGATACACGTCTCATGCCCAGGCTGCGCCGTCTTGGCGCGCGCCTAAAGGGGAGGGCGGGACTTGTTCTTGGCGCGGCTTTGGCGGTCTTTGTCGGAGCGGGAAGCTATGTCTTTATCAATACCAATGTCTGGAACAGCTACCGCACCAACCTAGACGATGAAAAGTGGCAGGCGGCTTATGAAAAGGACCTGCTAGGGTTTGAAAAGGTCGCACAGCCCCGGATCTTTGATGTGACCCTTGATGTCGATATTCACCCCCATCAGCATCGCCTGGTAACCAATGGCGTCTATCGGTTTGAAAACCGCACAAACGCGCCTTTGCGTGAAATGCATGTGCAGTTCAATCGCGACCTTCAGATTGATGCGCTCGCCATTGAGGGCGCTCGGCCCAAAAAGACCTACGATCAGTACAATTATCGGATTTTCAGTTTCGACATGCCCCTTCAACCCGGTGAAAGACGTAGCCTATCCTTCACAACCACCTTGGAACAGAAGGGCTTTAAAAATAGTGGGCTGGGGACCAGCCTTGTCGACAATGGCACCTTCATCAATGACCAAGAAATAGCGCCGGGATTCGGCGTCAGCCGCGCGCCGCTCCTAACCGATCGCAGCAAACGGCGAAAATATGGTCTGCCCTCTGAATTGCGGATGGCTAAGCTCGGCGATGTCTCGTCGCGAGGTTATCACTATCTGCGCCACGACTCTGACTGGGTCCAGGCCGACATAACGGTCACGACCGACGCCGATCAAACCCCCATCGCACCCGGCTATCGGGTGTCGGAGAAGCTATCTGAGGGACGGCGCACGGTTCGGTTCAAGACTGAAGCCCCCATCCTGCAGTTTTTCTCGATCCAATCGGCCCGTTATCAGGTCAAGTCGCAAACCTATCGCGGCGTCGATCTGGCGATCTATTATGATGCCCAACATCCGTGGAACATTGACCGGATGATGAAGGCCATGAGGCTTTCGCTGGACTATTATCAGGCTCAGTTCGGTCCCTATCAGTTCAGGCAGGCGCGCATTCTCGAATTCCCGGACTATGCGCAATTTGCGCAGTCCTTCGCCAACACCATCCCGTATTCTGAAGGCCTAGGGTTCATTGCCAACTATAAGGACCCCGAAAAGATAGATCTCGTCACCTATGTGACCGCCCACGAACTGGCGCACCAGTGGTGGGCCCATCAGATCATTGGCGCGGATCAGCAGGGATCAACGGTTCTCTCCGAAACCTTGGCGCAATATTCCGCCCTCATGGTCATGGAAAAGCTCTATGGCCCGGAGAAGATCCGCAAGTTCCTCAAATATGAGCTCGACAGCTATCTGCGCAGCCGTGGCACGGAGGCCATTGAAGAACTGCCTTTGATCCGCGTGGAAAATCAGCCCTATATTCATTATCGCAAGGGCGCTTTGGTCATGTACCGCCTCAAGGACGAGATCGGTGAGGCGGCCATTAACCGCGCCTTACGCGTGCTGCTGGCCAAATATGGCTTTAAGGCCGCGCCCTATCCGACGTCCCTTGATCTTGTGGCAGCCCTGAGGGCTGAGGCCCCAGCAGACAAACAAGATCTGATTACCGACCTGTTTGAGAAGGTCACCATCTTTGACATTAAGACCACCAAGGCGCTCGCCACCAAACGAAAGGACGGTCAGTATGACCTTGCCCTTACCGTCGACGCCAAAAAGCTGACTGCCGATGGGCAGGGTAAGGAAACGGCGGTTCCTATGGCCGAAGCGGTGGATGTCGGGCTCTTTATGGTCAAACCAGAGGCTAAGGACTTTGATCGATCAAAAATATTGGCCTTCAAGTCCGTGCCCTTGCGCTCGGGCGTTCAGACCATTGTCCTGACGGTACCGAGCTTACCCAAATTTGCCGGGGTCGACCCTTACGCCAAGTTGATCGATCGAAATGCCGATGATAACCCGATGGCGGTGAGCCAATAGGCCTGAGATTGCGCCATTTGCCCCAAGCAAGGTGAAGTAGTGCCCTTGGCGTCTTCCTATCGAAGAGCCTAGGATGAAATCGGTTTGATGCTAAGCCCTTTGAATGAGGATCGACATGTCCACTGAACCGGATAGCCCTAAGACGGAGATCCCAACGGGACCGGTCATGGAGGCGGCTCTGGCCGACCTGATCAATGGTATCGAAAATGGTTTTCGTAAGGGACTGAAGCGGCTGAACGCCCAGTCCAAGCCCATGATCGAGCGCACCGAAGATCAGCTTGAAGCGACCCAGACCTATGTTTCCGAGCAGGTGCGCAACCATCCCCTGACCGCAACGGCCCTCGCCCTGGGGGTTGGGATTGTGGTGGGTCTGTTGCTGAATAGTGGACGGCGTCAATGATCCTCAAGACGGTCTTTCAAGCCCTGACCACAACGGTGATCATTGCTGTAAGCGCCGGGGTCAGCCTTGTCGCGGGCGCCTTTAGCCTGTTTGTGGTTCTGCGCAGCCTGTGGGGCGAAGCCATGGCCTCTGCCTCGATTGCAGGCCTTTTTGCCCTTTTAGCCTTAATCGTTGCCCTTGTGGCCGTCCGTTCCGTAGCGCCTGTGGCCAAACCGGTTCAGGCTGCGCCCGAGGCGGTACCCCTATTGACTTCGCTCTTGGCTCTGATGCGAGACAAACCCTTAGTCAGCGCAGCCGTCGCCACTGTCGCCGGACTGGTCGCCTTTCGCAATCCTCAGATGATCTCTAGCCTTATAGCGGCCTTTTTCGAAGACATTGAGCCTAAGGATTAGAGCCGGTCACGCATGGCATACCAACTGAGGCCGGCGACCAGTGCCGGCCAACGCAAGAACCTGCCGCCGGGAAAGGGCGGGGCGGGCAATCGCGATAGCAGATCAAGGCCAGACATCTCGCCAAGGCTTGCGTCGGCTAAGAGCTTGCCAAAATAGGGTGCGAGCATCACGCCTTGGCCACTATAGCCCGCAGCGATGACAACCCCGGGCGCAAGGGCTCGGACATAGGGCGTGCGGTTCATAGTGATACCGAGCGTGCCGCCCCAAGCATGGGTGATCGGCACGTCGGCGAGTCTTGGATAGACTTTGAGCATGTGGTGCCGCACAAACCGCGCAAGGTCTGAGGGGAACCAGGGCGAATAGTTCTCGCCGCCGCCAAATAAGAGCCGCCCATCTGGGGATTTGCGGAAATAGTTTATGACAAAGCGGCTATCGGCGACGGCCGCGTCGCTTCGAATGATCTCGTCGGCAAGCTCGCCTAAGGGCGCGGTGGCCAAGATGAAGTTGTTGATGGGCATGACCTGGGCATCAATGGTGGGGGATAGCCCATCACTATAGCCATCACCGGTCAGGATCAGTCTTTGGCACATCACCGTGCCCTCAAGGGTGGTGACCTCCATGCCTTTAGCGGTCTTACGCCAAGATAGGGCCCGCGAGCGTTCGAAAATCTGGGCGCCGTTCTTTAAGGTGGCCCGCCCAAGGCCAAGCGCAAAATTGAGCGGATGAAGATGTCCGCCCCCTTGATCGACCGTTCCTCCAAAATAGGTGTCGCAACCCAGCTCATAGGCCAGCGCGTCCTTGTCGATCAGACAGATCTCTTCATAGCCGTAGCGCGTGGCCATATGGTCACGCCAAGCGCGGTCGTGGTCCTCGCCGATCGGTCTATGACGCGCCTCTATCATTCCGGGCCTTAGATCACAGGCGATGGCATATTGCGCAATCAGCCCATGCAGATGGGCCTTGGCCTCCTGCGCGAGGGTCCAAAGGGCCATGGCATCATCTGGCCCGACCGTCTTTTCGAGCCAATATTGATCACGTCTTTGACCCGTATGGATCTGGCCACCATTGCGACCCGACGCACCGGAGCCGACCTGCGCCTCCTCCAAGACGATTGTGGGAACGCCTTGTTCGGCAAGGCGCAGGGCTGCACCTAGTCCCGTATAGCCCGCACCAATGATGCAGACCTCTGTGCGGTGTTCGCCCTTTAAGGACGCAAGATTGGGAAACGGGTTTGCCGTTTGGGCGTACCAAGAGGTCGCCGGATGGCCTTGGTTGCGCGCTGCCATAGGGATTAGACGTTGAGCAGCAGGAATTCGCGCTCCCAAGGGCTGACCGTGCGCATGAAGGCGTCATATTCGGCCAGTTTGACCCGCGAATAGGCGTCGATGAAGCTGCCGCCCAGAATTTCGCGCACCGGAACGCACGAGTTTAGCAATTCTACCGACTCAATCAGGCTGCGCGGCAGTTCAACGCCGCGAAGATTGGCGTCGGTATCGACCGGCGGCTCAGGCTTTAGCGCGGATATCATGCCCAAATAGCCCGCGCCCAGAACGGCCGCTATGGCCAGATAGGGATTGGCATCGGAGGAAGGCACGCGGTTTTCGACCCGGCGGTTCGCGGCGTCCGACGGCGGAATGCGAATACCCGCCGTGCGGTTATCATAGCCCCATTGGGTATTGACCGGCGCGCCGGATTCTTTGCTGATCCGGCGGTAAGAATTCACATAAGGAGCCAAGATGGCCATGATCGCCGGCATATAGCGCTGCTGTCCGGCGATGAAACTATAGAACAGCTCTGTTGGTCCATCGGTGTCCGGGTCAGAAAAGAGGTTTTGGCCCGTGATGGGATCAATGATGGACTGATGGATATGCATGGCCGAACCAGGTTCTGAAGCCATGGGTTTGGCCATGAAGGTGGCATAGATATCATGTTCCATCGCCGCCTCGCGGATGGTGCGCTTAAACATGAAGACCTGATCGGCCAATTCCAAAGCATTGCCGTGCCGCAGATTGATCTCCATCTGGGCAACACCGCTCTCGTGGATCAGGGTGTCGATCTCAAGGCCCTGGCGTTCGGAATATTCGTACATGTCCTCGAACAGGGCATCGAACTCATTGACCGCTGAGATCGAATAGCCCTGACGGCCGGTTTCTGGCCGTCCCGACCGGCCCGTTGGCGGTTTGAGGGGATAGTCTGGGTCGACATTCTTCTCGACCAGATAAAACTCTAACTCTGGCGCGACAACCGGCTCCCATCCCTTGGCGCGGTAAAGCGACAGCACCCGGCGCAAGACTTGGCGCGGGCTCTCATCGACGGGCCGACCATCGGGATGAAAGGCGTCGTGAATGACCTGCGCGGTTGGGTCCTGAGCCCACGGGACGGTGGCTAGGGTCGCAAAATCGGGGACAAGAAAAATATCCGTATCGGCCTGGACCGCGCCAATTAGACCCTCAAGGTCTGGAAAATCGCCGGTGATGGTCTGATAGAAGACCGACATGGGCAGATTCATGGTCCCGCCATTGAGGAACTTGCGCACCGGCATGATCTTGCCGCGTGCTACCCCGGCCAGGTCAGGCACGAAACATTCGATCTCTTCGATGTTTTGACGGGCAAACCATTGGGTTGCCTCTTCAATAGACGCGACTCCGCGCGCGGTCGCGGGGGCGGACTTTCGCTGTTTTGATTTGGGTTTCATGACACTTTGCGGGTTTCGGATTTGAACCTAACCCAAGGTCGCGATTTGCGCAAACCGCGAGCCCTATTTGAGCTGCGCCGCCTTAACCTGTGTTTCGCAAGGCTGCCGCAATGCCATTGAGGGTCAATTGAATGCCAAGCTGAACAGCCTCGCTATTTTCGCCTCGCCGCCGCCGAGATAAGAGCTCGATCTGCAATCGGTTAAGCGGATCAAGGCAAGGTTTTGATAGGGCGATTGAGGCGGCAAGGTCCGGCTGGCTTTGCAAGAGGGTTGTTACGCCTCGGACCTTGAGGATCAGATCCTCTGTCGCCTTCCATTCACTGTCGATGGTGCCATAGATCCGTTCGCCATGGGCGCGATCTGGGGCAAGACCGGCATAGGCCTTGGCCATCTCCATATCACTTTGCGCTAAGGCGATTTCCATATTGGCCAGAAAGGTGTCCAAAAAGCCCCAGCCCTGGGCCATATCGCTCAGTTGGCCGATGCTGATCTTTGCGGCCTTGACGCCTGACGCGAAGCCGTACCATCCGGGCAACATAAACCGCGACTGCGACCAGCTAAAGACCCAAGGAATGGCGCGCAGGTCTTCGATCCGGCCCGATTTGGTGCGGGAGGCTGGGCGACTGCCGATCTTGAGCTCAATGATTTCTAAGATGGGTGTGGCGGTGCGAAAGAAGCCCGCAAAGGCAGGGTCGCGATAGACCAGATCCTGATAGGCCTCGCACGAGGCATCGGTAATGGCGTTCATGGCCGGGCCAAACCTTGCATCCAGTGCGGTAGAGGTCGTGTCACCCTCTTGGCGAAGGGTGGCCAAGAAGACGGCGGCGCAGGCACTGTCCAAGGATTTGCGCGCCGAAACCTCATCGCCGAACTTGCGGGCGATCATCTCGCCCTGTTCGGTAACGCGCATGCGGCCGCGCACCGTTCCTGCGGGCTGGGCAAGGATGGCGGCAAAACTCGACCCGCCGCCGCGTCCGACCGACCCACCTCGGCCATGAAACAGCTGCAGGCCCACGCCCTGCTGGTCGCAAACCTTGAGAATGTCGGACGACGACCGGTGCAATGACCAACGCGAGGCGGTGTAGCCCCCGTCCTTATTGCTGTCCGAATAGCCCAACATCACCTCTTGGGTCGCCTTTGGTCCAAGCAAGGACCGTGTAATCGGTAGTTTCAGCCAGCGATCAATAATAGCGGGGGCGGCTTCCAGGTCGCCAATGGTTTCAAAGAGGGGCGCGACGCCAAGCATGGACCGGGGGGCGGCACCGCCAAAGACAAGTCCAGCCTGTTTAAGCAGGACCAAGGGTTCAAGAATGTCAGAGACGGACGCGGCCTTCGAAACGACATAGGCGCCGATGGCTTCTGGTCCATAGGCCGATACCGTCTCGGCCGCGGCGTCTAAAATGCGAAGCTCACGCTTGGTTTCGGGTGAATAGGACGCAAAGGGCCATCGCAGGACGCGCTCGTCGGAGAGCTGTTCTATCAGAAGCTCGATCCTTTGATCCTCTGAAAGCGCAAGATAGTCGATTGGTGTTGGGGATTGGGCAAAGAGGTCGGCCATCACCCGTTCATGGACGTCAGAATTTTGCCGAAGATCGAGCGATAGAAGGTGGAAGCCGCAGCAACGCACAATCTGCAGCAAGACCTTGAGGGTGGTTCCCACCAAGCGTTCACCGCCATGGGCAATTAGGCTATCGCGAACGATCGACAGATCATGCACCAGTTCGGACACAGCGCCGTAGGCCTGGGCCTGGGCAGCGGCCTTGGGGGCGCCGATTGGGGAGGCCTTAAGTTGCTCAGCTGTGGCCAAAACCCGGTCGTGAATATAGGTCAGGGCCCTTCGATAGGGCTCATCGGCCCGGTGGACCGAATGTTGGGCTGAGCGCCTCGCCAATTCCATGACCTCGTCAGAGACGGGGGCCAAGGTGACCGACAGGGTCAATTCCGTTTCGAGCTGATCTAACTGTTCAAGATACCAGGCGAAGATGACTTGGCCCTGTTCGGCGAGGGCGAGTTTTAAGGTCACTTCATCCACATGCGGGTGGCCATCACGGTCGCCGCCAATCCAAGATCCTAGGCCAACCACAAGAGGGAAGGGGGCCTGTTCGGGTAGATCACGATCCCAATCGCTATAGAGCCGAACCAGCGCGGGCAGGATCGCCCGGCGCACAAAGCCCAACGTATTGTCGATCTCATCACTGACTGTAATGCGGTCGGGACGATGAAGCCGTGTCTTCCAAAGAAGGGCGATAGCGCGGAACAGTTCATCCTGCGTCCACAGATCCAGCGTTCGCGGCAGGCTATGGCGACGCAGAGCCAAGATGCGAGCGACTTCAAATTCGCGGTCGACCACGGAAGCGCGGCGCATCTCTGTGGGGTGCGCAGTCAGGACCGGGGTCAGGCGCATCGTGTTTAACACGGACTGGATGTCTGCCTCCGATACGCCTTCACGCTCTTTTAGGGCTATGGCACCGGTCAAGGTGGCAGGAAGGCCGCCCGACTGTCCGTCGTCCAACTGACGACGGCCTGCAACATCTTCGGCAATATTGGTCAGGGTCGATAGACAGGCCAGCGCCCGGACAAGATAGACCGCTTCGTCGGCTGAAAGGCTCGACAGGTCACCGGCCTCGCTGCCGGCATCCCTTGCCCTTTGAACACCTTGCTGACGGGCCTCCCCGTCGAGATAGGCGAGTGCCTCGTTGAACAGGCGCTCGAGAAGCCGGACGTTTTGCACCACCCGGCGCGTGGTCGACTCATCGAAGGTCATCCTATTGCTCTCCTGTAAGCTTTCGCGCAGCTTAGCGTAAATCATGTAAAAACCCTTGAACGGGTCAATAGTGGCGTTGCCGACGGGAGATTATGACGATGAACGAGCTTTGGCGCTTGGGAGAAGAGGCCGGTCAGCGGCTTAAGGATCGCAAACAAACCATCGCGGTGGCAGAATCGTCGTCCGGCGGCCTTCTGTCGGCGGCCCTATTGGCGGTTCCGGGTGCTTCGGCCTATTTCCTGAGCGGCGCTGTGGTCTATACGGGCCGGGCGCGGCGCAAGCTAATGGCCCTCGAAGCCGATGCGGTGGAAGGTATGCGCTCGTCCAGTGAACCCTATGCCCTATTGCTTGCTCGAACCGCTAAGGAGCGGTTTCGCACCGATTGGGGCCTGTCGGAAACAGGGGCGGCCGGGCCAACCGGAAACCCCTACGGCGATGCGGCTGGCCATAGCTGCATCGCGGTTAGCGGACCGGTAGAACGGGTCTTAACGATTGAGACCGCAAGCCCAGATCGGCGCGCCAATATGCAGGCCTTTGCCGAAGAAGCCTTGCGGGCCCTCATCGCAGCCTTGGATGGTCAGGCCTAGGTTAGGCCGCATAGTGACCTGCTGGCCGGTCCAGAACCCGCAGGATTTCGCCTTCGCGTTCATTCCAGATGATGCTGACCCCTAGGGCGCGGTCCAACTGGTTGCCCAGAGCCGAACGCACTTGAATATCGCCAAGCCTTTTGGGGCTGATCCGCATGAGCGTGCGCCCACAGCCAAGATCTTCGTGAAGGTCGGCATGGCGCAAGACCGCGTCAATAATCGCGCCGGTTAGGCGAGACCTGACCGAGGTTGCAGCCTTGGCGGGTCTGTAGGTCGAGGCGAAGCGCTTATTGGGGGCCATGGGGGGCTTTCTTGAGGTCACGAGGTTTGGTCTTGACCTTATGGGCACCATATGCGTCAAATTCGGACGTATCATCTGGAGTGCCCCATGCGACATGATAAGGCCCAGCGTCTGTTGACCCTCGCCAGGATGCTGGCTGGAACCGCCGAAGGCTTGACCCTTGATGAGATGGCGTCGCGGCTAGAGGTCGGGCGGCGCACGGTTGAACGTATGCGCGATGCTGTGCGCGAAGTGTTCCCGCAGATGGAAGATATTGACGATCCCCCAACCCGCCGTTTTCGCATTCCCTCTGGCCTGGACGGTCTTTTCCAAGCCCCGACGGCTGAAGAGCTCGCGGCGCTTCGAACTGCTTCTGAAGCGCTCAGCAGTTCTGGCGCGCAAAATCGGGCGGGTGCGCTTGCAACCTTGGAAGCCAAGCTAATGGCCTCGATGCGCCCTGGGGTTCGCCGCCGCCTAGCTCCTGATGTTGAAGCCCTGCTTCAGGCCGAAACTATCGCGGTTCAGGCGGGGCCGCGCCCCTTTGAAGAGGATGAAGTTCTGGCGCGTGTGCGCGACGCCATCAAGTCCATGCGCGCCCTTCGGCTTCGCTATGATGGCGGCAGCACACCAGGGCGAATGCGCGATGTGGTGCCCTTTGGTCTTCTGTTTGGCCGCAGCAACTATCTGGTCGCTGCAGAGCTAGTCCCTGGCCAGCCCGTTGGTCTTCCGCGCAATTGGCGGCTCGATCGCATGGGGCAAATCGAGGTCCTTGATGTGCCCGCCAGTCCGCCTAAAGACTTTTTATTGCAAGACTATGCTGACCAGAGCTTTGGCATCTATCAAGATGATGTGGAGGATGTGGTTCTCAAGATCCTGCCCCATGGCGCAGAAGATGCGCTGCGCTGGCGCTTTCATAGCCACCAGAGCGTGACCCAAAACCCTGATGGCTCGGTGACCATCGCCTTTCGGGCCAGCGGTATGACCGAACTGTCTTGGCATCTGTTCAGTTGGGGCGACAAGATCCGCATTCTTGCGCCTGATCGTCTAAGATCGGTTCTGGCCGAACAGCTGAAATTGGCAGCACTTGCCTTGACGCCTGAAGACGGCGTCCGAAATTGACGTAAGGCACCTTCATAAGGGAATTCGTTCACACGGAGACCCGAACATGTTCGACCTCACCCTCAACCGTCCCAGCCTTTCGTCCGACCTTTTGGGCCTTAGCCGCTCTGTCTATAGTGTTTTGCGCTATGGGGTGGTGTGGCTGGTTTGGCTCGGCCTTTTTGCCATCCGGCCACGCCTAGCCATTAGCGCCTTTAAACATCGCCGGCTTGGCTCACCCATTCCAAGGGTGCGCAGCCGCCGCACTATTGGCCATTGAGCTTGCCTATCCTATAGCTGCTTTGGCCCATGACCGACGTCATCGGCTAGAGCATCAAGGACCCTTTTATGAAACGCCCCCTGGCCGGTGTCCGTATCCTTGCCGTCGAGCTCTATGGGGCGGGGCCCTATGGCACGCAACTGATGGCTGAACTGGGCGCCGAGGTCGTTAAGATAGAGGCGCCTTCGATGGGCGGCGATGTTAGCCGCTCAGTTGGACCCTATTTTTTGGGGCAGGGCGACACAGCCTTCTTTCAAACCTTCTCGCGGTCCAAGTCCTCTTTGGCCCTAGAGCTGAAGACCCCTGAGGGCCGCGCGATCTTTGAAAAGCTGGTCGCGGGCGCCGATGCCGTGGTCAATAATCTTCGCGGCGACAAGCCGGGCAAGTTGGGCCTGACCTATGAGGATCTAAAGGCTATTAAGCCGTCGATCGTTTGTGCCCACCTGTCAGCCTATGGCCGCAACAATAGCCGGGCCAACTGGCCGGGCTATGACTATCTGATGCAGGCTGAAAGCGGGATGATGAGCTTGACCGGCGAGCCGGATGGGCCGCCGACAAGGCTTGGACTGTCGATGGTCGATTTTATGACCGGATCGGTCTTTGCCCTTGGCATTGTTTCGGCGATCTTGAGCGCTCGCAGTACGGGCGAGGGCTGCGATGTGGATGTATCCCTGTTCGATGTTGCTCTTCACCAAACCTCGTACCCCGCCGTTTGGGCCATGAATGAGGGCTATGAGCCTGAGCGATTGGCGCGCGGAGCCCACCCTTCTATCGCGCCGTCGCAGCTGGTCAGGACTGCCGATGGCTGGGGCCTGTTGATGTGTCAGACGCCTAAGTTCTGGAGCCTATTTTGTGCGCTCACAGGACGAGGTGATCTGGAGGTTCATCCTCGTTTTGCCGACAGTCCCGCGCGCCATGCAAACCTAGCCGAACTGACGACAGCTTTGGACAACCTCTTTATGACCCGCAAGGCGCAGGACTGGAGCGATCTCTTTGCCGGTCAGGTGCCTTTTGCGCCGGTCAAGGATCTCAAATCGGCCTTGGACAATCCCTTCGTGGCGGAGGTGGGCATGAGGGACATTGTCGCCCATCCGGCCAAGCCGGGCGGCCTGCACATGTTGGCCAGTCCCGTAATGATCAATGGCCAAAGGATGGCTGGCCATCGGGCCCCGACCTTGGGTGAGCAGACGAAGGCTATTTTGTCAGCAATTTTTGACGATGATGAAAATAGAACCCCGCCGCTGTGACGAGGATCGCCCCTATGATGCTGGTGCCATAGGCGGCTTGAATAAAGAACTGCAGCCAATCGAGCGTGACGCCCCCAAAGTTGCGCCAGAGCAGGAGCGCAACGCTTCCGGCATAGCCCGATGAGTCGGCCACATAGATCAAAAATCCAGCCGTTCCGACCTGTCCGCTGACCGCCACCAAACGGTCAAACAGCATCGCGTTGAAGGGTGTGTAGGCCATATAGAGACCTGCTCCGGCCAGGATCATCCAGGTGAGCGGTGAAAGAAGCCCAGATTGGAAGGCCAGGGTCGACAGGCCTAGCAGCATGAAGCCTAAAACCACGACGCCGTGGATAACCAAAAGGGCCCTTAGATTATCGCGAACCGTCATGACGGCCGCCAAGGCGGCTAATGAGATCACCGCGACGGGTACCTCACTGGCGGTAAAGACGCTGGCGGTCTTGCCAAAGCCCAGCGCCGTCCAGATCTCAGCGGCAAAATTGTCCCTAAAATCGCGAAAGGCCGTCAGCATCACATAGGCCAGTACGAGCAAAATCAGACCCGGCGCATATCGGCGAAGAAAGGCTACCCGTTCTTTTCCGTTCATGGGGGCGCGAGTCGTGCGCTGCGCCTCGTCTTCTGCGGACGGCGGCGGCAGTAGACTCAAGATCCAAACCGAGACCGCCAAAAGCGGCATGAACACCAAACCCACAGCCGCGGGCATCCAAAAGGCACTGACATGGCCCGAAGTCATCATCAGCACGCCGATGGATTTGACGACGCCCGAGGACAGGATGAAGCTGGAACAGAGCATGGCGCCTAGGACTTCTGAGACCCGGCGCCCCTCCATGAAACCAAAGACCAGGCCAAAGATCATGCCGAGCGGTAAGCCATTGAAGAATAGAGCTGCCACGTTCCACGGCGCGGGGATGAGGGCAAAGGCCACCAAGGCCAGCCAAGATAGCCCAATCAGGACCAAGATCGCACCGGCCCGGCGTACGGGGTCCATCTCGGCAATGACCTTGATGCCGATCATTTTGGAGAGCGCGTAGCCAGCCACCTGCGCCAAGACCAGTGCGATCTTGTAATCGAGAACGAAGGTCCAGCCGTCTACCCCCTCAAAGGTCGCCGCGGAGAACGGCTTGCGGAACGCATACATGGAAAAATAGGCGCAAAAGCCCGCCAGCCCGGCAATGAGGGTAAAGACGATAGGATTGGCTTGAACCAAGCTGCGCCTAATTTTGTCGTTCACAGTGGGGGTGGTCAAGGCTAGGTCTCCGGCAAAATCTTGGGGTAGCAGCTTGAACCGATTGGCTTGTGACACCTTTTTGGTTTGATTCCATGACAGGCGCGCGGCAGTAGGGTTAGGTTTGTCACAGATCTGAGCTAAAAACAGCGCCTTAAGAATCGTCCCATCCTTTCGTTTGGAAATCCATCCCCATGCCGCGTTCCTATGATCTTGCAGTGGTGGGCGCAGGCATTGTTGGATTGGCGACGGCCCTGGCTGCGGCAAGGCGCGGAAAGCAGGTCATTGTCATTGATCGCGATGCCCAGGCCAATGGAGCCTCGGTGCGAAATTTCGGTTTCATCACCATAACTGGTCAAGAACGCGGTGATATGTGGGCAAGGGCCAAGCGCTCGCGCGACGTTTGGGTGGAGGTGGCCACGGCCGCCGGGATCGACCTGATCCATCGCGGACTGATCATGGCGGTGCGTCGTCCCCAAAGCATGGACCTACTCGAGGCATTTGTTGAGACCGAAATGGGTGAGGGCTGTCAGATCTTGGACGCAAAGGCGCTTAAGGCCGATCACGGCTATCTGGCTGGCTCTGAGCTTTTGGGCGGCCTTTGGAGTCCCCATGAGGTGCGGGTCGAATCGCGCCAAGCCATTCCAGCCGTGGCGGCCTGGTTAGCAGATCATTATGGCGTCACCTTCCTTCGCCAAACCGCTGTGGTTGGTGTCGAAACCGGCAAGGTCATCACGACCAAAGGCGTCATTGAGGCCGATTGCGTCGCGGTCTGTCCAGGCGACGATTTGATCAGCCTCTTTCCAGAGCGGGTTGCGGCCTATGGGGTTACCCGCTGCAAATTGCAGATGCTTCGGCTGGCGGACCCCGGCTTTAGACTGTCGGGCGCGGTCATGTCCGATTTGGGCCTTGTGCGCTATGCGGGCTACGGTGCCTTGCCGCAGGCTCAAGCGGTGCGCTCCAGACTAGAGACCGAGCAGGCCGATCAACTGGCCAACGGCATTCACCTGATCGTGGTACAGAGCGCTGATGGCAGTCTGGTCGTCGGTGACAGCCACCACTATGGCCCAACGCCCGATCCCTTCGCGTCTGAAGCCGTCGATCAGTTGATCCTCGATGAATATAAGGCGGTGTTTGGCATTAGCGCTCCGCCTGTTCAGGAGCGCTGGACCGGAACCTATGCGTCAGCCCCTGACCGCACAGTCCTGATCGACGAGCCCTTTGCAGATGTGCGCCTCGTCATGGTCACGACCGGGGCGGGGGCCTCCACCGGCTTTGCCCTGGGCGAAGAGGTGGTCAATGAACTGTTTGGCAAGGATAAGGCCCTATGAGCCCTCAAGGGTTGAACGACTTTGATCTGGTGATCTTTGACTGGGCCGGGACCATGGTCGACTTTGGTTGCCGGGCCCCGATTGAGGCCTTGGTTACGGCCTTTGCCAGCCGAGGCGTGGCGCTCGATGAGGCCGCTGCGCGCGTGGATATGGGCAAGGCAAAGGCTGACCATGTACGGGCCCTGCTGGCGCGGTCCGATGTGGCGAAGGATTGGCGTTCTGCCACAGGCGCTTTGCCGGTTGAGGCCGATGTCGACAGCCTGATGGTCGATCTTGGTCCCTTGATGCGGGAGGCGGCAGGCCGCGCCGCCCAGATGATCCCAGGCGCTGCCAAGGTTGCCGCCGATCTGCGGGCCGCAGGGCTGAAGGTCGCTTCATCCACGGGCTATACGCGCGACATGATGCAGCCGGTTTTGATCAAAGCCGCAGAGCAAGGTTATGCCCCTGACCATCTGGTCTGCGCCGGAGAAACCCCGCAAGGTCGGCCCTCTCCCCTAATGGTCTACAAGACCTGCGCGGAATTGGGCGTTTGGCCGCTGTCACGGGTGATCAAGGTTGACGATGCCGAGGCCGGTATCGCCGAAGGTCGGGCTGCGGGCTGTTTCACCATCGGCCTTGCGGCATCGGGCAATGGCATTGGACTGTCGCTTAAAGCCTTTGAGGCGCTTGACCCGGCAGATCGCGAAGAGCGCCTATCAAAAGTCCGCGCCAGCCTCATGGCTGCTGGCGCGGACCTTGTTATTGATAGCGTTGCTGATCTGATTGAGGCTATGCAGAATCGAAAGTCCTAAGCAGTCTGAATTCCAGCCTGCTTTTGGGCCGAGGACCCCTTGATGCCCATTCGCACCTTCCTTGAGCCTTCTCGCTCGATCGACATCATCCATGAGACGGACGTCTTGGTGGTTGGATCGGGGCCGGGGGGACTTGCGGCGGCCTTGGCCTGCGCCCGCGCAGGGGTGCAGACGACGCTTTTGGAGCGCTATGGCTGTTTTGGCGGCAATATTACTCAGGTCGGTGTTGAGGGGTTCGCATGGTATCGTCACCCCCAGACTATCGATAGCGAAGGCATAGGCCGAGAGTTCGAAGAGCGCGCCAAGACCATGGGCGCGGCCATGCCAGAGCCACAGTCAATCAGCCATTCTCTAGACGCTGAAGCCTTTAAATATGTGGCCGATGTTCTGGTTGAGGAGGCGGGCGTCACACCGATGCTCCATCGGATGTTTGTTGCCCCCATTGTCGAAAATGGCCAGATCCGCGGGATCATTACCGAGAGCAAGGCTGGCCGAGAGGCGATCTTTGCCAAACGGGTCATTGATGCGACGGGCGATGCCGATATTGCCGAGCGGGCAGGGGCCTTGACCCATAAGACGCCTAAGGCCGAAATGATGTCGGTCTCGGTGATGTTTTCCATGTGCGGCGTCAACAAGGCCCGCTTTATCGAGCAGGTAAAGGCCGACCCCCAGACCTATAAGGATTGGGCAGGCAATGGCGAATGGGACATCACGACCGATGGCAAGGAGGACGACATGTTCTCTCCGTTTCTGCGCAAGCCCTTCAAGAAGGCGCTCGAGGCGGGGCTTTTGCCGCCCAATCTCGCCACCATCGCCGGAACCTGGGGCACGGTGTCGGATCAGGGCGACCTGACCTATTTGAATATGGTGCACCTCTATCTGGATGGCACGGATCCGGACGATTTGACGATCGGCGAGATCGGCGGGCGCAAGCAGGCCATGCACGCGGTTGAGGCGCTCAAACATTTTATGCCCGGATGTGAGGACGCTAAGCTCCGCAACTTCGGTATGACCCTTGGCATCCGCGATACCCGCAAGATCGATGCGTCCTACAATATGACCGGCGAGGATGTGCGCGGTGAAGCGCGGTTTGACGATTGCATCGGCATATTCCCAGAATTTATCGACGGCTATGGCCTGTTGATCTTGCCGACCACAGGGCGATACTTTCATGTGCCCTATCGCTCGATGGTCCCTAAGGGGGTCGGGCACCTGTTGGTCACGGGCCGGGCCATTGGCGGCGACAAGATCAGTCATGCTGCGGTGCGTAACATGATGTGCTGCGCGGTGGCGGGGCAGGGGGCAGGCGTTGCGGCGGCCATTTCCATCAAGATGGGCCAAGATTTTGATCGGCTGGACATAGGGCTCATTCAGGCCGAACTGCGCCGCCAGGGCGCGAGGATTGCCTAAGATGACCAAGAGCTCGACGCCGCCCTGGCTGATCCTCGTTTTGGCCAGTATCGCCATCGCCGGAAACTATTATGCCTATGATGCCATAGGACCGGTCGCAGATCTCTTGCGCACGCAGCGCGGTCTTGGCCAAACCGATATTGGCCTGCTCAATGCCGTCTTTAGTCTTCCCAACGTTCCATTGGCGCTGGTCGGCGGCCTGATCATCGATAGGCTGGGGGCAGCCAAGGCCGCCCTCGGCGCGGCGGCCTTCTGTTTTGTTGGCTCGGTTCTGACGGCGGTTGGTGAGCCGTTCTCGATTATGGTCACGGGGCGCTTGTTGTTCGGCGTTGGCGAAGAAACCTTGCTCATCGCGCTTCTTGCGGCGCTGGCCCAATGGTTCTCAGTGGGGGCGGCGGCGCTCGCCATGTCGCTATTTTTCAGCTTGGCCCGCGTTGGCTCCTACATGGCCGATATTTCACCGCGCTGGGCAGCGCCCCTTTATGAGCAGGGCTGGCAGCCTCCCCTATTTTTAGCGGCAGGACTAACGGGCGTCAGCTTGATTGCTGCTGCAATCTTCATGGTGCTCGACAAGGGACGGACCCAAGCAAAGAGCACTGCTTCCGAGCCCATAACGATTAAGTCCTTAGTTGGGTTTGATCGATCATTTTGGTACATACTCGGGCTCAATGTGTTGTTCGCCTCGGTGTTTTTCCCGTTCCGATCGACCTTTGCCATTGTCTATTTCCAAGACGCTAAGCATCTGAGCTTGGGCGATGCGGGTCTGCTCAACAGTTGGGTCTTTTTCGCTGCGATCTTTGCCACGCCGATCTTTGGCCTGATCGCTGATCGATTTGGTCGCCGCACGCTGCTTCTCAGCTTGGGCGCTGTCTTGATGCCAGTGACCTTCTTTATTTTGGGGGCCACAAACCTTAACCTTTGGATCTCAACCGTTCTCATGGGGATCAGTTTCTCGGTCATTCCCGCCGTCATTTGGCCAGCGACCGCCATGTTGGTCGATCCTAAGCGCTTAGGAACCGCCTTTGGGGTGATTAATGTGCTGCAAAATCTTGGCCTGTTCGCCTGTAACTATCTGGCCGGGTGGCTCAATGATGCCAACCGTGCCGGAGCGGCCAATCCAGCGGGCTATGGACCAATGCTTCAGATGTTTGGCGCCCTAAGCCTGTTGGCTCTGGTTTCGACCCTAGCCCTTTGGCGGCGCGAGCAGGGGCCCCATAGCCGCGGCCTTGATAGGCCCGCAATGAACAGATCGGCCTAATGGCTTTTGTTTTTGGTTTGCGCGCGGGCCACCAGGCTTTGGTAGAGACCATGCAGATCTTCGCGGCTGATATCCAGCGCCTCGCCATATTGGGTGAGCACAAGATCAATATCCTCTGGCGTTAGGCTTAAGGCTGGCGAGATGGGCTGAGCCGGTGCATGGGCGACATGGGGAAAAGAACGGCCTGTGAGGTTGTTATAGATCAGTGCGCTAGCTGTCAGTAGAACCGAGTTTAAAAGGACCGGGACGAGCGCGAAGCTATAGCCCATCTGCGTAATTTTGGGTCCGCCCAGAACTGCGATGAGGGCAATGGCACCGCTTGGCGGATGGACGCAGCGAAAAATGGTCATGGCGCCGAAAGATAGGGCGACCGCCAAAGGTGCGGCGAGCATCGGCGTGCCAACAAGATGAGCGATCGTGACGCCGACCAGAGCGGCGACCATATGACCTCCGATCACAGGCCATGGCTGGGCGAGCGGACTTGCCGGTACCGCGAACAGAAGAATAGCAGAAGCCCCCATGGGCGCGATCAGTAAGGGCGCATCAGTGATGGTGCCGACAGCCATGGTGCTGGCGAGCGCGGTTATGCCAATGCCAAGAAATATGCCAAGGCCAGCACGGAGCCTTTCGCTAGGTCCCATCACGGCGGGGGCGGGGATGAAACCTTTTAGCCATGAAACGAGAGAACCATAGGTCATGAGGCACAATCCTTGAACGCAAGGACAGTCTAGTGCGGTTCGAACCCTTTTTCCTAGATGAAGAACATCACCGTCTCTGACCAGCCTTGGGTGTAGTGGCGCAGGTAGGTTTGGTAATCGGACCGGTAGGATCGGACCTGTTTTAAGATGTCTCTAAAATCAGAGGACTTGTGATAGGCCGCAATAGCCAGCTTGGGCCGATCATTTTTGATGTGGCTGATACAGCCTGCAAGCGCTTTAGTTTCCCAGCCTTCTAGATCCATCTTGATCAGACTGACGGGCTCTTGAACGGCCTCGTCGAGGGTGGTGACCTCGATTGTTTGAGCCGAGCTTGACGAGACCCCTGATGCGGATCCGGCATCGACGTCAAATCGCAAAGTGCCCTTGGCGTCAGACAGGCCCTCTGAGCGAAAATCGATATTTTCTAGACCCTTTAGGCGAAGGCGCGCCTTCTCAATATTTATGGGTGAAGGCTCGAATAGGATGACCTTCTTGTAATGGGGATCGTGGCGACAAAACTCTTCGGTCGTGTCACCGTCATAGCCGCCAGCATCGATGAACACCTCGCCATTGAGGTTCAAGAACCCTTCAAAATATTGCTCGGCCAAACGCACGCGATAGTCGGCCATATAGTGTGCATCTGCCGTCAGCCTGTAGCGCAGAACATCGATCAACGTTTGCCGTGAAATGTCGTCTGCCATGGCCTCATAAAGGTCGGCCCATTCGGCCTGATGCTGCTGCCAGTCTTGGCGTTGATCAGCGACAAACCAAGGCCAAGCTATGGCCCCCTGAGACCCATAGATCACCTCATGGATGTTTAAAATATTGACGCCCGGAACCTGCTGAAGCCGTTGATTGACGGCAACGGGACTAATGGAGGTCGAACAGTTGATAATGATGCAATCGGACGGCAGCGCATCAAATCCGATGACGGCAAACCCCTCCCATTGGTCTCCTGGTTGGGCATGGTCTTGAACAATGGCTTCGATCTTTGTAACGGCGGCGAGATCATGGCTCTGCGGGTTTTTGCCGATGATAAAACAGGGCCGCTTCGATTGGCCCGAAAGCACCGACTGGGCTAGTGCTTGGTTTTTCGGCTGACAGCGTAAGCAGGCTTCGATCATTAAGATGAAGTCCTGACGAGACCCTATGGTCATAATCACCCTGTCCTAGGCCGATGTGATGGAATAGAGGTCGCGTTGGACCGTACGGGTCATTAACGCCTCTAAAGCGGGCAGCGTTTTTGCGTTCGTAAACAGAAGGCCAACCCGTCCAAAGGGGGCGGCAGGCACAAGGTCGCCTGCGCGGCTGAGTGCGTAGTAGCGCTCAATCTCAAGGTCTTGGTGGAAATGGATGGCCCCAAAGACCTGTTCGACTGGTTGGGAGATAGTGTGACGCATAATTAACTGGTTGGACGGCGCGCGCACGCTGAAGTCAAAGGGTTGGCCTAAAAAGGGCCGTGTATAGTTTTCCGCATAGGCCGTGCCCGTCGAAAACTGGATCAGTAGACTATAGAGGTCACCCGGACAGCGCCGGGTTACCTCGACAAACCAATATTGGCCATCGCTGAGGATGAACTGCGTGTGGACCAGCCCATCGACCAGTTTGAGCGCCCCGGCCATGGATGTGATGTCCTGTCGGATAGAATTCAAGACGGGAATTGCTAAGTCATAGCGCAAGCAACTGGTATCGACGGTGAACGGGTTTGCCGACCCGTGTTCTTCGACAATATGGTCCATTTGTATTTGACCATCAGCGATGAAGGCGGTGTGGCTATAGAGCTGGCCGGAAACGAAATCTTCAATCAGATACTGACCTGATTTCGAAAACTCTTGGGCGCGTCCGATGGCTTGGGCCACCTCATGGTCTGAAATCGACTGCAGGACTGTAATGCCTCGGCCACTATAGGCGTCTACCGGCTTGACGATCAGGGGTCGATCCTTTGGTAGATCATCGACATTCCAAACCCGTGGAATGGGAATAGCTTGCGCTTCGGCGAACTGGCGAAAAGCCTGCTTGTTATTGAGAGTGTCGGTTACTTGCACGCTATCAATGCTTGGGAAACCTCTCGCCCCGGCTATCGCTGCGCAGGTCAAGTATGATTGATCATTACAGCCTGGAACGATGAACTTGACATCCAACTGATCGACCAAGGCCAGGGCTGCCGCCTCGTCTGAATAGTCGAGCTGGATATAGTTGCAAACGGACCGGGCGAGATAATCATCTGGATTGGCGCCAATGACAAAGATCTCATGGCCCGCCTCGACCAGATAGGCATGGATTGGCGCGGCAGAAAGGTTGGTGTCAAAGAGCGCTACCCTAGTCATTGAGCCATACCATGGTCTGGGATTTAGCCGCCTGTTGAATGGCCTCGATTACCCGTAGGTTTTGCAGACCGTCAAAGGCCGACACGACCGGGTCGGCGGTGCCCTCAATCACATCCAGGAAATTGTCCAGTTGGGCGGTTAAGGGGTCTGTGCGGTTTACGCTTAAGGTTTCTTCGATGAGCGGCCGTATCCAAGATGGGTCTTGATCGTTAGGCACACGCTTTAGGCGCATGGTGGGGATCGCCAAAGAGCCCCGCGTGCCGGCCAGATGGTAGCAGTCTTCATCGCCATAGGTCGGGTATATGGGGTTCTCCTGCGATGTTTGCTCCCAGCTTCGCGCTGAAGCCGCCACGTCCGACAATAGAAAATTGCCCAAAGCCCCAGACTCAAAGGCTAGGTTTATGGCGACTGTGTCCTCCACTTCGAATTTGCGAGCATGCCGGGATGACAGGGCGTGAACCCCTGAAATCTCGCCGCAGAGCGACCGCATAATGCCGATCTCATGGATCAGATTGATCAAGATTGGCCCTCCGCCCGCCACGGTCCGCCATGGACCGGCGGCGAAATATTCTGATGGCTTGTAAAAGACGGCGCTGCCCTGAATACCAATGAGCTTTCCTAGCAACCCGTCTTTGACCACTTGGCGCGCCGTTTGGAGTAGGGGGCTGTGGGCCCGATGGTGGCCGACGATCGCCTTGGCGTGACGCGCTTCAATCAAATCGACCAGCTTTTGGGCTTCGGCCAAATCGGTTGTGATTGGCTTTTCGATGAGGACGGGGATGTCAGCAAGGACGCAAAGGCGCGATTGCTCATAGTGGAAGATGTTGGGGGAGGAGACAATTACGCCTGATGGCCGGGTGTTTGCCAGGCAGGTTTCGAGGTCAGCGAAGGCCACTTGCCGGTGACGGTCACGGACAAGCTGATGTTGATCCTGCTCAGGACAGACTATGCCGACCAAAGTGCAGCGGGGATTATGCTCAATGAGCTCGATGTGTTTTTGACCCATCAATCCGGGACCGATTACAACAAGTCTTTGCATTGACCCTCCCCGTTATTGATAATTTACTCAATAGTTATCAGATAATTAATTAAAACCACCAAATTATTGATATAAATCCCAGTTTATATTGTAATAAAAATTACACGGATGACTACTTTTTCAATTTCTGTCACGCCGCAAAGACCAAAAGACGTAGTTTATTCTATTTTTAGAATGCACGAAAATGGTTTACGACTTATTAACCATAGCAGCTGTATCGAGGTAACCGGCGCGTAAATCGAGAGCGGATATGGGCAGTGATTTTCGTGCATCGGTTGGCGATGAGGCTGTCCAACATTGGGCATCTGATCCCATTCCCATCGCACGACCCTCTATGCCCAACACGGCCGCCATATTGCCTTATCTGGAGAGGATCGACGGTTCAGGCTGGTACACCAACTTTGGTCCACTGATTTTAGAGTTGGAACAAAGGCTTAGTGAGCGCTTTGATGGGAAAGCCTATATCGCGACGGCCTCTAATGGCACCCAAGCCCTAACCATCGCCTTGCAAGCCCTTGGCACTATACCGGGCGGTCTTTGCATCATGCCAGCCTGGACCTTTGTGGCGTCTGCCCATGCTGTACGGCAAGCGGGCTTAACGCCCTGGTTTGTTGATGTTGATCCGACAGGTTGGACGCTCAACCCTGACCATGTGCGCCAAACTATCGCTAGTGCGCCGGGAAGGGTTGAGGCCGTGATGGTCGTAGCCGCCTTTGGCAAGCCGGTTGATGTTGCCGCTTGGGTTCGGTTTCGTGAGGAGACTGGCGTGCTAGTCCTTCTGGATGCCGCAGCCTCCTTCGACAGTGCTCACGACCCACGTTTGCCGACCATGGTCAGCCTGCATGCGACAAAGGTTCTTGGTAGTGGCGAGGGGGCCTTCATCGTGTCTGATGATGCTGCTTTCATCGAACGGTTTAGGGCCTCAACCAATTTTGGCTTCCACGGCGACCGGATAGCCCGCCACCTCGCGACAAATGCCAAGCTCAGCGAGTATAATGGTGCGGTCAGCCTTGCGGCCTTAGATGTTTGGCCTGAGATAAGATCGCGATATGCCAGTAGAGCGCTGGCGCTAAGGCAGGCCTTAACTGAGGTGCCTGAGGTTGGCTTTCAAGCCGGGTGGGGCGGGCAATGGGTCTCCAGCACCTGCATCGTGTCGATAGCGCGTGAGCGCCTTAAGGGCGTTGTTGATCAACTTGCCGACCAAAACATCGCGACCCGAAGTTGGTGGGCGCTAGGCTGCCATCGTGAGCCAGCCTTTGATGACTGCCCATGGCATAGCCTAGCGGTTACGGACCAGTTGGCGATCTCGACCCTTGGTCTTCCCTATTTTGCGGACATGAATCGGCAACAGATCGACCGACTGGCACACGCCCTGCAAAGGGCCATGACTTGAACCTGAAGAACCATCAAGCCCCTCGAAAGCTCACACTATGACCATTGCCAACTTTCTACTGGCCGAAGCCCAGCCGAACTACATCGCACAAGTCACGTCTATCGCGGCGCGTTGGGAAGCGTTGCTGCCGAGTGGCTTTTCTATGAGTCTGGACAATGACAATTTTGTTTCGCGCTTAGCAGATCTGATAGAGTCCCCCGACTATGCAGACGACGAAATATTGCAGATCATTTCAGACCTCTGGTCGCTGACCTGGTGGCGCGGCCCAAAGATAGACGATGACTGTTCAAGGCGCATCATTGGGCGAGCCGTATCCATATTTCGAAATGTCTTTGATCGACCAAACCTACCGCAGCCCACCGTGGCGCGCAGCAAGGCCCGCAAGGAACATTCGGTCTTTGTCGGCACTTTGCAGGACCCGCTTCATTCCCCGTCGCGCGGCGCAATCGACTATGTTGCCGTGTTGGCGATGGATCCTGCCATTGAGCGGATCGACATCTATTATTCGGGCTCCATTACCCCGCGATTACAAGCCTATATCGATGAGCGTATAGGGGCCTCAATTCGCCGCCGCGGCATCCGCTTCTTCTGCGTGGATGTGGTCGAGGACCTTTTGTCTGATGTGGTCGGGCGAGGGGCCTGTACCTTCCATTTCTGGTGCGAACCTGCCCTGTCGCCATGGATCGGCCTGATGAGCCTGTTCGGTCCTTCCGTCATGTTCGTCTGCGGTGATGAAGCGCCCGTGCAATATGCCGATGTCTACTGGTATTTCCATCAGCCAGACTATGTGGCCGAGAGGTGGGCGCGCCGCGGTGCGCCGCAGTCCTTCATCGAGAATTATGTCTTCAGCCAAAGTGGTCCAACCTTGATTGAAGGTCGTCCTACCCCCCGCAAAAGGCAGCCGTTGGGCTGGAACGAGAACAATTTCATTATGGCGACGGTGGGTAATCGCTTGGGTATTGACTTAGATGAGGCCTTTGTCACCGGGATGGAGGCTATTTTGAGTGCCCATCCAGAATGTGTCTGGCTCGTTGTCGGCGCATTGCCAGAACACCTGATCTATGGCTTTGAGCAAGGCTTTGGCTTTCAGTTTCGCCATATCCCGTTTGAGGCGGAATTGAGCGAGTTGATGACCGTGGTGGACGTCTTTGCCAACCCATTTAGACCGGGCGGCGGCAATAGTGCCAATAATGCCCTAAGCGCGGGAAGCGTTCTGCTCACCCTTGACGAAGGGGATGTCGCCTCCTTGGTGCCCCCAGAACATCGCGCAACGGATCAGACCGATTATTTCGAACGTCTTCTGAAGCTGGTCGAAGACCGAAGCCAAATGGTCACTTGGCGCCAGTTACAGCAGAACCAGCATTCAGGCTTGGTTGATCAAACCGCGTTCCTTGAGTCTTTACGTACTATGACAAGCCTTGCCTATGAGCGGTTCTTAGCCCGGCGGTTGATCCCCCTAACTCGGATCATCGACGGACAAAAGTTATCCCTCAAGCGAGGGCAGCCTAAGCAACCGGTTCTGCAGAGACATTGTCATTTACGATCCTGAGTACAGTATCGCCCAGATCTTCTGAACCCTCGGTAACGACCCATTCCCTATAGGACCGGGTGAGATTTGTGACTAGTTCAGGGGAACCTGCGTGGGTAGAGGCGGCGCGTGGATCGGAGGGGACAAATGCCCCAACACCTCGAGTGCAAATGCCGTCGGTTAAGAGAACGTCAATTCCGAAGGTGGCGTTCGTCATCAATGACAGCACCATCAACCCATTTGCGCAGGTCACCATCTGTCCTGCGATCTCGCAGACACCGACGGCTAGGCTGGATGTCAATTGGATTTGAGTGCCGTCTATATCTAGCCCCTCTGGTTGGAATAGGCCCCCGTACGTATTAAAGAACACCTTTTTTCCGTTCTGCGTGAGTTGACGAGATAGATCATTCCAAAATTTCGCCGGAGCCGGCTTGTTGCTGTTATTGCCAGTGAAGAAAACCACGGAATTACTAGGCTCAATGCCATTGACCTTAGCATATTTCATGGCTTCGATGCTGACATCGAGACCGATATTGCCGCATATGATTGGGGCATCCCAAGGTAAGTTCATGGCGTATCGCATGAGGTCCGTGAAGGATAGGCCGCCACGCCCGGGTTGATTGACGTAAAGTTGGTGCAGCGTGAGGCCGCGCCCATCCCCATTTTGATTGATCCAGAGATTTTGCGGTACGCCGACACGGAAATCCAAAGGGTCGATAACGCGATAGGTGCTTAAGGCTCGCATGACGTCCAGCGGCACATATTTGATCATATCTATCTGGTCGGCAAACAACTGGAGCACCGCGCGTTTCCCACTGTCGATCACCAAGCAAATCTTGCCGCCATGATGCGCTCTAAACGCGGGAAGCAAGGCGCAAACGGTCGCCAATTCCCCGATCGAACTTGGAACCATCAATATCCAATGGTCTTCGAATCCGCTGACAATCTGGTCCCGCAGCTCGCTAAGTTGCGCAATTAGCTGTTCAAGCTCGTCCATAGATTACCCCGATACCGGTCTTAAGATGGGCTCGCGCTGCCTATGGCTTGGGCCCTACCTTCAGTAGTGTTTAGTCCAAAGGTTAACCTTGTTTGCGTCATATGTAAGGGTTAACTTAAAAAACGTCATCGATCCGCTTTGATTCATCAGCGGCACCCGTTGAATCGATATGCGGGAGGTTCGACACGTCGCAATGGGTAAGAATATGTTTAATTTCAAGAAATCTGGGATACTTAACAGGTGACCCAAACGGCTTCCGCTACCGGTGATGTAATGCGCATGTTGGCGCAGGACATTCGTGCGCGCGCGGCCCGCGAAAAGATCATTTTCATCTCGGGCAATTTTAACATCCTTCATCCTGGCCATTTGCGTCTCTTTCGGTTCGCCGCAGAGCTTGGTGGCCGATTGATTGTCGGGGTTAATGCCGATGGGAACGAAGGCGTCACTGTAGAGCAGGCTCTGCGGCTGGAGGATGTGCGGGCGATTGCTGCTGTCCATGAAGCAATCGCGCTTGCCGAAGAACCGGAAATTTTTATTGCCCGGTTACGGCCGGACTATGTGGTCAAGGGCAAGGAGTACCAAGGTCTTCCAAACGACGAGCAGGCCATTGTCGATAGCTATGGCGGCACTCTCCTGTTTAGTTCAGGTGAGGTGCGGTTCTATTCGTCGGAGTTGCTTTCATCAGATCGCGGCAACAGGGCCAAACCGACCATCGTCAAACCGACAGATTTCCCACGTCGTAATGGGTTTGGTATCGACGGTCTGGCCGCGACCGTTGAGGCCTTTAGCCGACTAAAGGTCGTTGTGATCGGCGATTTGATCGTCGATGAATATATCAATTGTGATCCGCTCGGCATGTCACGGGAAGATCCGACCTTGGTGGTGACCCCAGTAGAAAGCAAACGTTATGTCGGGGGGGCTGGTATTGTAGCGGCCCACGCGCGGGGGCTTGGCGCGGCGGTGACCTTCATTAGCGTTGCGGGCGATGACGATGCGGCTAAATTCGCCCGCAGGGAACTGGCCGACCAAAGGGTCGATGTTCAGATCTTCACCGATCTAACCCGGCCCACCACCTTAAAGCAACGGTTTCGGGCGTCCGGCAAAACCCTTCTGCGGGTCAATCACCTGCGCCAGATTTCGGTCAGCTCTGAACTGCAGGACCAGTTGATACAGGCCACTGAGACCGCACTTCTGGATGCTGACGTCCTGTTGTTTGCCGATTTCAACTATGGATGCCTTGCGCAGGCGGTTGTTGAGCAAATCTCTGCCTATGGCCAAGCGCGGGGCGTCTTGATGGCTGCAGATAGTCAAGCCTCCTCTCAAATGTCAGATATATCGCGGTTCAAGGGCATGTGTTTGATCACCCCGACCGAACATGAGGTAAGGCTTGCGCTGCGAGAAGAAGAGGCCGGCCTGATCATTATCGCTGAGCGCCTTCAACGGGCCGCCGAAGTCGAAAATCTGATTATCACGCTGGCGGGAGAGGGGCTGCTTATCTATGCCCCGAAAGGAGAAACCTACCACACCGACCGTTTGCCGGCCTTTAACACTGCGCCGAAGGATGTTGCTGGTGCCGGTGATAGCTTCTTTACCTGCGCTGCCATGGCCCTCCGAACGGGTGCAGACATCTGGCAGGCCACCTATCTCGGATCTGTTGCCGCCGCCTGGCAGGTGTCTCATGTTGGAAATACCCAACTCACCGCTGCGGAACTGTTGCGCGAGGTGAGCTCACCGATCTTGAAAATGCACGAGTATGCCTCATGAGGGCGGTGCTCTTGGCGGCGGGACTGGGGACCCGGTTGCGACCCTTGACTGACACCACGCCTAAATGTCTGGTTCCTATCCACGGCGTGCCGCTGTTGGCCTATTGGCTTGAGGCGCTCTTCGCGGAGAGTCATATCGACCGCGTATTGATCAATACCCATCATTTAGCCGAGCAGGTTCAGGCATTTCTCGCCACGTCTCGGTGGCGTGATCAAGTTGACCTGGTCCATGAGCCGCAACTGCGTGGGTCGGGTGGTACCCTGTTGGCCAATCGAGCCTGGTTTGGGAACGAACCCTTTTTGGTCATCCATGCCGACAATCTCACCGATGCTTCCATAGGGGCTTTGATAGAAGCCCACCTAGCAGCGGGTTCAGACGTCCTGATGACGCTGCTGGCCTTTCGCACCGCGACACCGCATCAGTGCGGCATTGTTCAACTCGACAGCCGCTCTCGGGTGACGGGCTTCTACGAGAAGGTTGAACATCCGCCCGGAAATTTAGCCAATGGGGCTGTCTATGTCTTTTCTTCCCAACTGCTCAAACAAATGGTGGCTGAGGGGAGAAGCAAGTTGGATATCTCGACAGAAGTCATCCCAAATCTTCTGCCCCATGTTTTTGCGCTCGAGCACCAGGGCTTCTTTATGGACATCGGCAGTCCCGCCGCTCTTGCCGAGGCCCAATTGACCTTTCCACGGCCGGGCAATCTTGATCTGAGGGGTGTCTAGATGAAACTCGTTGTGACGGGGGGCTGTGGCTATAAGGGGTCGGTCTTAGTACCCAAACTGTTGGCGCAAGGCCACCAGGTCGTTGCCTTTGATATTCAGTGGTTTGGTAATGAGCTTTTACCGCATGAGAACCTGAGGGTTGTTGTGGGTGATGTGCGCGATACGGGCACTATCCCTTTAGACGGTGTGGACGCGATTATTCATCTGGCGTCGGTTTCCAATGACCCCTGCGGAGACTTAGATCCAAAATTGACTTGGGAAATCAGCGCCCTTGCGACGATGCGGTTGGCTGACCGAGCGGTACGCGAAGGTATCAGACAGTTCATCTATGCCTCGTCCGGCAGCGTCTATGGGGTCAAGTCCGAGCCTGACGTGACCGAAGATCTCGAGCTGGAACCCCTCACTGAATATAACAAGACCAAAATGGTCGCTGAGCGTGTCCTGCTTAGTTACGCCAGTGACATGGCGGTGCAGATCGTTCGGCCAGCGACCGTCTGCGGCGTCAGTCCACGAATGCGTCTCGATGTTTCGGTCAATATGCTGACTATGCAGGCCCTGACGAGCGGGCGCATCACGGTCTTTGGCGGCGATCAGGTTCGGCCCAATATCCATATTGATGACATTACCGACCTCTATATCTTCCTGCTGAATAATCCGCAGGTGGTAGGGGTCTATAATGCCGGGTTCGAGAACGTGTCTATCTTAGAGATCGCCGAGCGCGTGACGCGTATTATCCCTACAGAAATCATCGTCACGCCGTCCAACGACCCGAGGTCCTATCGCCAAAACTCGGACCGACTGTTGGCAACAGGCTTTACGCCAAAGAAGACGATTGATGATGCGATCAGCGAGATTGTCGCGAGCTATCAACGCGGCGCTCTGAAAGATCAAGACCGCTGGCACAATCTTCGTTGGATGCAGAAGGCGAGACCCTAATGGCAGCCCCCTTGTCCCCAGCGCAAACCTTCGCGCTCTATAGCCAAAGGCTGCAGTCGGTCCTTGCTGCAGCGGATTTTACGCCGGTAGAGGCCCTCGCCAAAGCCTTGCTCGACTGTTGGAGATCAGGTCGAAGCGTCTACCTCTGTGGCAATGGCGGCAGTGCCGGTAATGCCATCCATCTTGCCAATGATCTGGTCTATGGCGCGGTCGGCGGCCGATCAGCGGGTATTCGCGCGCACGCCCTACCGGCCAATTCAGCGGTCCTTACCTGTTTGGCCAATGACACTGACTATTCTGAGATCTTTTCTCTGCAGCTCAGGACCTTTGGCCAGTCGGGAGATCTGTTGCTCGTCCTGTCTGGCAGCGGCAATTCACCCAATATTCTGAAGGCGATTGAGGCGGCTAAGGACCTTGGCATCCGGACCTTTGGCATCCTTGGCTATAGCGGGGGTAAGGCCAAGGCGATGGTCGATAGCCCGATCCATTTTGCGATCGATGACATGCAAATCAGCGAGGATCTGCAGCTGATCGTCGGGCATATGGTCATGCAGTGGCTTATGCAACAGACCGCCTTGGAGGGCTGAAGGCGTGTCAGACCAACCCATCTTTGTCGTTATTGGCAGCAACTCCTTTTCGGGCGCCAGTTTCGTTGCCTACCTTCTTGGCAAAGGTTACCGGGTCGTTGGCATCAGCCGCTCGCCTCAGCCTAATGATGCGCTCCTACCTTACCGGTGGACGCCGTCTTCAGGTCAGTTCTCATTTCATCAACTGGATCTGAACAGGGATCTCGGCCGCATCTGTGATATCCTAGAAGAGGTTCGTCCGGCTTATGTGGTCAATTTCGCAGCCCAAAGCATGGTTGCGGAAAGCTGGGCCAATCCAGACCATTGGTTCATGACCAATCTTGTCTCGACGGTGCGTTTGCACGAGGCCCTTCGCAAGATGGCGTTCTTGAAGCGCTATGTGCATATCTCAACACCCGAGGTTTATGGCAGCACCCCAGGTGATGTTAGGGAAGACGCAGCCTTTAATCCAAGCACGCCCTATGCCGTATCGCGGGCAGCTGCGGATTTGAGCCTGCGAACCTTTCATTCGGCCTATGATTTCCCGGTCGTCTATACCCGCGCGGCCAATGTCTATGGGTCCGGTCAGCAGCTTTACCGCATCATCCCTCGAACCGTCCTTTGCATCCGGTCAGGCACGAAGCTGATGTTGCACGGTGGCGGGGCATCGCAGCGGTCCTTCATCCATATAGATGATGTGTCCGATGCCACCTTGCGCGTCGCCCTTCACGGCCGTGATGGTGAGAGCTACCATATTGCGACACCGCGCCAGATCACCATCCGCGATCTGGTGAAACTGATCTGCGATCGGATGGGAACCAGGCTTGAAAACGTCGCCGAGGTGGTTGGCGACCGGGTTGGCAAGGATGCTGCCTATCAGCTCAACAGTGACAAGATCCGTCGGGAACTGGGCTGGACCGATCATGTCTCGCTCGAACAGGGCATTGAGCAGACCATCTCTTGGGTTGATGCCAACCTAGGGACCTTAAAAACCCTTCCCCAATCCTATGTGCACAAGGCGTGAGACGGACCATGGGTCAGGAAATCGATCTTCTCGCGAACTATCCCCGTACCAAACGCAATGTCGAAGAACGGGGGCTTTCTAAGACGGAAGCTGATCGCGCCTTGGCGCGCGAGTTTGGAAAAGCCTTTTTTGACGGCGATCGCTCTCACGGCTACGGCGGGTTCTCCTATAATCCGCGCTTTTGGACCCCCGTCATCCCGACCTTTCGTCAGTACTTTGATTTAAAGGCTGGGGATCGGGTGCTCGATGTCGGCTGCGCTAAGGGCTTTATGATGCACGATATGGCCGCCTTGATACCAGGCTTGGAGGTCAAGGGTATCGATGTGTCGGACTACGCCATCGCCAACGTTATGGATGATATGCGGGGTCATGTGCAGGTGGCCAATGCCATGTCGCTGCCCTTTGCTGACAAGTCCTTTGATGTCGTCATTTCAATCAACACGATCCACAACCTGGCCGAGGCTGACTGTGCGACGGCACTTAAGGAAATTGAACGGGTGGCCCGCCGCGGGGCCTTTATCACGGTGGATGCCTATTTCGACGAGGACCAGCGCCAGCGGATGGAGGCGTGGAACCTGACAGCCCGCACGATTATGCATGGTCAGGCATGGGAGGCCTTTTTTGATGAGGCTGGCTATACCGGTGACTATTACTGGTTCATCCCATGAGCCCAGATCTTTGCCGCCACCTGCTTCGCGAGATGATGCGGATCAGGGCCGTCGAGGAGACCATCGCCGAGCGCTATAGCGAGCAAAAGATGCGCTGCCCGACACATCTGTCGATTGGGCAAGAGGCTCCCGCTGCGGCTGCCGGTGCGGTTTTGATGGCCACCGATATGGCGGTGAGCGGTCACCGGGCCCATGCTCACTATCTGGCCAAGGGCGGAAATCTTGCGGCCATGATCGCTGAGATTTACGGAAAGGTGACCGGCTGTTCACGCGGCAAGGGGGGCTCGATGCACCTTGTCGACGAAATGGTTGGCTTTATGGGTTCGACGGCCATTGTGGGTGGTACCGTCCCTGTTGGGGTGGGCCTTGCCCTTTCGCGCGCGATCGCGGCCAAAGGCGAAATTGTCTGCATCTTTATGGGCGACGCGGTGATGGAAACGGGCGTCTTTTATGAGTCCGCGAACTTTGCCGCCGTCCATAGGCTGCCCGTTCTGTTTGTCTGCGAGAACAACCTCTATTCGGTCTATTCCCCCCTTCAGGTCAGGCAGCCAACGGATCGTTCGATCGCGCGCACAGCCGCCGCGATGGGTTTGACCTCTGTATCTGGCGACGGCAACGATGTTCTGGTGAGCTACGACCTCATAAGGGCTGCTGCTGATCGGGCGCGCAGCGGTGAAGGACCCCAGTTTGTCGAATTGGCCACCTATCGTTGGCGTGAGCATTGCGGACCAGATTACGACAACACGATTGGTTATCGCGCTGAGGAAGAGTTTGAGGCCTGGAAGACGCTTGATCCGATCCCGCGGTTAACGAAGGCCTTGCTACAGGTCGGCACGATTGATCAGGCCTGGATTGAGGCTATGATGCGCGAAATCAGCGCTGAGGTGGATGAGGCTTTTGCATTTGCTGAAAGCTCACCCTTTCCCGCGGCCTCTGACGCTTTCACCGACCTCTATTCGAAGGAGGTCGTGTCATATCATCCATGACCTATGCGCAGGCCATTCGAGATGGCCTCTCGGTCGCCTTGGCCAAAGACCCGTCGGTTCTCGTCTACGGGTTGGGCGTGCCCGATCCAAAGGGTGTTTTCGGCACCACGTTAGATCTCCACAAGGACTACGGACCCTCGCGGGTCTTTGACATACCGACCTCGGAAAATGCCATGACAGGCATTGCCATAGGAGCAGCACTTGGGGGCCTGCGGCCGGTTCTGACCCACCAACGTCTCGACTTTGCTCTGCTGTCCTTGGACCAGATCATCAACAATGCCGCAAAATGGCGCTTTATGTTCGGCGGCAAACGGTCCGTGCCAATGACCATTCGGATGATTTTGGGGCGTGGTTGGGGGCAGGGGCCGACCCATTCGCAGAACCTTCAGGCCCTGTTCGCCCATATCCCGGGTCTTTGCGTCGTCAGTCCCACTACGCCCGCCGACGCCAAGGGTCTGCTTTTGAGCAGCATCTTTGGCGAAGATCCGGTGATTTTCTTGGAGCATCGCTGGCTGCACAATGTCAAAGGCGAGGTACCTCATGGAGACTATCGCGTGCCCATCGGCAAGGCGAGCCTGATGCGCTCGGGATCCGATGTCACAGTTGTGGCCATGTCTCTGATGAGCGTTGAGGCTGTTCACGCCGTTGATCATCTGGCCAAGCAGGGGGTGTCCTGTGACCTGATTGACCTTCGCAGCCTTAGGCCTATCGACTGGCCGATGATAGAGGCATCGGTTCGGCGTACGGGGCGTTTACTGGCCTTGGATGGAGGCCATGAAACCGGCGGCATTGCGGGCGAAATCATTGCGCATATCGCCACTCGTTGCTGGCAAGATCTGCGGGCTGCACCAAAGCGTCTGGCCATGCCCGATGTGCCTGAAGCGACCAGCCCGCCGTTGACTGAGGGTTACCATGTCCGAGCGGAACATGTTGCGGCGGCGATTGCTCAGCTGATGGTCCGCGACCTGGAAACGGACTCCTTGGCTGCTGCACGCCAATATCCACATGATGTGCCGGGAGATTGGTTCCAGGGGCCGTTTTAGTTTTAGATCCCTGGCGTTCCCGTTTGGATATCTGTTTGTTTGCATGGAGGGGAGATCAACATTTCACGGGCGATTAGGTCTTGATCGAGGGCGGGCAGTTGGTCTTCTAAGGGTGCGCCAAACTTGAGCACAGGGAAGAGCTTTTGATCTGGATCAATGAGGATGTGGCAAAGGACTGGACCGTCCGCTTGATAGACACGAGAAAGCGCTTCTGTAGCTTGGGCATTGTTATGGATTTCGATGACAGGAAGGCCCATCGCACAGGCTACAGCAGGGATGGGCGGCAAGGCTAAGCCCGAGGCGCTGTCTACGGCCACGTAATGTCCGCCCAGCCATGTCTCCAGCGTCTGCTTTTGTATGCCGTGACCCTTATTATCGAAGACGAGTACGCGTATCTTCAACTGATGGCGAACCAGTGTTGCCAGTTCCGCTAGGCATATCAGAAGCCCGCCATCACCAATGATGCAGGTCACTCCGAGGTCTGGATTGGCCACCGCGGCACCGATCGCAGCGGGAAGTGCATATCCCATTGGGGTATTGTTCCAAGCGCTCATCAATCGCTGGTTTGCCTGCAGAGTAATGCCGTTACAGGTCCACGTTAAGTTACCGCCCGTATCAACGAAGATCAACTCGTCTGGTGGTAGTTGCTGCGACAGTGCAGCGATGAACCCATACGCCTCGACAGGGTCATCTTCGTTCAAAGGGGCCATGGGTCGGTCATCTGGCAATACCGCCTTCCAATGGTCAATCTGATTTCGCCAGGGTTCGAGATCTTGACCTGTCTGTTCGCGAATGGCGTGCTGCAGTGCAATGATGGCATGATCTAGACGACAACAGAGGCGATGATGAACGGTAATGCCGCGTCCGTCGAATTTGTCTAGCTCTCCCTGCTCGGCGTCGATCATGGCGATTTGAGCCTCACGCGCAAAAGTATCCAACAGGCCACCTGTTACATTTTGCGACAGGCGCGTGCCTAGGCATAGGATCAGGTCTGCATTCTGAATTGTAAAATTGCCAACCCGTGGCGCATAGACGCCAAAGGAGCCGACTCGTAAGGGATGGTCATGATCCAATAGGTCAAGGCCGGCCCATGTTTGCAAAACCGGAAAACCTAAGGTGTCGATAAGCGCCTGTAACTCTTGGCCGAGGCGCGGTGTCGATAGGCCGCCGCCAAGCACGAGAACGGGCCTCTTAGAGAGGCTTAGTGCATTCGCAAGATCGTCGATCTGCCGCTTGAGTAATGGGTTAGGCTGTCGGTCGGGTTCAATAAATCCTTCAAGCCTGTCCGGATCGATCTCAGCGCGCTGAAGGTCATCGGGCAGATCAATCAACACCGACCCTGGTCGTCCGTCGAAGGCCCAGTACCAGGCGGCTTCTAGATGTTTTCGGATGTCTTCAGGCCGTTGTACCTGCGCGGCGTATTTGGTGACTGACCCAAAAATCGCCAGTACATCTGTTTCTTGAAATCCCAACTGCCGGATTTTGCGTTCACCCTTCAGTCTATGGGTCGCGACCTGTCCGGTGATCATTAAGGTGGGTACAGAATCGAAATAGGAGCAGCAGGTTCCCGTCAATAGGTTGGTTGCGCCTGGACCACTTGTGGTGATCGCAACCCCCATCTTGCCTGTCGTTCTTGCATAGCCGTCGGCGGCCATTGCCGCGCTCTGTTCATGCTGTGAACAGACATAGGCCATGTCTCCATGGCGTGCGGCGGAATCGAACAGGTGAACCGCTGCGCCACCCGACATTCCAAAGACGTGTGTTACGCCGCGCTCGACGAGAAACTGAATAACATAGTCGGAAAGTTTCATGGGATCGTGGTCCTGCCGAGGCTCATGTTTCCGTTGCGGCGTAGTCTATAACCGTCATCATCGGATCTAAGGGCCTCAATGAGTGCAGTGCCCCCATTGCGCCAAGGGTCATGAACAACCGAAAAATTGCGGCCACCGGTAACGGCACGTGGTTGGGAGAAGCACCAATCGATAAGAGACTTGATGTCAGCAATGCTCGTTCCGGTCTCTGAATGGTTTAGAAAATCGATGGTTCGTTGATAGTTATCGCCGGCGAGGGTTTGCGCCTCCAAGGTTTGCTCATGAATCTTGGTTGCGACCCAGCCCGTTCCAATGGCGATGGCGTGCATATCGACCGCTTCGTGGTGTATCAGTTCACAGAACTTGACCAGCTGCAGCTTGCCTAGTGAGTAGGCCGAATAACTTGGAAATCCCCGATTGATAGCCCCGCCGACGAGAAAGGCGACCCGAGCTAGGGTCTTCGGCTTCCTAAAGGGGGAAATGGCGTGCAGCAACGCGAGTTGTTGAACACCGTTCATGGCGACAGAATCCACCCATCGATCTCGATCCACATCGAGGAAGTTACCAATGGGGCTGAGTTGCCCGACTGCGGAAACAAACGTGTCCCAGCGGAATCCCAGTTGCTGCAGCGCTTCGCTGACCCTCTCCAAATCCTGCGGCTGGGTGATGTCACACTGAACGAGTTGAACCTCGGGATGCGCACGCAGCTCAGATAGGCCGAAATCGGTGCGAAAGGTCCCGAAGACCTTGCATCCTCCAGCCAGATAGAGCTGTGCCAAGGCCTTGCCAATGTCACTGGAAATGGCGGCTATGAATACATTTCGTGAAGGGTTAGCCGTCATCCGTCCACTTCCGAGTTTCACGCTTTAAGTCTGAACCTGACACGCGAACGCTCAAGTCAGAGTTTGCTAATTTGGAAAGATTATTCCGTAATGTGACGCTACAATAGGGACAATCGGGAGTGTCCACACTTGAAAGCTGCTGTCCTGTTTGAATGCGGAGCGCCATTGAGAATCCTAACGGATATCGAGGCTCCATCGGCGCAGCTTGGGCAGGTTTTTGTAAAGCTCTCCCATTCAGGCATTTGCCACAGCCAGTTGATGGAGGTGAGGGGCGCGCGCGGCCTAGACGCCTATTTACCCCATTTGCTCGGTCATGAGGGTACCGCTACTGTTGTTTCAATAGGCGAGGGCGTCACTAAGGTCAGTCCGGGCGACCGCGTGGTCTTGGGCTGGATCAAGGGCCAAGGGTTAGACGCGGGACCCATCCAATATCGCTGGCAGGATCTCACGCTCAATGCAGGCGGTGTCACCACCTTCAACAGCCACGCCTTGGTCGCCGAAAACCGTTGTTACCGACTTCCAGATGATATTCCCAACGATGTCGGTGTGCTGTTTGGCTGTGCAGTACCCACTGGGGCTGGCATCGTGACTAACGAACTCAAGCCACAGGCCGGTGCGAGTGCCGCAGTGTTCGGACTTGGCGGTATCGGACTAACCGCCTTGATGGCTTTGGCTGCAGCGGGATGCGGGCCAATCATCGCCGTTGATGTCGTCCCGCAGAAATTGGAAGCAGCACTCGATTGCGGTGCCACGCACGTCATCGACGCGACCCAGCAGGATCCAGTGGTCGCCATCCGATCTTTGACGGCTGGCCAAGGCGTCGACTATTCGGTTGAGGCCGCAGGACGGGCACGAACCATTGAACAGGCGTTTGACAGTGTTCGGAAGTTTGGCGGCCAGTGCATTTTTGCTTCCCATCCGGCGGCGGGAGAACGGATCCAGCTAGACCCCCATGATCTGATATCCGGTAAGGTCCTTCGCGGGACTTGGGGCGGCGCATCCCACCCTGAGCAAGACATTCCGCTTTTTGCGCAAATGTACCGCGAAGGAAGGTTGCCCTTGGAGCGCCTACTACGTGGTCGGTACGCTTTGGAAGAAATCGATTTGGCCCTAACGACCTTGGAACAGAAGACGGCCTTTCGACCCCTTATCGAATTTTAGCCCCTCGCTCACCCGCTGATCTGAAAGTGTGAAATCCTATGGACCGAAATAGGAATGCCCTCATAGATCGGGCCTCAAAATTGATCGATGCCCTCCCTGAAATTGCACAGTTTCACTCTCGGGGCTCAAATATCTATGCGTTCAGCGATTCATGTAGAGAACTTTTATTAGATCAAATCGGCTTGAATGAGACTTCGAATTCAGCAGTCACGTTTAATCAGTTCGGAACTATAAGGCTCCCCTATCACGAAATGGGTGCCGTTACGTCGCTTGATTTGTTCGGTCTGGATGAGCTGATATTGTTTTCCTATTACTGGTCGAATAAAAATAAGTATAAAAATGCATCCGATCTCGGAGCCAACATTGGATTACATTCAATAATACTATCTCGATGTGGGTTCGATGTGACGGCTTATGAGCCGGATCCCGTCCATTTCGCGCTGTTGAATCGAAACCTCGAGATCAATCAATGTCTTGGGGTCAAATCGATCAATGCCGCTGTGTCTGATGTGGCTGGCGTGGAAAACTTCGTTCGCGTGCTTGGGAATACTACCTCGTCCCATCTGGAGGGCAGTAAGGACAACGCTTATGGTGAGTTGGAGCACTTCGAGGTGAAAACGATTGCGGTCGATCAGGTGTTTGAAGGTGCCGATTTCATAAAGATGGACGTCGAAGGTGCAGAGGCCAAGATCATTGGAGCGACGGGCCATGAGCATTGGTCTGACGTTGAAATGATGCTCGAGGTCGGCAACGCCAAAAACGCTGCCAGCATTTTCGATCACCTGAAATGGATCGGAGTTAATGCTTTTTCGCAGAAAACTGGGTGGAACCGGGTTCTCGATTTTGGGGATTTTCCGATGTCTTATAACGAAGGCAGCCTATTCATAACGACGAGCAATGAGATGTCGTGGGGGTAACCTCGGGTCGAACCAAATGGGCGGGTCTATCATCTAGGCTCGATCGCTCGAGCTGCCGGTTCGTCAGCCGCAATAAAGTCGGCACGAAACAGCAGATTTTTGATCACCAGAAGCTCTCACCGACCATAAGGCTCAGTGCTGCTCTTATCCAAAGCCGGAATAGCCCCGCGCCGCATGATCGTCCAGCCTGCGAGCCGATGCCCGTGAAGCGCCGCCGCGCATGGTGTCTTCCCCTTCAGTCGTTCGCCCAGATAACCAGCGTTGAAGGCATCACCTGCACCGCTGGTATCGACGGGGGACAGGCGCTCTGGCGGCGGTAGGATTATGCCATCGGGTAGACGGCAGCCCTCTGCGCCCAGCTTCACAATGACCTCCGCAGCGCCGCAGCGGTTCCAGTGAGCGGCGACCTCATCCGCGTTTGTTTGGCCGGACAGGAGTGTCTCGTCCTCAAGGGTTGGCAGCCCTATATCGGCGGAGGCGATGGCCTGATCGCGCGCCTCTATCGCTGTTGCGGCGTCCGTCCAAAGCCGAGGCCGATAGTTGCCATCAAAGGCAACCTTACCCCCGCGGGCGCGAATGCGGGCGCAGAGGGCAAAGAGGGCCTGCCTCGCCTCAGGCGGAAGGATCGCGAGACTGATGAGCGAATAGGACAACAGGTCTGCATTTTCGGCCTCTTTCAGCGCGGCTTCAATCCCCGGTGCCGTAAAAAGCCCCCGCGCTGCACTGTTCTCGCGCCAATAGAAGAAGCTGCGTTCTCCGGCCCCATCGGTTCTTATGGCATAGAGCCCTGGATTTTTGGTCGGGTCGGTTAGAATAAGGCGTGTATCGATACCCTCGGCGCGCCAGTCGTTGCGCAGATCATCACTGAAGGGATCGCTGCCCAAGGCCGTCAGATAGGCCACATCATGACCGGACCGGGCCAGATGGATCGCTGTGTTGATCGTGTCGCCTGCATGACCAAGCCGCCAGCCGTCTTGGACCCGAGATAGTTCAAGCATACCTTCGCCGATCAGAACAATTCTCATAGATCCATTCCAATGGCTGGATAGGCGGCAACCAGCATCTCTTACTACATAGGCCTATGGGTCGCTTGTATAGGCGTCAATGATCCAACGTCGAACAGCAATCCCGGTCTTCACGCCGTGAGAGACCTGGGCAATCCTTGGCTGGCCACGGGCGCGCAGGCGTGGTCTTCTAACGTCTCGGTGGGTTAACCCCCAAGAGATTCAAATCCCGCGGAGACAATGGACATGGCCTTTCAAAAACAACTTCTTGCCTTGAGCCTGTTGGCTGGATTGGCGAGCGTCGGGAGCCTTGCTCAAGCCCATGAGCATATGGCTCCCATGCCAACGACACCGGGGGGCAAGGCGGCCTATACACGGCATGAAAACTTCAAAAAGCAGGGTGCGGCCTTTAAGGCCATCCGCGACGAACTGAAGAGTGACGCGCCCAATATGGCGTTGATCGCCACCAATGCTGCCAAGCTGAAGAGTTCGGCAGAGGCCTTACCCACCTGGTTCCCGGTCGGAAGCGGCCCTGAGTCAAAATATGAAACCGACGCCAAGCCCGAGATCTGGAGCGATCCTGTGAAGTTTGCGGCTGCAGTCAAACGGCTCCAGGTGGAAACCATCAAGTTCCAGCCCATCGCCGATAGCGGTGACGTTGGGGCGATCAAGGCGCAGGTCCAAGCTGTGGGCGGCGCCTGCAAGAATTGCCATGACAGCTTCCGGGTTCCTGAAGAGAAGTAGGGCCTCTTTATGGGTGATGAGCCTACAGAAACCCCAAAGGTGCGCGCAAAGCTCTGGGACTGGCCAACACGCATTGTCCATTGGGCCTTGGTTGGGCTCATTGGGTTCGCCTGGTGGTGTGTGAAGGCCAACCAAACCGAGTGGCACCTATGGGCCGGCTACGGGATCTTAGGGCTGATCGTCTTTCGGCTTATCTGGGGCTTTGCCGGGTCAGCCAGCGCCCGGTTTACAACCTTTGTAAAGGGTCCAGGGACGACCCTTGCCTATGCCAAGACCCTGTCAAAGCGCTCTGCGGGTGGTATGGCTGGGCACAATCCGCTGGGCGGCTGGAGTGTTGTGGCCATCTTGGCGGCGATCCTGAGCCAAGTGGTTACCGGTCTCTTTGCTGTCGATGTTGACGGGCTGGAGTCAGGGCCCTTGTCGGATCGGGTTAGTTTCGAGACGGGGCGTCTGTTTTCCAAGTGGCATGATCTCAGCTTTACAGCGATCAAGCTTTGGGTCGTGCTGCATCTTAGCGCTATTGCCTTCTACGCCCTCTATAAACGCGCCAATCTGATCACGCCCATGATCACAGGCTACAAGCCTTTTGAGACTGATCCGAAGCTTCGCTTCGCCCCCTTGTGGCGCGCAGCACTGGGTGCGGCAGCAGCAGCTGCAGTGACCTGGTGGGTGATGAAGGGCCTGCGGCTCTAATTCTATCGGCCAAGCTGATTATTTCAGGGTGACGGCCACCCCCACTTTGCGGCATAAGCACGCCAGCGCCGGTTTAGCTCAGTTGGTAGAGCGCCAGTTTTGTAAACTGGATGTCGCGGGTTCGATTCCTGCAACCGGCACCACTTCTCCATATTCCGATAAATCGGTCGAATCTACGCCCTTTTGGAGTGTGCTCGGCTATGACAGGATGGATATGTCCTTGCTTTATCAATCACATTTTGACGCCAATTGATCGATATATTGATGCTCAACGATCATGACGCGGGAATTGGCGGACCGAGTTGAAAAAGTAGCATTGCGTTGCACTGGTGGGCCCAAACGAACCCGATATTACATGAACGTGACTTGAAACACGGTTTTGACCACCAATGGCAGCCTCTATGATGTGTTGGGCCGCGTCTTTCGGGTTGGTCGATGGATCGATTATTCAGGCCTAAGACAGCCGCCCGCATCTAATCCGGATGCGAGCGGCAGTGCCCATTGGCAATCGAGGATTAGGCGACTTCAGTGATGAACTGATCGCGCGGGCGGCGGACCTTTTCAAGATTGACCAGCCAGTCGCCTTCGGGTTGGCGATAGCCCAGCGGTAGGATCACAACGCTGCGCAGGCCGCGTGCACCCAGGTTCAAGATCTCGTCAAGGGCATTGCCATCGAACCCTTCCATCGGGGTGCTATCGATCTCTTCGAAAGCCGCCGCGATCATGGCTACTGATAGGCCGATATAGGCTTGGCGGGCGGCATGTTGGAAATTGGCTTCTGCAGTCCGCGTTGGATAGGTGGCTAGCAGCATCTGCCGGTAGTTCTCCCAGCCGTCATTCTTAAAGCCGCGAACCTCGTTGGTCAGGTCAAACATGTGGTTGATGCGCTCAGGCGTATAGTTGTCCCAAGCGGCGAAGACCAAAAGGTGCGAGCCCTCAGTCACCTGAGCCTGGTTCCAAGCGATGGGTTGAATACGGGCGCGCACTTCGGCGCTGGTGACCACGATAATCTCATAGGGCTGCAAGCCGCTAGAGGTGGGGGCTAGCCGGGCCGCCTCCAAAATGCGCTCGACCTTGTCTAGCGACACGGTCTTGGAAGGGTCCATCTTCTTGGTCGCATAACGCCAAATGAGTTTATCGATCAGCGAGGAGGGCGTGGTCATGGCGTCGGCTTTGTCCTTGGGTTCAGTATATGGCCGCCCCTATAGCATCGCTTGATCTGATGATCTTCCCTCGATTGAAACGCCAAACCCAAATTTCAGGCGGCCACCCGTGACGCCAAGTCATGAAGGGCAAGGTCCAGACCCGCGCCCATCATGTCGATGAAATTGTCTCTGAAAAACCGGCGTTTGACGCGTTCGTCCAAGCCCTCAAGACTATCATTGAAACGTTTCAGAGGGTTGCGTCCCCCTTCGACATGGGGGAAATCGGATGAGAAGAGGATCATCTCGTCGCCTGTATTTTCGATGATCCAACGCGTGTCTTCGTGCGGATAGGGTGTAACGCGCAATTGGCGACGTAAGATCTCGCTGGGTTTTCCCGATAGGGTCTGAAGCCGCTCTTCCTTACCAAAGGCCGCAACGCCAGAATCCAAGAACTTCATTAGGCTCGGAAGCCATGAGGCCCCCAGTTCGATCGCTCCGAACTTGAGATTTGGAAACCTGTCAAACACGCCATCAATGACGAGGACTGACAGGGTCTGCCAGACGCTGAGGGGAATAGACATGAAGCTGAGCGAGGTGAAGTTCTCATTGCCGCCGTGGAAGTCTTTGACGTAGGGCAGGCCATTTTCCAGATAGGCATTTTGCATCTTTTCTTCGCCGCCGACGTGGAAAAGGATCGGCACACCGGCCTCCTGAGCCACAGCCCATAGGGCGTCTAGCTCGCGGTGGCTCGGTGAAAAGCCGGCTGGATGGCGAGAGGGAATCATGAGGGCCTTTGCCCCAAGGCGCAGGGCTTCGAGCGCAATTTGAGGCGTGCGGGCCCGGTCAATCAGCGGCACATAGCCCGTGGCCAGAAGGCGGCGATCGACCGAGCAAAACTGCGTCATCATGCGGTTGTGGGCGCGAGCCGCCTCAATCGACAGCTCAATCTCGCCCATCTGTTCGAGGCCAAAATTACTCAGGCATGCCGTCGTAAAGACCAGTTGCGAGGCAAAGCCCAGATGATCAAGGGCGGCAACCCGATCTTGGCTGCGGAAAGACCCAAGCGCTGCATGGTTCTTGCGAAGGAGGATATTGGCCTCGGCGCCTGCCCGAAATTGCGGATCATCGTGCTGAGCAGCCGCATTTGCGAAATATTCGAAGAGCTTACTTTCCGCGCCCGTCTTTTCGATAAAGGCCGTGCGGTATTTTGGGTCAATGAAGCTATTGAGCGCGCCCGGCAGCTCCATAATGTGGCTGTCTGCGTCGTGGATGGTCTGTCCTTCGACATAGGCCATGGTCAAGCCTCCCTAGCGGCTGGTTCTATTTTCCCCATTGCGAACCATTCATGATCTATCGTCAAGGACCCTTGGGCCTTGGCGGCTATCCAGAATGTTAGAATCCTAGTTCGTCTTCGGCGTGTCGAAGGCCTGTAGCAATCCATCTAGTAGAGGCGGGTAGGGGTTGGTTGCCGTGCAGCGGCCCATGGCGATCGCTTGGGCCTGAGCTTGCGACGCCTCATCGGTAAAGTTGGGCAGGACATAGAGATCGCGCTTGGCAATGGCCTCAAACACCATGTCGGACAGGTCTTTTGCAGGTAGGCCATCGTCGACGGCCTGCCGCATAAATTGCTCTAGCGCGTTCAAGTTCGGGTTCTTCAATCGTCCCCGTAGCTCTGTTTGAAGGGCATCTGGCCCGGTCTTTTCCGGGAACATGATCTGGGATTGGACAACGCCGGGCATGACGATGGTCACGCCGATCGTGCCGATCTGCTCTGCGCCTAGATCCAGATAGAGGGCTTCGGATAGGGCAACGACGCCGTGCTTGGTCATGGAATAGGAGCTGAACCCCGGATTGACCGTGATCCCAGCACCCGATGAGGTGTTGATGACGTGGCAGTCGTCGCCTTGGGCAATCATGCGCGGGACAAAGGCCTTGATTCCGTTGATGACGCTCTTGAGATTGACACCAATGACCCAGTCATATTCTTCGATTGAGGTTTCCCAGGTTAGGCTAGAGGCGAAGACACCGGCATTATTGAAGATCAAATTGACCTTGCCGAACTGGTCGACGGCGGCTTGGGCAAGCGCCTCAACCTCTTCGAATTTGGAGACGTCAGTCTTGACCGCCAAGACATCGCCACCCGCCGCTGTGAGTGCAGCCAGGGCTTGGGCAAGAGGCTCGTCGCGGATATCGGCATTAACGACCTTGGCACCGCGCTGGATCGCCCCGTAGGCTAGGGCTAGGCCGATGCCGCTGGCTCCGCCGGTGATGACGGCGACCTTATCGATAAAGCTATCCATCTGGATCTAGACCTTCTGAAGGCGGCTTGGGGCTCAGGCGGAGCCATTCCTTTTGTGCTTTTTTGGATAAATGATCCGAGTGCGAACGCCATTTATAATTTTGGTACGTCCCTAGAACCTCTCATCTGCCACCATTTATGCTGAGCCTCAAATTGCAGCGGGTATT
>JBBARR010000009.1:102695-106740 GCA_040399645.1 Caulobacteraceae bacterium | reverse complement strand
CTTACGAATATACCCTGAGGAGCGGGCTTGGCATGCAAACATCGGCACGGGTTGTCATTATCGGTGGCGGGATCATGGGCGCTTCGCTGCTCTATCATCTTGCCGAACTCGGCTGGACCGATTGTTTGCTGATTGAGAAGGACGAGTTGACCTCGGGTTCGACTTGGCATGCTGCGGGTCAGTGCCCCAGCATCACCGGCAGCTATAATCTTGCCAAAATACATGCCTATAGCAACGATCTTTATCCACGACTGGAAGGGATCACCGGGCAATATGTCAGCTGGCACAAGTCTGGCGGCATCCGGTTGGCGACCAATGAGCGCGAACTGGCCTGGTTCAAGCAGATCCATGGCTACTCGAAGATCATCGGCTTCGACATGGAGATCATCGATCCGGAGGAAATCCGGCGCATCAATCCCTTCTTGACCACCGACGGTGTGATCGCCGGGGCCCACACCACCGGTGACGGCCATGCCGACCCTGCCGGCCTGTGCAACGCTCTGGCCATCGGGGCTAAAAATATGGGCGCAAAGATCGTGCGCCAGAACCGGGTTACCGGCCTGACGCAACTGGCATCTGGTGAATGGGATGTGATCACCGAAAAGGGCACTGTGCGCGCCGAAATCGTGGTCAATGCCGCGGGTTGTTATGCCCGGCAGGTCGCTCAAATGGCGGGCATCGACATTCCGGTGACCAATATGGAGCACCACTATATTGTCACCGATCCCATACCGGCCTTTGTGGATCGGGAAGGCGAAATTCCGGTCATGCGTTGCCCCTATGTGTCGGGCTATTTTCGTCAGGAGCAGAAGAGTGCCCTGATCGGCGTCTATGAAAATATCGGCCTAGCCGAAGCCTGGGCACCAAAGGGGATGCCCGAATGGGAATCGACCAGCGAGCTGTTTGGCGATGATCTTGACCGGATTTCAAAATGGCTAGAACGGGCCATTGAGCGGATGCCTATCTTTGGCGAGGTCGGCATTCGCCGGATCGTCAATGGTGCCATTCCCCACACGCCCGATGGTGGTCCCCTACTCGGCCCAGCCGCTGGCCTGAGGAATTTCTGGCATTGCTGCGGCACATCCTTCGGCATCGCCCAAGGCGGCGGGGCGGGCAAGTATCTGGCGCAATGGATGGTCTATGGTGATGCCGACATCAACATGACCGAGTTCGATCCTCGTCGCTATGGCCCCTATGCCGATGAAGACTATAGCCGCGACAAGGTGTTTCTCGACTATCGGATGACCTTTACGACCCGTCTTCCGGGCGAAGAAGAGCCTGATGGCCGCCCACAAAAGACCAGCACACTCTATGAGCCCCTCAAGGCGGCGGGCGCGGTCTTTAGCGAAACCTATGGCTGGGAGCGGCCCAAATGGTTCTCGCTTGATGGGCGCGAAGAAGAGGGCGGCTATCACCGCACCAACATATTCGAAGTCGTGGCCAAAGAGGTCGAGGCGGTTGCCGACCGGGTCGGCGTTCTAGACCTGTCCGGCTTTGCCAAATATGACGTGACCGGCCCCGATGCTGAGGCCTTCTTGAACCGCATCTGCGCCAATCGCATGCCCAAAAAGCTGGGCGGGATCGGTCTTGTCCACCCCCTGTCCCGTCAGGGACGGATCTATGGAGAAATGACCGTCACGCGCTTTGCCGACGACCATTTCTATTGCCTCTCTGCCGCCGCCGCTGAACAGCGCGACTGGGATCTGATGATGCAGAGCAAGCTTACTCATGAGGCCGTGACCATCACCAACCGCACCATGGACCTGGGGGTTCTGGTACTCAGCGGGCCTCGGGCAAGAGATGTTTTGGCCAAGCTCACCGATGCTGATCTGAGCAATGACGGATTTCGCTGGTTGAGTGGCCAAGTCCTGTCGGTGGCCGGTATCAGCATGCGAGCCCTGCGGGTGTCCTATGTCGGCGAACTGGGCTGGGAACTGCATCCAGCCATGGCCGATCTTCCCGCGCTCTATGACGCCGTCTGGAAAGCGGGCCAAGAGTACGGCATCGCCAACTATGGCCTCTATGCCGTCAACACCATGCGGATGGAGAAGGGCTATAAGGCCTGGGGGTCAGAACTGACCAATGAGTTGACCATGGTCGAGGCCGACATGCCGCGCTTCATCAATTTCAACAAGGATGACTTCATCGGCAAGCAGGCGACATTGGACGCGCCCGATCGCTTCCGTATTGTCTATGGGCAGGTCGAGGCTGCCAATGTGGATGTGCGCGGGGCAGAAGCCTGCCTGATCGGTGATCGCTCTATCGGGCTGACCACCTCGGGCGGCTATGGCCACCGGGTCGGCAAGAGCCTGTTCTTTGCCTGCGTGCCCATCGATCAATCTGCCCCCGGATCGACATTTGATATCTATCTGCAAGGCGAGCGGCGTCAGGCTGTGGTTCTGGGCGAGCCCGCCTATGATCCCGACAATTCGAAGATGAGGGTTTGACCTGTGGCTGAACTTCCTAAAAAGGCGCGGGTCGTCGTCATTGGCGGCGGTGTGATCGGATGCTCCATCGCCTATCACCTGACCAAAATCGGCTGGAGCGATGTTGTCCTGCTAGAACGTAAGCAACTGACCAGCGGCACCACCTGGCACGCGGCTGGACTGGTGGGACAGTTGCGGCCATCGATCAATATGACCAAGCTGGCCAAATATACAGGCGAGCTCTATCGCGGATTGGAGGCCGAAACCGGTCAAGCCACTGGCTATCGCCAGTGCGGCTCCATCTCGATGGCGACCAATGCTGAGCGCTTTGAGGAGCTGAAACGCAGCGCCTCCATGGCCAAGGTCTTTGACCTTCCGGTCCATATCATCAGCCCAAAAGAGATTCAGGCCCTGGCCCCCATCGTCAATATTGAGGATGTGGTCGGCGGCATCCATATTCCCAGCGACGGCTATGCCAACGCGGTTGATATCACCCAAGCGCTGGCCAAGGGCGCGCGCAGCGGCGGCGCGCAGATTTTTGAAAATACCAAGGTCACCAAGATCCAGCACAATGGCGAGCGGGTCACAGGGGTCGAAACCGACGAAGGATCGGTTGCCGCCGACTATGTGGTCATTTGCGGCGGTATGTGGACGCGCGATCTGGCAGCCAGCATCGGTGTGGCCGCGCCGCTCCATGCCTGCGAGCACTATTATGTGCTGTTCGAAGGGGTGGAGGGCATAGACCCTACCTTGCCGGTGCTGCGCGACTATGATTCCTGCGGCTATTATAAATACGACGCGGGCAAACTGCTGGTCGGAGCCTTTGAGCCCAATGCGCGCGCCTGGGGCATGGACGGCATTTCTGAAGATTTCTGCTTTGACGAAATCGCCGGCAGTTTCGAGCATTTTGAACCGCTATTGATGGATGCCATGCGCCGGGTTCCCGCCTTGGAAAAGGCCGGGATCAAGAAGTTCTTCTGTGGACCGGAAAGCTTCACGCCTGACGTGCGCTATCATCTGGGCGAAAGCCCCGAACTCAAGGGATGCTTTGTCGCCGCAGGCCTGAACTCCATTGGGCTACAGTCGGCAGGCGGCATCGGTAAGGTTATGGCCGATTGGATCCGCGATGGGATTCCTCCGGCTGACCTTTGGACGGTCGATATTCGCCGCAACATGCCGTTCCAAATTAACCGCAAATATCTGCGCGAGCGGGTGACCGAAAGCCTTGGACTACTCTACGCCACCCATTATCCTTTTAAACAATATGAGACCGCGCGCGGCGTTCGCCGCTCGGCCATCCATGACCGGCTCGTGGCAGCGGGCGCCTGTCACGGCGAGGCCTATGGCTGGGAACGGCCCAACTGGTACGGCGAAGCGGGCAGCACGCCCAAATATGAATATAGCTATGGTCGCCAAAACTGGTTTGAGGCCAATGCGGCCGAATGCAAGGCGGTGCGCGAGACTGTGGGCCTGTTTGACCAGAGCTCCTTTGCCAAGTTCCGCCTTGAGGGGCGCGATGCCTGCGCGGTCCTAAACCGGGTCTGCGCCAACGATGTCGATGTGGCACCGGGCAAGCTGATCTACACCCAGTGGCTCAATGACAAGGGCGGTATTGAGGC
>JBBARR010000009.1:0-102595 GCA_040399645.1 Caulobacteraceae bacterium | reverse complement strand
ATGGAGAAGGCCTATCGCCACTGGGGCCACGACATTACCGATGAGGATACGCCCCTTGAGGCGGGCCTTGGTTTTGCTGTGCGCATGGATAAGCCCGGCGGCTTTATCGGGCGCGAAGCCCTGCAAAAACAGAAGCAAGAGGGCCTAAAGCAAAGGCTGGTTCAATTCCTTCTAAAGTCGCCAGAGCCGATGCTCTACCACAATGAACCGATCTGGCAGGGCGAGCGCATTGCCGGCTATATCCGCTCGGGCATGTATGCCCAGACCCTCGGGGCGGCCTGTGGCCTTGGCTACGTGACTGCGGCAGATGGCGGCCTTGTCGGCCCGGTTGAGGCTGACGGCTATGAGATTGAAATTGCCGGGGTGCGCTATCCCGCGACTGCCTCGCTCAAGCCCCTCTATGACCCTACCAATGCACGGATCAAGATCTAATGACTGAGCGCCCTACCGAACTGATGCGTCGCCTCGCGGCCAATACCCGCGTCGGCTATAGTTTTGATCAGGAATTTTACACCGACGATGCGGTGTTTAAGGCCGATATGGATCAGGTCATCAGCCGCAAATGGCTGGTTGCGGGCCACGTGTCTCGGATCCCCAAACGGGGCGACTATTTTCTGTACAAGATCGGGTCTGAACAGATCATCGTCATTCGTGAAAATGACACGTCCATTCGCGCCTTCTTCAATGTCTGTCGCCACCGGGGCTCAACCCTGTGCTCAGACGAGAGCGGCAATAAAAAGCTGTTGGTCTGCCCCTACCATGCCTGGAGCTATGGTCTAGATGGCCGATTGATCGCCGCACGCCTGATGGCGGATGATTTTGACAAGGCCGACAATGGCCTGTTCGCCTGCCATGTCCGTCTGTTCCACGGCCTGATCTTCATCAATATGAGCGAAGAAGAGCCCGACGATTTCGACGCCACCTTCGCCGATATGGGACCGATCCTCGACTATCACGGCATTGCCGATGCCCGAATTGCCCATGCTGGTAGCTATCCGACCACCGCCAACTGGAAGCTAGTCATCGAGAATTTTTTTGAGTGCTATCACTGCGTTCCGTCCCATCCGGAATTTTGCTCGATCCACGGTGCTGAATCGATCGTCGCGGTGGGAGCGGGTCCAAGCTCAGGCCCGGCCGAGGCCATCGCCAGTTTTGCTCCAATGCTAAAGGCTTGGGAAGAGAGCGCTTCGGCCCTTGGCCGTCCCGTTGGTAATATTGATGATGCCCCCGACAGCAGTCATCTGCGCCTCTTAATGCAGCGTATGAACAAGGAGGGCTGGGCCTCTGAGACCCAAGATGGAACCGCCCCTGCGCCCCTAATGGGTAAACGCAGCCGGGCCGATGGCGGCCGGATGCATCTGAGCTTCAGCCCCTTTACCCAGATTGTGGCGGATGATCATTTCGCCATCCTGTTCCAATTCACCCCAAGGTCCGCACTGGCCTCTGACGTCGAGATGATCTGGTTGGTCGACGCGCGCGCGCGCGAGGATCAGGTGGATATTGACAAGATGATCTGGGGTTATCACGCCACCACCACGCAGGATAAGGTGATCACCGAGAATAATCAGAAGGGCATCATGTCCAGTCGCTATCGCCCTGGACGCTATTCCGAACAGGAGGGCAGCGTCCTTAAGTTCCAAAAATGGTATCTCAACCAGTTCGGACTAGATCGGGCCGAATGATCCCCTCCCCGCCCTGGGGGCCCGCCTCCTGGGCGGGTCCGCGCGGGGCCTTTGGCTGGGCTAGTCGATGGTTTCCAGCAGATCGGCAATACGGCCAACCATCTCGTCTATATGAGCCTTTTGTAGGATCAGGGGCGGCGACAGGGCAATGATATCGCCGGTCGCACGGACCAGCAGCCCATTATCAAAACATTTGTGGAACAGTTCCATGGCCCGCTTGGTCGGGGCGCCGGGGCGCGGCTCAAGCTCAATGCCCGCGACAATGCCCATATTACGCACGTCAATAATGTGGCGCTTGCCCTTTAGGCTGTGGACCGCCTCTTCCCAATAGCCATGGAGCGACGTGGCATGCTCAAAAATGCCCTCGGCCTCATAGAGATCGAGTGTGGCAATGCCCGCAGCAGCCGCCAAGGGGTGGCCCGAATAGGTATAGCCATGGAAGAGCTCGATCCCGTCGGCAGCACCCTCGACAACGCCATCATGAATGTGACGACTGACAGCCACCGCCCCCATGGGCACGGCGGCATTGGTCAAGCCCTTAGCCATGGTGATCATGTCGGGAATAACGCCAAGGGTTTCAGAGGCCGTTGCGCCGCCGACGCGGCCAAAGCCGGTAATGACCTCGTCAAAGATCAGCACAATGCCATGCTTGGTCGTGATCTCGCGTAGTCGTTCTAGGTAGCCGACCGGCGGTACTAGAACGCCTGTCGATCCGGCCATAGGCTCTACGATCACCGCGGCTATGGTCTCTGGCCCATGTAGGGCAATGATCGATTCCAGCGTGTCGGCCAGATGGCCGCCCCACTGCGGACGGCCCCTGGTAAAGCCATTGTGCTGAAGACTATGGGTGTGGGGTAGATGATCCACGCCATTGAGCAATGTTCCGAACTGGCGACGATTATTGACAATGCCGCCCACGGAAATACCGCCAAAGCCAACGCCATTATAGCCGCGCTCGCGGCCGATGAAGCGGGTTCTTGTGCCCTCACCCCGTGACCTTTGATAGGCAAGCGCGATCTTAAGCGCCGTATCGACCGATTCAGAGCCTGAATTGGTAAAGAAAATCCGATCCAGCCCCTTGGGCATAATCGCCGCCATACGGGAAGCCAGTTCGAATGAGGCCGGATGGCCCAGCTGGAAAGCCGGCGCAAAGTCCAGCTCAGCCGCGCTCTTTTGAATAGCCTCAACAATGGTTGGACGACAGTGACCCGCATTGACAGCCCAAAGCCCGGCGGTGCCATCCAGAACCTGACGACCATCATCTGCCGTATAGTGCATGTCCTTGGCCGCGACCAGTTGGCGAGGCGTAGCCTTATAGGCGCGGTTGGCCGTGAAAGGCATCCAAAGGGCGGCTAGGGGGTCATTCTCACGGGTCATGGAAGGGCTCCGGGGTCATCGATTGGCCATCTTATGCAATGGGGTGCCGTCTCACCGCGATTGAAAAGAATGTTACGATAGGAAAATTCTCATTGGCGATGGCCAGGCCGCCTCATCTGGGCCGCAGGCGGGACTTGACCGCGTAGCTGACCCAAAAGACTGCTGCGACGATCACGCTGGCCCATAGCTCAATGCCATGGGTGGGCGATAGGCCCATCAGGACCAGAACCCCAACCATGCCCGCGATCGCCGCCCAGGTTCCATAGGGATAGAGCCACATCTTGATCTGAAGCTTGGACGGGTCTTCGGCCTCGATCTTCTTACGCAGACGCAGTTGGGCCACCGCAATCAAGATATAGATGAACAGCATAATCGCGCCCGACGAGGTGACCAAGAAATTGAACACCCGATCCGGAGAAATGACGGCAGCGGCCAGAGCACCATAGCTAAAGAGGCTGGCGATCAAAATGGCCCGAGCGGGGACCTTTGACCGGCTCAAGGTCACGCAGGCCTGCGGCGCATCGCCATTTTTCGCCAACCCAAACATGGCACGCGATGTGATGTAGATGCCCGAATTCAGGCAAGACAGAACCGCCACCAGAACAATGCCATTCATGATGAGGTCGGCAGCCGGATAGCCCATCTGGCGCCAAGCATGGGCAAAGGGTGAGGTGCCCACCTCAATCTCATTCCAAGGCACCACCGAAACAATCATCAAGATTGATAAGACGAAAAAGACGAGAATCCGAATGGACACAGACAAGGTCATGCCCGCAATGGTCTTGGCCCCTGCCTCGGACTCCGCTGCCGCCAAGGTGGCGATCTCAGCGCCGCACAGCGAGAAGATCGTCGTCGCGATCCCCGAAAAAATCACCGCAATGCCGGCTGGCGCAAAGCCGCCATGGGCGGTCAGGTTGGAAAAGGTCGAGCCTGAGGGGGAGGTGATGCCCGTTGCATAGGCCGCCGCCACAAGGATAAAGACGATAATGGCGACAACCTTGGTCGAGGCGAACCAAAATTCAAACTCGCCATAGGATTTGGCGGACATCAGATTAACCGCCGTCAAGACGGCCATCAGGCTGACACCAATCTCCCAAATTTCGAACTGAGGAAACCAGCCATGGATGATCTTGGCCCCGGCAATGGCCTCAACGGCAATGACCACGACCCAAAAGTACCAATAGAGCCAACCCACCAGATAACCGGCCCAATCGCCGATCCCGACCCGGGCAAAGTCCGGAAAGGTCTGCACGCCAGACGAGGCCATGGCCATCTCTGCGATCATGCGCATGACCAGCAAGACCAGAAGTCCGGCCAAGGCGTAGCTAATCACCGCCGCAGGACCGATGGTACTGATGGCGGTTGACGAGCCGACAAACAGGCCCGCGCCAATAATACCGCCAAAGGTAATCATCGAGACGTGGCGAGATTTCAGGCTCCGGCTGAGCTCGTTGGTAGCGGCGGGCGCTACTGACCCAACCCGATTTTCCTCAGCCATCTTGCCCCCTGGCGTCAACTTCAAGTCCATCTAACGTTGGCTTGGCTGACTTGTAAATGAAAGGTCGAGCCGCCAGCCTCTGCGCTACCGCGTCCTAGGGCTTTAGCCGCCTTCGAACGCCTGCCATAAATCTCTATATGGTTTCGCAACTTACGCAGTGACAGAGACCGAAATTTTCGGCGTTGATATTGTGATTTGAGCGCCGAATCCGCTGGATTTTGGCGTATTTCTAGAGCTCAAAATGACGAAGGTCGTTGGCATCGCGCCTGCACTTATCTGCGGTCCACGGCTTTAAGGGTTTCACTCACGCCAAGCTGTAGCGCGTTCGCAAGAGACTGATCGCACCGCAAAGTTCGGCGCCTTGGAAAGGCTCAACGACAAGTCGACTATCGCTGCATGATGGCACTAAGGGGCATGATCTGATCGTGGTCCAACCATCATGCTTTCTCGTAACGCCAGCCCATGGCGTGCGAAAGGACAGTTATGAAGCAAAAGATCTTCGACCTGATGGCGCCCGCGACGTTGGTCGCTCTGGTGCTGTTCTGGGCTAATGCGCCCAAGGTCTGGCTCGGCCATCCGTGGCTACTGCCGGTCGTCATTTTTGTGGTCATCGCCTTTGTCCAGATGCTCGAATATTTCAACGAGCGGCACGAAGGCTGGCGTCTCAACAAGACTGAGTTCTTCACAGATATCTTCTATGTGGTTCTGAGTTCGACGGCGATCAGCTGGGCGACGCGCACACTCGCCGAAGAACCCGTGATGACGCTGAAAAGGTCACTCGGTATCGCCACGCCCTGGATCACCAGTCTGGCGTTTATGGTTCAGGTGCTCATGGTCATGACGATCTGGGAACTTGGCCAGTACTGGGTGCACAGGTTGATTCATAACATTGCGCTGCTGTGGTCTGTCCATGCACCGCATCACCATATTACCCAGCTAGACGTCATGAAGGGATATGTCGGCAATCCGATCGAGCTCTTCGTGATCAGCCTTGGGGTCGTCGTTCTGTTCGATTGGAACCTAGCGGCAATATTCGCCGGCTTTAGCTGTCTCACCGCCATCTCCATCTATGCCCATGCCAATCTGCGTGCAAACCCGCCGATCTGGTATTCCTATGTCTTCACCACCATCCGTAACCATAGCCTGCACCACACGGCGATCAGCTATGAGGACACGCGCTGCAACTACGGTAACTCACTGATCATTATGGACCGGATTTTCGGCACCTATCGCGAGCGCGAAAGCGAAATCGTCGGACAGGGCGACCGCAGGCGGCTGTCGATAGGCCAACAATGGCTTTTCCCTCTCCAGCCTTGGCTTGACCGGATGAAGCAAGAGCGCAGCCCTCCCCCCTCCATCGACGGATCAGGACCCTTATGAAAAACCATTGGGCTGTCTTGACGTTGTTGTGTAGCCTTGCCTTTGCGCCCGCCGTCACGGCTGCGCCCGATGAAACCGTCATAGATGTCCCGGGCAATGCCGATTTCCTCGCGATCGAGGGTACAACCGTCTGGGCGACCAACAAGGGCAAGGTCGAGCGTTGGTCAAAGGCTGGCAAGCTCGCAGAGGTGGCTCTGGAGGGCGCCTGCGGTGCCATGACGATCAGCAATGGCGCGCTATGGATCGCCGATTGCAAGGCCAAGACGGTCAACCGCATCGACATCCGCGCCAAAAGGGTCGCCGCCGTCATCGCCACTGGCCTGGCTTGCCCAGACGGCGAAATGAACCTGGTCTCGGGTACGGGTTCGATCTGGGTGGCCAGCGAAAAATCAGGCGTCATCGCGCGCATCGACCCGGCAACGAACAAGGTCATCGCCTCCATCAAGGTTGAACCTGGCACCTGCTACCTAGCCTTCGGCGAAGGCGCGCTGTGGGCCGTCAGTGCGCAAAGCCAGACCGTCCAAAAGATAGACCCTAAGAGCAATTCTGCCGTCTTAACGACCAAGCTCGGTAAGTCGCCAGGCTTCCTCGCCGCCGGCGAAGGCGGCGTCTGGGTGCAGGAGCAAGGCGATGGCACTGTTGCGTGCATCGATCCCGCGAGCGGTGCCGTCACAGGCCGCGTCAAGGTCGATGAGACGCTGAACTGGGGCGACATCGACACCGGCGGCGGCAAGGTCTGGCTGCGCACGACCGCCGGGCAATCCTTCGTCGTCTTGGATCCCAAATCGCTCGCCATCCTCGCACGGGTTGGCAAACCTGTCGGCAGTGGCGCCCTGCGATATACCCCTGGCGGCATCTGGACCTCGGCCCATGACCTCCACACCCTGTCCTGGTGGGCAGAGCCTGCGGCCATCGGCCAATAGCGCCTGTCGACAGTCGCATAATCTAGAGGAAACGCGGCTCCACCCTTGCACCCAACACCAAGGGCAATATAGTATGGTATCAAACTAAATGGGGCCGGCATGTTACGCACAAATGTCTTGAAGCTCATCGGTGGCGGGGTCGTGGTGGCGGCTGGATCGGTTGGAGGCTTCATTGGCCTCAATGGTCCATCCGAGGTAGCGCGCAAGCCTTGGAGAAAGGCCGGACAGTATGACGACTTTCGGCGCAGGGCCCTGTCCTATGCCTTGCTTGCGCCCAATCCCCACAACCGTCAGCCTTGGCTAGTGAGGCTTGAGGGCGAGGACGCTTTGACGCTCTATTGTGACCTCGCTCGGCGCCTACCGGCAGCCGATCTCTTCGATCGCCAAATCACCATTGGATGCGGTGCGTTCCTAGAGTTGCTGGCGATGGCCGCAGCTCAAGAGGGCTATCAGACGACCCTCTCGCCCTTCCCTGAAGGTGAGGACATGGAGCGCTTGGACAGGCGACCGGTCGCTCATCTGGTGTTCAAAAAGAGCGGTGCCGCGCCCGATCGTCTTTTTGCCCATATTCTCGCGCGTCGATCCAACAAAGAGGTTTACGAACCCAAAGATGTTCCAACTGAAGCGCTAGCCGCGATTGCCGAGGCTGGCCGAGCTTTCGCGGTCTCGGCCTCGACCATTGGCAATAGTGACCCGGCGGGAAAGCTACGTGACCTGACTTGGCGCGCCCATCTCAAAGAGGTCACGACCCCGGTCACGAACCAGGAATCGGTTGATCTGATGCGGATTGGTGCGGCCGAGGTCGCCGCCAATCGGGACGGTATAGAACTGGAAGGGCCATTTTTTGAAGGTTTGCGTCTGCTTGGGGTGGCCAACCGCAAGGCCTTGGCCGACCCAAAATCAACCATGTTCCGCGAGGGTCTGACCATTTACCAGAACATGGCCATGTCAGCGCGAAGCTTTGGCTGGCTGATCAATGACAACCGATCCCGTACCGACCAGATCAACGTCGCAAGGGCCTATGTCCGTCTCAATCTCAAGGCGACGGCGCTGGGCTTGGGCGTGCACCCGTGGAGCCAATCCCTGCAGGAATATGCAGAGATGAAGGATCTTAACCGCGAGGTTCATGACCTGCTCGGCGAAGGTCGCCGTATCCAGATGCTGCTGCGCATTGGCTATGGCCCACAGATCGGCCCCACGCCCAGACGCGGACTGGAGGCTCATCTTGTCTGAGCTACGAGATATCCAACCCCCCGTCTTTTCCTATGAACAGTTGCTCTTTCAGCTCCTCAACGAAATTGGCATCATCCAGCAACTGGCGTCCACAGCGTTCGGTCGCTTGTTGCCCCACGGCCTGACCGTGGCGCAGTTCACCTTGCTCAACCATTGTGTTCGGATGGGCGACGGCAAGACGCCTGCTCAGCTCGCAGAGCTCCTACAGGTCACTCGCGGGACCATGACCAGCACCCTGGCCCGACTGGAGAAGAAGCGGTTCATTCGTGTGGCGCCAGACCCCATAGACGGCCGCGCCAAGCGTGTTTTTCTCACCGATGATGGTCGGGCGGCCCGTGATGACGCAGTGAAGGCCGCAGTTCCGCTCTTGTCCCAAGCCCATCCGGAAATCTCGCGAGACATGGTGACGGGGCTGCTGCCCGAACTCAGGGTCCTGCGATCATGGCTAGACCAAAATCGATTGGCTTAGGTCAAGTCATCTCAGTTAGGGCGATCGCTAAAGGCTAAGGCTCGCCCCGCTATCCTTACGCCGCATCCTTGCGAGAGGGCCGGATTAGCACCTCTGCGGAAATGCCCAGCCGGTCGTGTAGGCGACGGATCATGGCGATGGACAGGCTCCGTTTGCGGTTGAGGACCTCTGCAATTCGGGTACGGGTGCCAATAATGTCCTCAAGGTCTTTGCGGGTCAGGCCCTGCTGCTCCATTCGAAAGAGGATTGCCTCGATAGGATCGGGCGCATCCATCGCATGATGCTTGGTTTCATAGGCATCGATCAGGGTCGCCAGCACATCAAGCCGGTCTCCCTCTGGTGTGCCATTCGGCGCACCCCACAGGGCCGCAACATCCACCATCGCAGCATCATAGTCCGCCTGGTTACGGATCGGCTTCACGTCAGTGGCCATGGTCAACCTCCTTCACATCAATGCGATCATAGTCCTTGTGGGTGCCAATCCACTTGATCCAGACGATGGCCTTCTCAAAGTCCACTGCAACGACCAGTCGGTAGTCGTTGCCCTTAATATCAAAGACGATACGGTCAGCGCTAATGATGCTGGCTGTGGCATAGAGCCGCTTTATGTCGGCGGTGCTGACCCAGGTAGCCTTGCTGACTTCGGCAAACCAAGAATCCAGCGCCGCCTTTAACGCGGGCTGGCCCCTATGCCCGGCGCGCGCCTCGATAAACTCGCGCAATGTCCGCCGCGCTATGATCCGCATAATAGGTCTCTACCATGCGCCCATAATGGGCGCAAGACCATGGCCAGCCGGTTCGCGCGTTAGAACTCTTTCGCGCGCGCCCCCCCCTTGCGTGACCCATGGGCGCAGCCCTAGGGTTTGATCCTGAATTGAAGGGATAGCGTCATGGCTAAGCGACCTGCCGGATTTAAGACTCGCCTCGAACCGCAAGACGAGTTTCCGCACGATCCTGGCGAAGCCAAAAACTATAATGAAAGTATGTATTTCAATGTCTTTGATCCGACATCGAAGATGGGCGGGTGGTTTCGGATCGGCAACCGGCCCAATGAGCAATATGCCGAAATCAGCGTCTGCCTCTATCTGCCAGATGGGCGCATTGGCTTTGCCTTCGCCAGACCCGCTATTGAGGCCAATAGGCAAATGGCAGCGGGCGGCCTTCGGATCGAGGTGCTGGAGCCGTTTAAACGGCTTACGGTGACCTATTCAGGCAAAGCCCTCTTGCTAGACCACCCCCACGAGATGGCCGATCCCAAGACCGCTTACAAGAACAATCCCTCAGTCCCCTGCACGGTGGAACTGGACTATGAGGGTGTGTCGCCCATGTATGGCGGCGAGACGGTCAAGGAGGATGGCACCCCCATCGAGATCGACCCCGAAAAATCCTTCGCCAAGGCACACTATGAACAACACTGCGCGGCGCGCGGCGTCATCACGGTTGGCGACGAGCGCTTTGAAATTTCGGGCTTTGGCCTGCGCGACAAGTCCTGGGGCCCGCGCCATTGGCAGGCCATCGACTGGTACCGCTGGTGTCCGATGAACTTTGGCCGCGACTTTGGCATGATGCTGTCGGTGATCGGCAATGGTCAGGGCGGCGCCTATCAGGGCGGCATGGTGTTCCGCGATGGGATCTACGACCTGATCACCGAGTGCGTCATCGACAGTGACTGGGACGAGAACAATTATCAGACGGGCTTGCGCGCTAAGGTCAAGACCGAGGGCGGCAAGTCCTATGAGGTTACTGGCCGCGTCCTATCTCTGATCCCCCTGCGCAATCGCCGCATCACGCCCGATGGGCAGGAACTGCAGACCCGCATCACCGAAGGCATGACCGAATATCGCTGCGGCGATCTGGTCGGCTATGGCCTTAGCGAATATCTCGACCAGATCGTTGACGGCACCCCAAGCGGCCGCAAGGCGGGGTACTGAAGGCAGAAGGTGAGCACACCCAAGGCGCTCGTCCTCACACCTCTTCAGGCAAGAGTTCGGTATCGATCTGAGCCTGCATGGCGGCCGAGTAGCGCGGGCCTGCGATAGCACCGGGCGCGAAGATAGCTTCGACCTGCGCCAAGACCGTTGGGTCAATGGTCAGGTGCGCCGCAGACAGGTCTTCGTCCAGATGGGCGATGCTGCGGGTCCCGGGGATCGGCACGATGGTCTCAGACCGCGACAGCACCCAGCCCATGGAAAGCTGGGCGGGCGTCAGACCTGCGGCCTTGGCAACCTCAGTAAATCGCGCGAAGAGCTGAAGATTATGCGACAGGTTCGGCTCTTGGAACCGGGGCATGAGGTTGCGAATGTCACCGGCCTCGTAGTTGGCGTCCCGAACACCGCCGGCCAAAAATCCCCGCGCGACGGGAGAAAAGGCAACAAAACCAACGCCAAGCTTTTGGCAGGCCGCCAAGACGGCCACCTCGGGATTTCGAACCCACGGGGAATATTCGCTCTGCATAGCGGCGATGGGATGGACCGCGTGGGCACGGCGAAGGGTAGTGGCCGACATTTCCGACAGGCCAATCGCGCCGATCTTGCCCGCCTCCTTGGCACGCACCAAGGCCCCGACGGAGTCTTCGATCGGCACCTTTTTGTCTAGGCGGTGCATGTAATAGAGGTCGATATGATCGGTATTGAGCCGGACCAGCGCCTGATCCAGCGTCTTGGCGATGGCGTCAGGATGACCGTTCAAGATCCGCTGACCATCCTGAACATCGAGCACGCATTTACTGGCCAGAACAAACGCGTTGCGGCGGTGCATGATCGCCTTGGACACCAGTCGTTCATTGTTGCCTTGGCCATAGATGGCGGCCGTATCGAAGAAGGTGACGCCCTCATCCAGCGCATGCTGCAACAGCCTGATACCGTCGGCCTCAGACGGCGGGGTACCATAGGCGTGGTTGAGGTTCATACAGCCCAAACCAATGGCCGAAACCGATAGGGGTCCGATGTGACGGATGGGAAGTGCGGCCACGGGTCTGTCCTTCAATCTCTTGCGAACTTTAGAGCGAGCGAATGATCTGGCCTGTCAGGATAGGATTGGCAAGCGCCTAGAGCACCAGCGGTGACTGGCATCCTGCTTACCGGCGATTTACCAGACGAAGTCTGGCACGCCATCACCATTGACGTCGCCGCTGAAGGTCGTGGTGTTGGTCGCCGAACTGTTAAAGGCGAACAAACTGTTGGTGAAGCCGTCACCCTTGGCTCTTCCTCAAACTAAAGCCAAGAAATCCTTCTTTCCAATCTCAACACCATTGTGACGCAGGATCGCGAATGCGGTGGTCAAGTGGAAATAGAAGTTCGGCATGGCCTGTTCGAGCAGATAGGCCCGCCCCTTGACCACGCTGGCTTCGCCGCGCCGGATCAGGGTGACGTCCTTGTCTTCCGACCCATCGATCTGACCGGCTGAAAAGCCCTCGACGATGGCTAGGCTATTGGCGACCCGGGCGATGAGGTCGGCGAAGCTCGCCTCCACGTCGGCGAAACTGGTGGGCTCTTGGCCCGCCAACCGCGCCACGGGGCCCTTCGCAAAATCGGTGCAGAGGTGGATCTGACGATTAAAGGGCAGCATGTCTGGATAGAGCCGGGCCTGCAAAAGGGCATTGGGATCGATGCCGCGTGCCTCGACATGGGCCTGCGCCTTACCCAAAATGCCCAAGAGCGCCCGCAAACCTTGTGCGAAAACCGGTACGGAAGCCTGATACATCGAAAGTTGCATGGTAAATCCTCACCGGGTCAAAGCGACTGGGGACGGACCTTCTAGCGGTCCAATCCATCCTTGTCGCTGCCAATCAGCCAAACCCTAAAGGCTCGCAGCGTCCAAATCCCCGATCACTGCGGCCTTAAAGAGGGTCGCCATAATCGCCGGGGTCGTCTCACGCGGATTGCTGCCGGTGGAGGGATCATTTTGCGCATGGATGCCGATCGTGTCGGCCTGATCGAGCGGAACGCCGATAGCACCCAGATGGTCAGGAATGCCCAGCTCTTTACGGAAGCTCAGGACCCAGGCCAGAACCGCGTCAAAACCCGCACCCTCAAGGCCTAAGAACCGCGCCAGACGCTCCATCCGGTCCTCAATGGCCGGACGATTGAACATCATGACATAGGGCAGGACGATGGCATTGGTCAGGCCATGGTGAGTGTCATAGAAGGCCCCGACCGGATGGGAGATCGAATGGACCGCTCCCAGCCCCTTTTGGAACGCGGTCGCGCCCATGCTGGCTGCTGCCAGCATCATGGCCCGTGCCTCGATGTCCTTACCATCAGCATAGGCCCGAGGCAGGAAGTCCTTGATCAGCCTCATCCCCTCCAGCGCGATCCCGTCGGCCATCGGGTGGAAACCGGGGGCGCAGTAGGCTTCGAAACAATGGACGAAGGCGTCGATCCCCGTGGCCGCCGTAATGTGGGGCGGCAGGCCCGTGGTCAGTTCTGGGTCTGAAATGACCAGAACTGGCATCATCTTGGGATGGAAGATGATCTTCTTCTCGTGGGTGTCTTCCTTGACGACCACCGAAGCCCGGCCAACCTCTGAGCCCGTGCCAGATGTGGTGGGCACGGCGATCACAGGGGCGATCCCGGCAGGATCAGCCCGCGTCCACCAGTCTCCAATATCCTCAAAATCCCAGAGCGGACGGGATTGACCCGACATGAAGGCTATGGCCTTACCAACATCAAGGCCAGAGCCCCCGCCGACTGCGATCACCCCGTCGTGGCGCCCTGCCCGGTAGACTGCAACCCCATCATCCACGTTCTTGGCGACCGGGTTGCCTTGAACCTCGGCATAGAGCGCGAAGGCAACCTTGGCGGCGTCTAGCGCTTGGCGGACCGCCGCGATGATGCCGGTATCGGCCAAGCCCTTATCGGTAACGACCAAAGGATAGAGCATCTTGTTGGCGACGCACTGGGCGCCCAACTCTTGAATTCGGCCCGGTCCGCTGATGATTTTGGTCGGATAGTTCCAGTTGCCGGTCAGGATAGCGGTCATGATTAATCCTTGGTCGAAAGACGGAAATGATAGGACTTGGCGCGGGTCAGGTGCTCATAGCCAAGGCGGCTGAGGGTCACGCCTCGGCCCGTATCCTTGACACCCGTCCAAGCCAGCGCAGGGTCCAGATAGTCGCAACGATTGAGAAAGACCGTGCCGGTCTCAATCTGGCTGGCAATGGCGTGGGCCGCCGCCAGATCCTCGCTCCAGATCGCTGCTGTAAGGCCAAAGGGGCTGTCATTCATCAAGGCGATGGCTTCAGCATCGCTAGATACCTTCATGATGCCGACCACGGGACCGAAGGACTCGTCGCGCATCACCGACATCGAATGGTCAACGCCGGTTAGGATCTGCGGTGCCATATAGGCGGTGCCGTCTCTATTGGCGGGGAAGGCTGCGGGATCGAGATGAGCCTTGGCGCCCGCCGCGAGCGCCTCTGCGATCTGGCCGCGCACAAACGCCGCCGCCGACGGCTTGACCATGGGACCCAGCGTCGTGCTGGCATCCAATGGTGAGCCCAGCACATAGGTCTTGGTCAGGGCCACGGCGCCTTCGACAAAGGCCTCATAGAGCGCCTCATGGACATAGATACGCTCAATACCGCAGCAGCTTTGGCCCGAATTGAAGAAGGCCCCATCGACTAAGGTCTCAATGGCATGGTCTAGGTTAGCATCGGCGCGCACATAGGCCGGATCCTTGCCGCCAAGCTCGAGCCCAACGCCGATAAAATTGCCAGCAGCGGCGCGCTCGATCACCCTGCCCGCCTCGACCGAACCGGTAAAGCAGACCATGTCCACATGGCGCCCAGCGATGATCTGGACCGTCTGCTCGTGGCTAAGGGCGAGGTTACGAAGAAGGCCTTTTGGAAAGCCCGCCCTGTCCGCCGCCATCTGGAACCGTTCTCCCACCAAGAGGGTTTGGGCCGCATGTTTGAGCAGGACCGCATTGCCCGCCATCAGGGCTGGAATGATCGAATTGACCGCCGTCAGATAGGGATAGTTCCAAGGGGCAATCGTAAAGACTAGGCCCAGCGGCTCGCGCGCCACATAGCGCTCAAAACCTGGCTTTTCGGTCGGTTCCTCCGGCGCGAGGGCCTGAGGCGCAATCGCTATCATATGGTGACCTCGCTCAGCAAAACCCTTCAGTTCACCTGGGCCGTAGCGTACGGGCCGTCCCATCTGCCGCGCCAGTTCCGGCACAATATCGGCTTCCATCGCCAACATGGCCTCGATGAAGGCCGTGCAAAGGGCTGCGCGGTCAGCCAGCGACCTGGCGCGCCACAGGATCTGAGCGGCCTTGGCGGCTGCCACAGCCTCTTGGATTTGCGCCGCGCTGGCAAAGGGGCGAGAGGCGACAACCTCCCCATCGATGGGAGAGACGCAACAAAAGACAGACATAAAGGCTCCTGACCTCAGATAATTTCGAAATAGCGGGCCAACTGCCAGTCGGTAATGGCTTTGCGCGCCTCACGCTCTTCCCACTCTCGGGTGGCGCCATAGTGGTCGACAAACGCGTCGCCAAACAGATTGCGCGCCGCCTTCGACCCCTTCAACTTCTGAGCGGCCTCCCACAGGGTAGAGGGCAGGCTCATCTTGGCGGGGAACCGCTTTTCATAGGCATTACCCTCGACCGGGGCGGTCGGTTCAATCTTGTTTTCGATGCCCCATAGGCCCGAGCCGATGCTGGCCGCAAAGGCGATGTAGGGATTGATGTCCGCCGCTGCGATCCGATATTCGACCCGCTGGCTCTTTGGCGCTCCGCCAATGACGCGCAGGGCGCAGGTTCGGTTCTCATAACCCCAGCTGGCGCTGGTCGGGGCCCAATAGCCGGGGATCAGGCGCGTATAGCTGTTGACGGTGCAGGCGATCATGCTGAGCAGCTCTGGCATCAGGGCCTGCTGGCCACCGACGAACCAGCGCATGGTGTCGCTCATGCCGAGCGGCTTGCTCTCATCATAGAAGACAGGCTTGCCGGTCTTCTCATCGACCAGCGACATGTGCAGGTGGCCCGATTGCCCTGGCCAATCATTGGACCACTTGGCCATAAAGGTCGCCATCCAGCCCTTACGCTGGGCCAAGATCTTGGTCATGGTTTTGAACAGGGCCGCCTTGTCGGCAGAGGCCATGGCATCATCATATTTGATGGCTGCCTCTAGAACGCCTGGACCGGTTTCCGTATGCAGCCCTTCAAGCTCGATATCCATATCGAGGCAGAGGTTCATCAGGTCGTGATAGAAATCTGAATGGACGGAGTTGCGCAGCATCGAATAGCCAAAATAGCCGGGCGTGATGCTATTGAGATTGCGATAGCCCTTGTCGCGGACGGACTGGGGCGTTTCTTCAAAGACAAAGAACTCAAATTCGGCCGAGGACTTGATACCAAAGCCCATGCTCGAGGCGCGCTCGACAATTCGGCGCAGGAGTGAACGCGGACAGATTGCCTCCATCTTGCCGGTAAATTCGCTAAGGATCAGCGGCATATTGTTTTCAAACGGCAAGAGCCTGGTGGTTTCGGGAAGCAGCCGCACGCCCGCGTCCGGATAGGCCGTGTGCCAGCCGGTCATGGTCGTATTATCATAGAGTTGGTCGTTGCTGTCCCAACCCAGGACCACATCGCAAAAGCCGTAGCCGCCATCAAGCGACGAGAGCAGCTTATCCTTGGCCATATATTTGCCGCGCAGCACGCCATCGATGTCGAACACGCCGACCTTGGCATAGGGCAGGTCTGACTGCTCCACATAGCGCTTTAAATCCGCCGCCGTCTTGGGGTGCAGGTCCGTTCGAGCGTTCGCAGCCATGGTCATGCCTCAGAAAAAGAAACGGCGGAAGGGCGTTTTGATTCCCCTCCGCCAGACACCATAGTATGGATAGAGGCCTATTTCGCGTCCAAAGCCGCTTCGGCCTGAGAAATGGCCTCAGCGCGCTCTGCGATGCGGTCGCCCACGGGCGGTCCCTTGAAGCGACGGACCTCAACACCAAACCAAGCCAGCATGGTCAGAACGCCAATGGCCGCGAGCACCTTCAGGGCCAGTTGGTTCGGGGGTTGGACGCCGACATAGAAGATGACACCTGCCATAAGAATGCAGAGCACCGCCACGACCCGAAACAGTGGGCCCATATCCCAAGGCCCCATCTCCTTCCACGTCCGGCCATAGGCAAAGAGACCTGCAGCAATGGGCATGGCATAGGACAGATAGAGTGCGATGGAGGTCACCGACACCACCGTCGAATAGGCATCGGCATAGGCCGTAAAGGCGACCGCCAAGATGGCTGTGGTCCAGATCGCGGCCACCGGCGTGCGCCAACGCTTGCTGACGGCCTTGAGGTATTTTGAGCCGGGCAACCCGTCATCGCGGGCAAAGGCATAGGTCATGCGCGAGGCCGAGGTGACTGTCGCCAAGCCGCAAAGGAACTGAGCCACAAAGATCATCACATAGAGCGCGGTTCTCAGGGCCTCAGGCACCCGCGCATCCATCACATAGAAGAAGACGTTCCAACCTTGCTTGGCTGCCTCGCCCATATCCGGAATGGCCATGACAAAGACGCAAGAGAAGATCCAAGCGAACAGGGCCGCCCAAAACACCGAATGGATGATCGCCGTCGGCACCCGCTTGGCCGCCCCCACCGTCTCTTCAGAGGTATGGGCCGAAGCATCATAGCCGGTCAGGGTATAGATCGGCAGCAAGAGGCCAAGGAAAAAGACGAGATAGATTGACCCGCTCTGAGGCCAAACGCCGCCGCCCGCATCGCCTGAATAGTTGGTAAAGGTCCATAGACGGCTAAAATCATGGGTCGGCGAGGAATAGAACAGCACCGTCGTCAAGACCACCGTTCCGGCCAAGATCAGATAGCCCGATAGGTCTGTCAGCCTTGTCGTAAACTTGATGCCGAGATGATTGATTAGTGCGTGCAGGCCTGTGACCGTGATCATGAAAATCAGTTGCGGCACGTAGCCCGCCTCAACCCCGAGCGACTTGCCAAAGGCTCCGACGAAGAAGGTGAAGGTCCCGACGTTGATCGCCGCCAGAACCGTAATCAGGCCCAACAGGTTCATCCAAGCCGTCAACCAGCCCCAGAACCGCCCGCCAAGGATCGAACTCCAGTGATAGAGGCCTCCAGCGGTCGGAAAGGCTGAGGCGATTTGCGCCATGCCGAGCGCGAAAATCAGCGCCGCCAGACCCCCAACGATCCAGCCAATGCCCAAGGCCGCGCCGCCTGCGCCGCTCAAGCCCTGCGCCAAGGAATTAACGCCTCCGGAAAGGATACAGATGATCGAAAAGGAAATGGCGAAGTTGGAGAAATGTCCCATGGTGCGGGACAGTTCCTGCGCATAGCCCATCCTATGGAGTCGGCTGACATCGTCGTGATGCTGGTCGTCGTTAGACATGGTCACGTCAATCCCTCGGCTTTTTAGATGGCACGTGGGTTCCATCGGCAACCACTCAGCATGGCTTCAGGCGATTTTGGCAAGGGCCTTCACGAGCATGGGCGCCAGTATCTTCGCCCATGCCGATTGATCTGACGGGAATTTGATCAGATCGTTGCGAATTTCGATCATCAGACAGGCAAGCCCTTGGGCCTGCCCATGGCGGTTGAGCGTATAATAGAAACGGTCTTGGCCTGAATAGGGTTCATTATCCCCGATGACGAGATCGGGATCGGCAGACAGGCCCTCTCGCACGACATCGGCCATCCGGCGGTCGGCATTATAGACTAGCCCCAGATGCCAAGGCCGCTGCTGCCCATGAAAGACCGGTACATAGCTGTGCAAGGACACAACCGCGCGAATTTGTGGCCCCAGTTCAGCGCGAACCTGCTCAATCCCTGCGTGGAAAGGGGTGTGATAGGCATCGATCCGCGCGGCCACCTGATCAGGCGACAGGTTCGCGTTGCCTGGAATGGACGTGGTCTCGCTGATCTCGGAAATGGCGTCGACATCAGCCGGATGACGGTTGCAGTCAATCAACAGCCGTGAGGCGCGCGCCAAAATGGCGGGGCAATCTAAGAGGTCGGACAGGGCCTTGGTCACACCGGCGGCGCCCGGATCCCACGCAATATGGTCCGCTCTCTGCTCGGCGTTCAGCCCCAGATCCGCGTGAACCTCTGGAATGGCGTTGCTGGCATGATCGCAGACAAACAGGATTGATCCCGAACCGTTCGGTCGAAGCCGCATCGGCTCAAGGATCGGAAGTGACACCAAAGGGCTGCGCACCTAAACCGCCCGGCGCTCAGGATCACTGCGCCAAACGCGCCAGCTTTCAAACACGCTCACGCCCGCGATAATCAGCACGCCCACGACCAAGATCGGCATGGCGAGCCTTTGCGGCAGGGCGAGCGAGCCGACCATACCAATCAGACCAAACCAAAGGAACAGGCGCCCTGCTAACCGGTTGCTCCGATCCCATGCCAACCGGCTATTGAGACTCCAGGCTGTTCGTACCCCGACACAGGCGTTGGGCGCCACCTTGCCCATGACCGAACCGACGACAGCAAACAGGCCGCAAAATGCCGTGGCTAGTGCATGGCCGCTGATCAAATGCACCGGGTCAGCAGATAGGGCCAAACCCGCCATCAGGACCGAGACCAGACAGGGCATGGCAAGGCCAAGACCCTTAGCCATAGCCAGCCCTCGCCGCCGCGCATCGTCAGCCTCTGGCATTCGTGCGCTGGCATCGATCATCAGACCAACAATAACCGATAGGACCATCATGCCCGCAATCAGAAGAGCCGCTTCTGTTCGATCGCCATAGCGGTCAACCGTGCCATCAAGGCCCAAATGCATCGGTATGGGACCGAGATTGCCAAACCGCCAAACATAGGCCGCCAGCAGCCCCTGACCAATAGCGGCTGTGGGTGTGACAAAACGAGATGATAAATGGCTCATCACTGTTCCTCTCGTAGACCTTGATCTTCGACTTCAACGGCGCGTTTAGCCGTCATATCCATCAAGAAGGCTAAGGCTTCTTCGATGGCTGAAATATTGACGCGATAACGCATAGAGGTCCCACTACGCTCAGCTTCGACCAAACCAGCATCCTTCAAGAGATTGAGATGTCCGGTGACAGTCGGCCAAGCCATATCAAACCGCGCAGCGATGTCTCCTGAGGTCAGGGGGCCAACGCGGAGCATGGCGATGATCTTCCGGCGAACCGGGTGAGAGAGCGCTTTGAACAGCAGGTTCATAGGAATGATCCTAATTAGGATAATACCTAATTTAAAGCCCTATTTTATGGAGGTCCTACTTTTTGTTGCACGGGTGGTCCAAGAACCTCTAGATCGCGCCTGCGAAAGCATTGTTCCGCCTTTGTCGCGGCCGGCAGTGTCACCTAGGATCTGAATGCCGTTCGATCCAGACAATCCTATTGGCTTATGGGACATGACGAAGGATTACAGGGCAAAGCGCCTTATCGAAATGGTGGGCTTCTCGTGATATAGGCCCGCCATGCTTCGCTTAACCGAACTTCGCGTGCCCTTGGGACACTCACCAGACGCCCTGACCGCCGCCATCTGCGAGCGCTTGGCGATCCAGCCTGACCAGATCATTGACTGCAAGATTGCTAGGCGCGCCCATGATGCGCGGCGCAAGGCAGCGATCCTGATGGTCTATTCGGTGGATATTGGCCTAAAGGACGAAGCGACCATTGCCGCGCGCTGCGCAGAGGACATCCGCGTTCGGCCAACACCCGACGTCGACTATCGCTTCACCGCCAAGGCGACCGGCCAAGAGCCAAGCCGCCCCATCATCATTGGCACCGGACCCTGCGGCCTCTTTGCTGGACTTCTGCTGGCCCAGATGGGCTATCGTCCGATCATTTTGGATCGGGGTAAGGTCGTGCGCGAGCGCACCAAGGACACTTGGGGCCTTTGGCGCGGCAAGGTGCTCAACCCAGAATCCAATGTGCAATATGGCGAGGGCGGGGCCGGAACCTTCTCCGACGGCAAACTCTATAGCCAGATCAAGGACCCTCGGCATCTTGGCCGCAAGGTCCTGACCGAGTTCGTCAAGGCCGGTGCGCCGCCGGAAATCCTGACCGAAGCCCACCCCCATATTGGCACCTTCCGTCTGGTCTCGATGGTGGAGAGCATGCGACAGTCCATCGAGGCGCTTGGCGGAGAATACCGGTTTCAAAGCAAGGTCGTCGATCTGTTGGTCGATACCGACCCTTCCGGCGAGCGCCAGACGCGCGGTGTGGTTCTAGAGAGCGGCGAGACCTTGCTGTCCGATCACGTGGTGCTGGCCATCGGCCACAGCGCCCGCGACACCTTCCAGATGCTCTATGACCGGGGCGTCCATATCGAGGCCAAGCCCTTCTCCATTGGCTTTCGCATCGAGCATCCCCAGTCCCTAATCGACAATGCGCGGTTCGGCACCTCAGCCAAACATCCTGACCTGGGCGCTGCCGACTATAAGCTGTCCCACGCCTGCTCGAATGGGCGCACGGTCTATAGTTTTTGCATGTGCCCGGGCGGGACGGTCGTGGCCGCAGCCTCCGAGCCCGGACGGCTCGTCACCAATGGGATGAGCCAATATTCGCGCAAAGAGCGCAACGCCAATGCCGGCATTGTCGTCGATGTAACGCCAGAGAAGGACTTTCCCGGCCACCCCCTCGCGGGCATAGCCCTGCAACGGCGCTGGGAAGAGCAGGCCTTCAAGGTGGGCGGTGAAAACTATGTCGCGCCGGGTCAAAGGCTCGGAGACTTCCTAGCCGGTAGGCCCTCGACCGCGCTGGGCAGCGTTGTTCCCTCTTATAAACCTGGTGTTCTGCCCACCGACCTGTCCGGCTGCCTGCCTGATTTCGCCATTGCCGCCATGCGCGAGGCCTTCCCGGTCTTTGGTCGTCAGATCCCCGGCTTTGATGATCCCGACGCGGTGCTGACCGGCGTTGAGACCCGTACCTCATCGCCCATCCGCATCACGCGGGGCAAGAGCTTCCAGAGCCTCAACACCAAGGGCCTCTACCCCGCCGGTGAAGGGGCAGGCTATGCGGGCGGCATCCTGTCTGCCGCCGTCGACGGCATCAAGGTCGCTGAGGCCGTGGCTCTATCCATGACCCATCAGGATGAGGCCGCGCTATTGGGCGCGTGAAACGGTCGCCGTTGCTGCATAGAGATCGGCATAGGCCAAGAGGCGCTGACCTTGGGTCCGGGCAAAGGCTTGGCGCGCGCCATTGGCCTGACGCTGAGCATCGAGCACATCCACCAGCCGAAGCGAGCCGAGCTCATAGGCCCGCCGGACCAGCCGCAGATTTTCCTCGGCCGTGGTCAGGGCGCTTTGGCGAAGGCGAAGTTCCGCCTCGCTGGCCGACACCCCTTCCAGCCCATCAGCCACCTCGACAAAGGCCTTCAGAACGGTGGCGTGGTAGCGCGCCTGCGCCCGTTTAGCCTCGGCCTCCGCCTGACGCATCTTGGCCTTGAGGGCCCCACCATTGAGAAGCGGCGCAGTTAGACCTGTGGCCAGGCTCCACCCCGTCGCTGAGGCGTTGATCAGGCCGTCGGGAGAAAGCGCGGTTTGAGCAAATTGGGCGGTAATGTTGAGGTTGGGATAGAGCCGCGCCCGCTCGACGCCGATCTGGGCGATGGCGCCATGATAGGTCATCTCGGCCGCCATGATATCGGGACGGCCATGAACCAAAGCTGCGGGCACAGCCATGGGCAGGCTCGACGGGACCTTGAACTGATCCAGCACAAAGTTCCGCGCCGTCCAATCGCCGGGAGCATGACCCGTTAAGGCTGCCAAACCGTATTGAGCAACGGCCAAATCCCGTTTGAGGCCGGGCAAGATGGCTTGATCCTGTTGCAATTGGGTCTGGACCCGCAAAAGCTCGATCCGGCCGGAGGCACCAGCATCCACAGATTTTTGCGCCAGCGCCAAGGTCTGACGATCGTCGGCAATGACCGCCTCGCTGCTGGCGATCTGGGTGCGTAGGGCGCCGATTAGGATCGCTGTGCGGGCCGTATTGCCCGCCACGGTAAGCCGGGCGGCATCCAGCTGATAGGCCTGACCCTCAAGCTTGGCCTTAGCCGACTCTTCGGCCCGGCGATTGGCGCCAAACAGGTCCAGATCGTAGGACATCCGCGCGCCGATCGAATAGCGCGAGATGGTCCGGGTCGGAAATCCAGTAAACCCAAAGGAGGTCGAATTGATCCGAGCCTCCTCGGGCCCTGCGCTGAGGCTAGCCTGCGGAGCCCTAGCCCCCTCAACCACGGTTACCGCCGCGCGCGCTGAGTCCAATGCAGCCTCTGCATCCTGCACCGTGGGGCTGCCCTTTAAGGCGTCGCTGACGAGCTGATCAAGATCACTGGCTCCAAAGGCGGTCCACCAAGCCTGACCGGCTAAAGGATCACCAAAGACAAAGGCTCCGGCGCTTGGCACGGACTGATATTGCGCTGGGGCGCTGCTCGCGGGCGACACATAGTTGGGCCCAACAACGGCGCAGCCGCTGAGCATCAATGCCGACATCGCGATGGCTGAGGCCAACCTAGTCCGGTAGCGCATGGCCGCCTCCAACCGCGCCAGAAGGCGGCGATTTCAGAAAGAAAATAAGGGGAATGGTGGCGACGGTCAGGACCATTGAGAGATAGAAATCATTGACGTAAGAGACCATCGCCGCTTGGCGTCCGACCTCGGCCGCGATGGTCGATAGACCCTGTATCGAGCCCAGATCGATCATACCGCCCATCTGGTTTTGGAACACCGGATTGTCGGTTCGGATATTGGGCACCAGCACCGTGTAGGTGGTCTGCAGGTTGCGCATGAACATGGCCTGCATCAAGGAAATCCCTACCGCCGAACCCAAGCTGCGCGCCAGGGTGATCACCGATGATGCATCGGTCCGCAATTCGTTGGGTAAGGTTGCAAAGGCGAGGGTGTTGGACGAGACAAAGATCATCCCCAACCCCCAGCCCTGCAACAGCCCCGATTGCATAATAATATGGCTGTCCATCTGCGGAGATGATGTGGACATCATCCACATCGCAAAGCCATTCATCAGGAAGCCGGCGATCAAAATTGCTCGCGGGTCAATGCGGCCGATGAGACGTCCACCAATCATCATACTGATCAACATTCCCGCCCCACGCGGCATGGTGACGAGACCCACAGTGATCACTGGATAGCCAAGGATATTTTGCATCATCGGCGGCAAGAGCGCCAAGGAGCTGTACATCAGCGTTCCGGTCGCAAGGCTGAGCACCATACCGGCTGTAAAGTTCCAGTTTTTCAATAGGGCCCGGGAGAAGAACGGTCGCTCGGCCGTAATGGTATGGACGGCGAAAATATAGATCCCGATCACGGCCATAGCCGCCTCGATGATCACTTCCCACGATTCAAACCAGCCCTCACCTGGGCCGCGATCCAGCATCAGTTGCAAGGCTGCGATGAACAGGGCCAGCGCGCCGAAACCTAGGAAATCAAAGGGCCGGGGCGTATCTGAGCGCCGCTCTGGCAAGTAGCGAAGGACGCCCAACAGAGCGACGATCCCGACTGGCAAATTGATCAAAAACACCCAATGCCAGCCAAACTGCTCGGTGATCCAGCCGCCAAGGGCAGGCCCCATAACCGGTCCTAGCACCACCCCTGCGCCAAAGGTTGCCATCGCCTGAGGGTGACGTTCGGGCGGGTTGATATCAAACAGGATCGACTGAGACAGGGGTATAAAGGACGCGCCGCAAATGCCCTGAATAATTCGAAAGGTGATCATGGCAGCCAGGTTTGGCGCTAGTCCGCAGGCAAGAGATGCAAGGGTGAAGCCGATGATCGAGGCGACCATAAGGGCCTTTCGGCCAATCCGCTCCGACACCCAACCGACCAACGGCGTCATCAAGGCCTGAGCCACGATGAACGAGGTCAGGACCCAAGTAATTTGATCAAGGCCAGCCGAAAGGCTACCCTGCATATGCGGTAGGGCGACATTGGCGATCGTGCCATCCAACGTATACATGGTGGCGGCCAACATCACCGAAAGGGTGAGTGGCCCTCGCGCTATCGGCCGGTCTTGGCTCACGGAGCGACCTTAGCCTTCGCGGTGGCCGCTTCAGCTTGGGTATCGACCTTGACGGTCGCGCTCATGCCCGCGCCGATCAGATAGCCCGCTGGGGTATTGATCAGGACCAGACGCACAGGGATGCGCTGCACCACCTTGACCCAATTCCCCGTCGCGTTCTGAGGCGGTAGGGCTGAAAAGACTGCGCCAGTTCCGGGGCTGAAACTGGACACCCGCGCCTGAAAGACCTTTCCCGGATAGGCGTCAAAGCGAACGGTCGCGCTCTGACCTGGCCGCATCTTGGCGATCTGACTTTCCTTGAAATTGGCATCGATCCAAGGATCACCCGCAATCAGCCAGAACAGGGTCTGGCCGATACTGACAAAGGAGCCGCGCTGGATCTGATCGACCTTGGTCACAATACCAGATTGAGGAGCGATGACCTGCGTATAGGATAGGGCCAGACGCGATCGCTCCAAAAGCGCGGCGGCTTCACGCACAGCCGGATGATCGGCAATAGCCATATCGGGACGCCCGCCCAGATCGGCCAGAGCCACAGCCACGCCTTGACGCGCCGACGCCTGAGCTGAGATGGCCGCATCGACCGCATGGTCTGCCGCCTCGACGTTCTGGCGCGAAGCAATGCCATCCGTGGCCAGCAATCTAGCGCGGGCCTGTTCCTTTTTGGCAAAGACGACAGCCTCATCAGCGCTGGTCTGAGCTGCCATACGCGCACCGAGCGTTGCCTTCAGCGCCTCGACCCGCGTTTTCGCAGAGGCCAGAACCGCTTGAGACTTTTCTAAATCAGCTTGAGGATTGGCTCGGTCCAACAGAAAAATCACTTGGCCGGCTTTGACCTGGTCATTCTCCCTAACCAGCATATCAACCACCCGCCCGGTCGTGCTGGTGCTGATCGGCACACGCGCGGACTGGACATAGGCATTGTCGGTTTCCTGATAGCGGCCAGAGGTCAGCATGAACCATGCGATGACCCCGAGCAGCGCCGCTGGCACCGCAATCAAGATCAGCAATCGATAGCGGCGCATCAAGCCTTGCGCGCCATTTGCCTCAGCCATGTTCGTCATCGTCACATCCCCTACTCGGCTGAGCCAATTTTCATATCGACAAGTCGGTCCCGCAGACGCGTCAAAAGCCCGTGTAGTTGCTGGACCTCCTCTTCGCAAAGACCACTGTAAAATTCGTCCCGAAGCTCGCTGGCCATAGCCGTCATGGTCGGCAGCAGGTCAATCGAGGTTTGAGTGAGAAAGACACACCATTTGCGGCGGTCATTAGGATCGGCGCGCCGCTCGACATGGCCAGAGCGTTCCAAACGGTCGACGGCCTCGCCCACGGCAACGCGGCTAATTTCTAGCTTTTGAGCCAAGGCGGCCTGGGTCTGACCATCTTCACGCGACAGATAGACCAGCACCCGCCAGGTGGCCCCGGTCAGCCCCGTGCTGCGCATCCTCTGATCAAAGGCTAGACGCAGCAGTCGCGTAACCTCAGCCAAGACAAAGCCGGTGTCTGATCGGGCGTCTAGGACTGCTGGCTGATGGTCAAGGCGGGTGTCGGACAAGAACGGGCCATCCATAAAACTTAAGAATGAGCCTTATCATAAGGCGCCTTACAAATGAAAGGGGAGATCGATGGAGCCCGTTGACAATTTGCACTACGCCTCAGCCGAGCTCGGCCTGTGGGGAGGTTGTCACAGGCCTAACGCCCTCGCCGAGGCTCCCAAGATGTCGCGGCAACCCCGATGGCCGTTCCAACGCCCATGACCACCATCCCAAGGGAGACCACCGCGAACAGCGCCCAGGCTGGAGCTTGATTGGCGACAAGGATCCATCCGCCAATCGCGACGACCATCATTCTGGCGGTACCGGCCAACAGCGGCCCACCGATGCGCCCGGCACCCTGTGATGCAAAATAGAGCGCGAGACTGAGGCCGAAAAAGGCGAAGGCAGGACCGGCGAAATGGAGATAGAGCGCCGCGGCATGCTGAACCAGAGGATCTCGCGTGAAGAGCGTTACCCAAAGCTCGGGCGCGATGCTGAGGAGCAGTCCAACTGAGCCCAACCCTGCTGCGCCCATGGCTCCCGCCGTCCAAGCCACGCGCCTTGCCCGGGCCACATCGCCATAGCCAATAGCAAGGCCCACCATCGGAATGGAGGCGACCCCTACGGAGAAAGCGATTGGCACGAGTAGAAACTCCAACCGCGACCCAATCCCATAGCCTGCCAGATTTTCAACGCCAAAGCGGGCGGCAATCGCCGTCACGATCAAGACTGTGCCGATGGTCTGGATGGGCGACAGCAATGCTGGGGCTCCCACGCGAAGGATGTCCGCAAAGAGATCTGTTCTGATAGGCCCCAAAAATTTGAGCTGCACCTTCGCCCGGGACGATCTTAAGAGGCTGAACAGCAAGATGACACTGACAGTCGATGTGGTGATCTGGGCGAGACCAACACCGACAATGCCAAGCTTGGGCGCAGGACCCCAACCAAAACAGAGGGCGCCGCCCAACAGAATCTGAACCAGCGCGCCGCCCATCATAACCACGGAGGGACCGATCATATTGCCAGACCCTCGCAGGATTGAGGCAAGGATGTTCATCATCCACAGGATGGCAGCGGCGGAAAAGACCACACCAGCATAGAGGACTGCGAGCTTCAGCGTCTCGCCCCGCCCCCCTAATAGATAAAAGATTGGCTTACCAAAGCCGACCAGCAGGGTGGTGAAAAACAGCCCCATGGTCAGGCCAATAATGGCCGAATGCAGGGCCAAACGCTCGGCCCGTTCCACATCTCCAGCCCCCAAGGCCCGACTGATGGCTGAAGATACGCCGCCGCCCATAGCGCCAGCGCTCATCATGCCCATCAGCATGATCAAAGGCAGGACCAGAGCGGACGCGGCCAGGGCGACAATACCTAACCGCCCAAGATAGACGGTCTCGGTGATCGAAACCGCCGTTGTCGCCATCATCCCCAGAAGGTTTGGAGCCGCCAACTTGGCCAGCGTCGACATGACCGGTGCGACCAACAGCGGATGCACGGCGGGGGCTTCGCTCGCTTGCGGCGACAGGGGTTGGGTCTTTGTCATTCCAAGGCCAATCGCGCTCTAGTGATCTTTACAAGACCTCTCAATCACACCGCTCTCATCCGCCGCATGATCGCAAGGCTAGGGGTTAGGTCCTTTTAGAACCGCTGCGCCCCATCGAGGCGGATGGTCGTGCCATTTAGGAAGTCGTTGGCGATGATGTGGGCGGCGAGGATGGCGTACTCGTCCGGGTCGCCCATACGGTGGGGATTGGGCACCATCGGTCCCCATTTGGCCTGAGCTTGCTCGTCGGTCATGACGCTGGAATAGGCCAGCGTCAGGAAGGTTCCCGGCGCAATCGAGACGGCGCGGATACCAATGGGCGCAAGGTCTCGGGCGATGGTCAAGGTCATGCCGATGATCCCGCCCTTGGCCGCTGAATAGGCCGCCTGCCCCGCCTGTCCCTCATAGCCTGCGATGGAGGCGGTATTGATGATCACGCCGCGCTGGTCCGAGGCCTGAGGTTCATTCTTGGCCATGGCTTCTGCCGCAATGCTGGTCACGGCAAAGGCGCTGTTGAGATAGACATTCACGGTGTGGGCGAACTGGGCCAACGGCAGCCGGATGCCTTGACGATTGACGACCCGGGCCGGTCCAGTGGATCCGGGCGCACGCGGTCCGCCATGAACCACCACCGCCGCGCGCAAGGGGCCCAGGTTCACAGCCGCTTCAACGGCCCGCTCGATCGATGCCTCATCCATGATGTCGGTGCGCACATAGATCGAGCCGTTACCCAGCGCCTTGGCCAAGGCCTCGCCGCGCTCATCGGCGACATCGGCAATGACCACCTTGGCCCCCGCCTGAGCCAGACGCCGCGCCGTCGCACTGCCAAAACCGCCTGCGCCACCGGTAACCAAGGCCGAAGCCTGAGTAAGATCGACCATCATTGTCTCCCATTGGATCCGGCAGCGTCTGATTGCGCCGCTCATTTGAAGCTCATGTTGCGCGCCGGACACAGCGCGGGCAAGTCCCGTTCAGTTCCGTTCCGTTCAGTTCCGTTCCGTTCCGTTCAGGGCCGATAGTCTTGCCAGAGCCACGTCAAGGCATCGGGCAAGGTCTGATCCAAAACTCTTGGGTCGGCGTGACGCCCACCGCGCGATAGGGTGAAGCGATAGTGGTAGCCCTTCGCCGCCAAGACTGCGGCCATGCGCTGATTGGCGAGCGGCCAGTTGTGCCACGTCTCTTCAGGATCGTCGGGATGGAGGTCTTGCTCCCCGACTTCCAACCAGATCCGCAAGGGCTTGGGCTCGAACTGGGGGATAAGGGTGGCGTGATAATCCCAGGCGCCGCGAGGGCTTTGCGGATTGGGCGGAGACTGCTGGTTCACATAGGTGCCCGAATAGGACAGGACCCGGCGATAGCGCTCGGGGTGGAACCAGGCCATGGTAAAGGCGCAGGCCGCCCCAGAACTAGCCCCCATCACGGCCCGGCCATTGGGATCGGTCGTCAGTCTCACGCCCGTCTCTTGGACCACACGAGGCAAGAGCTCGGTTTCGACAAACTCACTATAGCGGCCCGACAGGGTGTCATATTCCAGCCCCCGCTGAGAGCCCTGCGCATCGCTGCCGCCACTATCGAGCATGATCGAGATCATGGGTGGGACCCGGCCAGAGGCAATCATCCGGTCCAGCACCTGCGGCATGCGGGACTGATAGAAATAGCCGTCCTGAACCAGAATGAACGGGGCAGCGGCACCGGCTACATATTGAGCCGGAACATAGACCCAGACGGTCCGGCGATAGGGTGATGGCTCTGATTGCTCGTGCTCAAGCGCGGCCATGCGGTTGCCATAGGCGTCGCGCCTCTTGGTGATCTCATTATTGAGCCGCCGGATGCCAGGATAGATTTTGCTATCTCGCGACTCCATCGTGAAGGCATAGACCTTGCCGCAGGGCGCATCGGCAGGGCCGGACAGATCAGGCTCGAACCTTGGCCCAATTTCGAAGTCCCCATTGGCAAGAGGATCAGGCGTGGTCAAGCTGGAGCACTAGCAAGGGCTTGCCGATAGGGCGTCAGGTCCCATCTAGGATATCGCACCTGAGCCATTGCCACGGTGGATGGGGTCCAGAAGGGATGGCCCGGCCGCTTGACCCCAAGACAGGCCAGTTGATCGGGCGTCGCATGGTTGAAGATCTGCCCCCAAGGCAGCAGATGATGATAGGGCCAGGCCGTGTAACCGATAGAGTCATCATCGGCCCGCTTGAAACAGGCCATCACCGCATAGCGCACCCCGCCTGGCGCGGTCAGGTTGGTGCCGCGATGGAAGACATCAATGGCGTAGGCAATGGCCGTCCCCGCCGCCCCGGCACTCGAGCGCCCCAAAGGCTTCAGGTCCTTTTGTAGATTGGCTTGGAAATCGCCCTCATAGACCAAGGTTGCGTCCGCGCCGGTCACCGTCTGACTATCGGGCCGGGTGACATAGTGCATGGCTCCGAGAGCGTCGGAGACATCGGTGAAATAGGAGATCACGGTCACAGCGTTCTTAGTCGTGTCGTGCGACGGCACAGTCAGGGTGTGGTTGACGAAATCACAGTGGAAGGGCTGATCATAATCGGCGTCACCAGTGAACTTGGCCCAGGCCTGACACTGGTAGAGATGGACCTCATCGGTCTTGAGCGCGGCCTTGGCAAAGGCCATCAGCGCCGGATGCAGGCCAATCAGGTTCAGGGCCGGTGAACAGTCAAAGGGGATCGAGTTGAGGCTCTTGAACTGAGCGCCATTGAACCGGCCGATCTCTTCGCCCTTTTTGCGGTCAACCGCCTCGTCAGCGCCGGATGTGCGGCCAAAGACGGATTCAAAATCAGCCCGCACGGCGGCGATCTCTTCGGCCGTATAGAAGTCCGTGATCAGGGCCACGCCTTCGCGCTGCCAGGTCTCTACGTCCTTGGCGTTAAAGCGCTCATTTTGAGGTGCAGTCATCAGTCTGGGTCTCACCGGCTGTACAGAAGGTTCAGACCCTTAGCCTGACGCCAAGCGCCGAATCACGCAAGGCCCATAACCGGGGCCCATAACCGGGGCCCATAACCTTAGATTGACATCACCACCGACAACTCCATTCTGAAGGCCAACAGAACCAACCCCTTTTAGGAACGCAAATCGTGACCAAGCCCAAACTGTTCGGCATTTCCAGCTCCCGCGCCATCCGCGCCATCTGGGGCATCGAGGAAACCGGGATCGATTACGAGCATGTGCCGGTTAGCTACGGCGCCGACTCCAAGGGCTCGGACTATTTGTCGGTCAATCCCAATGGCCGTATCCCGGCCCTGATCGATGGCGATCTGCACCTGTTTGAGTCCATGGCCATCAACCTCTATCTGGCCAGGCGCTATGGCGGCGCGCTCTATCCCAGTTCCGCCGAAGACGAGGCCCGCGCTCTGCAATGGAGCGTTTGGGCCATCAGCGAGATCGAACCCTTGCAGATGCAGATCGTGATCCAAAAGCTGTTCACCCCAGAGGACAAGCGCAATCCAAAGGTCACCGAAACCGCAACCAAGGGCCTGCAACGGCCCCTCAAGGTTCTGGATGCCGCGCTCGAGGGCCGCGATTGGCTGGTCGGCGACGCCTTTTGCGTGGCCGACCTCAATGTCGCCTCAGTCATGTACCTGATGAAAAATATCGGCTTTGACTACAGCGAACATGCCAATGTCCAGCGCTGGGCCAAGGCCTGCTATGCCCGCCCCGCCTTGGCCAGAGCCCTCGCCCGCCCTTAACCTCTAGGCCAAACAGGCCGAAGTGAGCTCGACGACCATGGCATCAGAAACCCCACCTCCTCCCCTCGGCAGCGTCCTCATTGTCGGGGTCGGGGCTTCGCTGGGCACGGGTGCAGCCATTGCCAGGCGCTTTGCAAGGTCCGGTCACCCGATCCTGATCGCTGGGCGCAATGCAGAAAAGCTCTTAGCGACCTTCGCGGAATTGAAAGCCATCAGTGCCAATGTCGCGATGGCTGTAGGGGACTGTTCCGTCGCTGAAGATGCCCAGCGGTTCGTGGCCGGGGCGCAAGCCCTCGCGCCTCTCGCCGTCGCGATCCACAATGCCGGAAGCAATAACCCAGCGCCCTTTCTCAAGGTTAGCCAAGCGCGGTTTGAAGGCCATTGGCGCGAACATACCTTGGGCGGATTTCAGACGGCGCAAGCCTCGATTCCCACCTTTTTGGAACAGGGCTTCGGCACCCTGATCTTTACTGGAGCCTCAGGCAGTCTGCGCGGCAAGGCCAATTTCAGCCCCTTCGCCGCTGCCAAGGCGGGCCTACGCGTCCTCTCCCAAAGCCTGGCGCGGGAGTTTGGCCCTCAGAACATTCACGTGGCCCACGTCATCATCGATGGCGGCATCCACGGCGAGCGGCTCTTGAGCCTCGCGCCGCAATGGGCCGAACAGCGCGGCCCCGACGGCATGCTCAATGTCGAGGCCATAGCTGAGGCCTACTATATGCTGCACATGCAACAGCGCAGCGCCTGGACCCAAGAACTGGATCTCAGGCCCTGGTCTGAAACCTTCTAGGCCGATCTGACACGGAAGGTTCGACTGTCAAATCGTCCGCCTAACCCGGTCTTGGCGCGTTTGGGACTGAGATGGCCTGTCTCATCTGGACAGACCCCTAAAAGCCGCAGATAGGCCAAGATGGGTTGGGCATGGGCATGCATGTTCGAGACCGGGAAGTCCTGCATGGCAAAGGCAGGCGTGGCCCAGGTGTGGCCAGGACGGGAGGCTTCTGGGGCGTTCCAACTGTCAGGTCCTGCCATAGTGCCCTCAAAGATGGTCGGATAGGCCTGTTGATGGGCCTTAAGGCTCATGCGTCGCCACTCATCCCAAGCCATGTTCGGATCGATGGAGGCGGCGGCCCAGATCAGGCTCATATTGATCGAATACCAGATGCCGCCGATCGTCCCCTCGCCGGGGCGTGAGGCCATGGGGTCTGGAGGCCAGATGATCCGCGCGCCGAGCGGACTGTCACGGCGATGGCCCTCGTCGATCAGTTTGAGCAAGGCCTTGGCCTGCTCGCGGGTCGCAGCCCCGCACAGGATCGCCCAAGGCTGAACCTCGAGCCAGCAACGGTCCCGGCCCATCACACCGCCGCCGGGTCGATAGGCGCGGTCGAAAAACCGGCCATTCCAAGCCTCAGTCACCTTGAGCTTGAGGTCCAAGGCTTGGCTTTGCGCCTCGTCGGCGACAGCCCCCTCCCCCAACCGCGTCATCAATCCAGCAAAGATCTTCAGGACATAACTGGCCATGGCCGAGTTGAGGACCGAACTGCCCGACAAGATCATGGCCTCGCGCTCTTGCCGGTTCGTGGCCGTTGCGGGGCCCAAAGCCATATCGTTCCAGTCGGCATTGAGGATACGGACATGGCCGCGTTCGCCCCGGCCCACCTTGTCGACAAAGAACCGAAACTGCTGAACCAGATGGGCCTTAAGCGAGACGGGCGAAGCGCCATAGATCGGATGATAGGGTTGGCGAGCCTCAAAGGCCGCCAGATCATCGGTCGCCGCGGCATATTCGGTCGCTAACCACAGGGCCCAAAGATTGAGATCAGAGGGCCGCAGCAGGCTGGTATAGGGCGACTTATCGTCTTTCAGCGCATAGGGCAGATCACCATCAGGACTGCCCCAAGAACAGGTGTTTTTCAGCACCGATAGGGCCAGTTCCGGTCCGAAATAGACCAGCGGCAAGGCGTGCTGAAGACTATCACGGGCAGAGGCATTAGACCCCAGGCCATAGGCATAGATGCCGCCTTGATTGAGGCTATGACCCGGCAGTCCCTGATCGGTCGATAGACCCCCGACCAGAGCCGCGGCATGCCAAGGGATTTCCAACTCGGCCTGAGGGGCCAGTGCACTGTGCGCGGTCGGCAATCGGCGGCGGATCACCCTATCGGATTCAGAAAAGAGAACAGGCACGAGCTGATCAGGCGCAAAGCCCTCAAGGCCGAGGGTGAAATATAGACTTTGGGTCTGTCCGGGCTGAAGGGTGACAGAGGTCTGAGCGCAGAGGCTGGGGTGGACCCGCCCCTCTGGCTTGAGCGCCGACATCTCAGTCGCGGCCGTCAGGGGCGCGTGGGCTTGGAGGCAGAGCGCCTTGGGGGTGCCATTGGTCCCCGTGGTCGTTCCAAAGTCCTCCCGCGCCACGATGGCGTTGGGAGACTTCACGATCTGATAGGTGATACCTACCGCCGCCTCTTGCCTCGCCCTTTCGCCTTGAAAGGTTTTGAGAAAGCGCGGTTCGAGGGGCCAGATTTCGCAATGGGTCACCGACCTTGCAGCACTAGAAGGGGCAAGGCTTAGGTCGACCTTGATCAACAGATAGGGGGCCTGCCCCTCGGGCATGAGTATAGTGCGGCGCAGGGTAAGGCCATTATGGGTCGCAGCGATCTCGAAGCGGTTGACGCCGAAAATACGCTCAGGGGCTGCGTCTTTGGGCCATAGCCGATAGGTCGAGCCCCAGATCAGCGGGGATCCCGCCTCGACAGCACCTTCGGTGATCTGTGAATGGCCACCCGTGCCACCCGCCTGAGGCGCGATCAGCCAGCGCATAGCCTCGTGGGGATCATAGAGCCCAACCTCACCGCGTTGCGAGACCTGCATCTTGATGCGGCAATTACCGATCATGTGGAAGTGACGGGCCGCAGCCTCACCGACACCGTTATAGACAAACTCCGGCAATCCGCCCCGCCAGCGGAAGGCCCCAAAGGCGCTAGGATTGTTGGTGACAGTCACCGCAGCAGCAGCCGTACTTCCCAGCAATGCCAAGGCTGCAGGCATGGCCCCGATCACCTGCCGCCTTGTCGGAACAAAGGCACGATCTGGCGGCAGGCTCATAGGACGGTCTCCAAATGAGTGCAGGCTTGGGCCTGCGCGGCCTTAGCTGGTGCCGACGACGCCGCCGTCGCAGGCGATCACCTGACCGGCGATGAACTCACCCGCGCGCGAGCTGAGGAACAGGGCAAGACCGGCAATATCTTCTGGCGTGCCGACGCGGCCGCTGGGGTTACTCTTACCGACGCGGTCCCAATCGACATCCTCGGTCTCGCCGCCAAAGCCAACGCCCGTGGACAACATCCAGGTCGGGAACGGCCCCGGAGCGATGGCGTTACACAGGATGTGTTCGCCGGTCAGATGGGCTGCGAGGAAGCGGGTCAGGTGGTGCACGGCCGCCTTAGACGCGCCATAGGAGAAGGTCGAGAAGGCCGCAGACTTCAAGCCATCAATCGAGCCAATATTGATCACGCGCGATGGGCTGGTCTTGCTGGCCGCAGCACGCAGCAGCGGCAAGACCTTCTGGGTCAGGAAAAAGACGCCCTTGACGTTGGTGTCCATCACCTTGTCCCAACCCGCTTCCGGGAAGGTTTCCAAAGGCGCGCCCCAAGCGGCCCCGGCATTATTGATCAGGACGTCAAGCTTGGTCTCCAAGGCCGAGAGGCGCGTGGCCAAGGACGCGCAGCCCTCGACCGTCGACAGGTCGGCTGGCAGGGCGATGACTTCGCCGCCATAGGCCTCCATCAGGCGGTTGGCGGTCTCGTCGCAGGCTCCGGCCTTGCGCGATGAGATATAGACCTTGGCCCCGTTGGCCAAAAAGCCTGCGGCCAGCATCTCGCCGATGCCGCGTGAGCCGCCGGTGATCAGGACGACCTTGCCCTTGACGGAAAATAGGTTGGTGAAGTTGGGTGACATGGCGACCTCTCTGGGTAAGGATATTTTCCCCTACCCTAGACAAGGATCAGAAGCACACAAGCACCCAACACCGATTAGGCGACCGCAAACGCCGCCCAAGCCTGCTGTCGGCGGGTCTCGCGGGCGCGGGCGGCCACCCCCAAGGTGCCGGTCTGCGGGCTCCAAGCGGCGCGCTCAGCCTCTGGCACCAGATCCCAAGCCGCGCCCAGCCGATCCCAAAGGTCGCTCGAGGCGCGGAAATAGGCCGACATCAGCAGCACATCGGCGGGACGAGACATCGGGGTCTGGCAGATGGCATGGGCTTGGAGGATCAGGCCGATCAGGTCCTCCAACAGCCCCTGCGGCCAGCCATGCTGTCGGCCAAGGGTCAGGAGCCCGATCTGGGTGCCTGCGGTATTGTAGACATCCTCGACCAGACGGAAGGGCTTGATATAGGCCTCATAGGCGTCGGCCTCGATCACGTCGCTGGCCTCCACCACAATGTCGGTCAAGATCAGGTCGGCGATGGGCATATGGCCTGCGTAGGCGCCGTAACCGCTACTATCGAGGCTCAGGCCCGCACTGCCGGTCGCCACCTTAATCATGCGCAGTTGATTGCGACCGTCCTTCTGACCGATGGAGGCGGCGATATAGAGCAGATCGGCCAGAGGCGACATGCTGCCCCAACGCTTGGCTCCATTGAGCACAAAGCCTTGGCCCTTGGGCGTGAGGGTCGCAAGGATCCCCGAGGGCTTAGGGCCCTGATCTTCACTGACGCAAAAGGCGGTGATGGCGGCGTCGGGCGTGGTGGGGAAAAGCCGACGGATCGCGGCCTGATGGCCCGCTGACCCGGCTTTCAAGCGCCCATCGGCCCGCAAGGCCACCTGCACCAGCCGCTCAAAAGCCGACGAAGAGGCAGGCGTTCCTGGCCCCCACTGTTTGAGAAAGCCGCGAAGATCACCGCCGTGATCCGGGCTAGCGGGCTGCAGAAGCAGGTCTAGGAGCGAGGCTGGGGTCATGACCCGATCTTCGGGTTTTCAGCGGGCGGTGTCAAATGGGGAGCCGTCACCTTGCCTCGCAGGCCACCCCATCGCCGTCGCCATCGAGCTTGGGATTGTAGCCAGCTTGGCCTTTGCGAAGGGGTGCGGCACCGGCGGTTCGGGCGGCGGCGCAGGAGGTGAAGGCTTGGGTTGATGCGCTTGAGGCAGGCGCTGTCTTACCCAGATAGGCCCGCCCGCCTTGGGCCACCCCGGCGGCAGTCATCAACTCACCCAAGGCGCGGCCACCGATGGTGCAGAGGGCAGCGATGCGGTCATAGGTTCGGTTTTTCGAGACGCAGGTAGCGACCTTGCCGAGCGCGATACGGCCCAAGGCGGCCTTGGCCTCAGGACCACCGGGCTCGTACGATTCTGGCGCGTAAAAGTCGCTCAGCCGGACCTCGACCCAGTTTTGTGGGCCCTTGCCGACGGCAACACAGAGGGAATCGCCATCCAGCACAAGCACCACTGGCCCAGAAAAGCTATGGCCCTTATAGAGGAAGGCTGGCATGGGGCCGCTGTCGGGAATAGCCTTGCACGGGTCGGCCTTAGCCTGAACAGCGCCGCAGGCCAGCAAGGCGGCGGCGAGGCCTAGGGAACGGATCACGATGGTTACGCCTCTTTATCGATCATCGATACGGGTAGGGTAACAACCTAATTATCATATTTAAAACGATCTATCGCTCGCCTGTAAAAACCGGCGAGAGGCAGGAGCGGTCAGCGCCACCGCTCCCTTAGAGGTTCAGTCTCTAGCCGCCCGTGCGGGTGGCCGACACGCAGCCCTTGCCCGCAACCGAGAGCAGCTCTGGATGTTCGCGCGTGACCCCAGCCAGGATCTCGCAACGCTGATCATTGGACGTGATCGAGGGATCGGCCATCAGGTCACGAACAATGCGCTCGCCGCTTTCCTGATCCTTGCTCATCCGCACGCCGCCGCCCGCTGGGCTGTCAAAGATCATCAGCCGGTCGGCGTCAGAGGCGTTGGACCAGGTCTTCCACTCTGGCAGCCGACCATCGACGCCGCGTCCGGGCGCACCGGTAGCCGCGAAATTGACCCAGTAGCTCATCATCGAGTCCGACAGGGCGATCCGGCCGGGTGCATTGGCCTTGGTGAAGGCAAAGCGGTCAAAGGCACCTAAGAGCTGGAAATGGCCAAAGACGAAGGGGATTTCTAAACTATGGCCCGCACCGAGCAATTGCCCAAGGTCCGTGGTCAAGACCTTACCCTCTTCGTTCCAGTCAAACCGATAGGCCCAGACCGGCGCATGACCGCCCTTGACCATGCGGGTGGCTGGGACATCAACCGAATTGGCCCGCCACATTCGGCTTGGATAGAGCGAGGCCGCCTCGTAGAGGGCCTGATCCTTGGCCATCGGCAGAACCCCGAGGGCGTATTTGACCATCTTGGGGTTCAGAGCATTGAAGAGTTTCAGCTCATCATGGTTGGTGCCGGTAATGACCGGAACCGAATTATAAGCGGTTGGATTGTCGATCACCGAGTCCAGACCCGCGGCGGGCAAGGTGACGCCGTCGGCAATGACGCGGTAAGGGTCGATGCCGCGAGCGCCGACCTTGTAGGCATCATAGATAGCCTTGACCGAGACGGCACGCAGGGCAGCGCCGGTCACCGGCTGGCCGGCACCGACAAGCCGTTCACCCACAGCCAGGCCCGATTGTGGCTTCTTGCCCTCTGTGCCTTCGGCCACGGCCATCGGTTCAGACCGGAACGAGCCCGACTGGATGATCGCTCGTTGGAACAGGCCCTTGGCCCGAGGACTGGCGACAAGGGCTGCCACATTTTGACCGCCCGCGCTTTCGCCAAAGATGGTCACGCGGCTGGTATCGCCGCCAAAGGCTGCAACATCGTCCCGCACCCATTCCAGCGCCCGGATCTGATCGAGCATGCCGAAGTTGGGCGAGGCATCATCGGCAAGGCCGCTACCGTCTCGCAGGGCCGGATGGGCCATCCAGCCGAGCGCACCGAGGCGGTACTGCATGACGACGACGATGACCTTGAACCGCGCCGCCAAGGCCGATCCATTATATTGCTCGGCCCGGCCCCAGGTGTTGGAGCCCCCGTGGATCCAGACCATGACCGGCAGCTTTGCGCCAGAGGCCTCGCTCGCCGTCATCGGCGGGGCATAGACGTCCAGATAGAGACAGTCCTCTTGACCGGCGATCTCACCAAGCTTGGCCTTAGGAACACCGTCCATGGCGCTGAGAATTTGCGGACACCAAGGCGCAGGCTTGGTCGAAACGCGCGTCTCGCTCCAGCCTTCAGGGGCGCGCGGAGAGCGCCAACGCAGATCCCCGACCGGCGGTTTGGCAAAGGGAATGGCACGCCAGGCATGGGCACCGGTATCGCCATCGACATAGCCAACAATAGGCCCATGCGGCAATGCGCGGCTTGTGGCGAGATTTACGGGCGGCAGGTCAGGCGCGCTCTTTGCCGCCGTCGAACAGGCGCTCAGGCACAGGGCCACCAAAACAAGAACAATGCGCTTCATGGTTTCCCCTGCGTGATCTTTGGGAAACAACATAGGCCGAGGGACGTGCGCGGCCAATGGGGGAAATTTCGTCAGCCTTACCCCTTCCCCTCCTGGCCCCCACCGCCTAACCTTGCGCCAAATCATCACACCAGAGAGAACGACCATGGATCTTCAGCTTAAGGGTAAGAACGCCGTCATTTTGGGCGGCACACGCGGCATTGGCCGGGCCATTGCCGAGCGACTGGCGATGGAGGGCGCCAATGTGGCGATCTGCGCGCGCGATAAGGCCCAAGTGGCTGAAACGGTGGCGGCCCTGAGCGCTATGGGCGTCAAGGCGACCGGCGCTTCGGTCGACATCATGGACGGCGCGGCCCTGAAGGGCTGGATCAGTGACGCAGGAAACGAGCTTGGCGGAATTGACCTGCTGGTCTCCAACGCCGGGGCCATGGCCCAAGGCGGCGATCCCGCCTCGTGGGAGCAGAATTTCAAGCTCGACGTGCTGGGCATGGTCAATGCTTTTGACGCGGCAAAGCCCTTCCTAAAGAAGGCGGCGGCTGAGACGGGTGACGCTTCGTTCGTGATCATCGCCTCGATCTCGGCGGCTGAAACCGACAATGCCAGCTCCTATGGGCCGATCAAGGCGGCGCTGATCCACTTTGCCAAGGGTCTGGCCAGGCAATATGCATCGCAACATATCCGCGCCAATGTGGTGTCACCGGGGACGGTCTATTTTAAGGGCGGGGTCTGGAACACCATCGAGACCAACATGCCCGAACTGTTCGCCACCAGCATGGCGCGCAACCCGATGGGCCGGATGGCCACGCCTGAAGACATCGCCAACGCCGCCGTCTTCCTCAGCAGCCCCCTCTCCTCCTTCACCAGTGGCATCAATATGGTCGTTGACGGTGCCTTGAGCCGCCGGGTGAACTTCTAGGGTTTGAAAGGTAAGGCCCCCACCCAACCCTCTCCCGAAGGAGGAGGGCTAAGAACGCTAAAGCCCTTGGCCCCTTGGGGGCGAGGGCTGGGTGAGGCAGACTAAAACAAGGCCCCTTCGCGAGTGCCTGGGAAGGGGCTCAGCAGTCGGTTTGCCACTCCAAAAATTCGGGCGTGGACAACAGGGTCTCGCCATAGGCCGCCGCTAAGCCATCATCCCCATAGGCAGCCAGATTAATGGCGTAGGTGCGAAACCGCGTCGCGACGGGGGTGTAGAAAGCATCGGCGATCGACCAGCTGCCGACCAAGAACGGGCCTTGAGCCTGATAGGTCCGGCGCAGTTGCGACCAAAGGGCGACGATGCGGCGGACATTGGCCTCGACGGCGGGTGACAGCTCGACAGTGCGAACCGCATCGATCTCCATGGGGCATTCTTTGCGTAAGGGACCGAAGCCAGAATGCATCTCTGCGGTCGCCGATCTAGCCAGCGACCGGGCGGTGGGGTCAGCGGGCCAGAGCTTGGCCGCGGGGAACCGGTCATGGAGATATTCGCAGATGGCCAACGAATCCCAAATGGTCAGCGCGCCATCCTTTAGAACCGGAACGAGACCCGTCGGAGAATGGGCGGCTATGGCTTGGCTACTGGTGTCCCAACGCAGGGGCACCAGGGTCTCGACAAAATCGACATTGCAGCGCTTCAGCACCAGCCAAGGCCGCAACGACCAGGTGGACCAGTTCTTAGTGCCAATGACGATTTCCATAGCGGTCTCCTGAGCGAGGCTTTTGATCCCTTATCCCGTAAGGCATCAGCCCATATTCCGTGAAGCGAAAAGAATGGTGATCCGCCTATGGCGCCCTTGTTCAAACTGCGTCTAGAGTGACCGCTCGATAATAAGACTTCAGGGGGAAAGCTTACATGACCGACACAGCCATGGCTGAGTCTGCGCCGACCAGTGACAAGCCGGTCTATTCCGACAAATATCGCGGCACGGTTCTTGCGATTCTCGTCGCCGTCTATACGAGCAATTTCATCGATCGCACCATCGTCGGGACGTTGGGCGAGGCGATCAAGGTCGATCTCAACCTCAGCAACACGCAGGTTGGTCTCTTGGGCGGTATCGCCTTTGCGCTGCTCTATACAGTCCTAGGCATACCTATTGCCCGGATCGCGGAAAAGAAGAGCCGGGTCAATATTATCACGATCTGCCTTCTGGTCTGGTCTGGCTTTACAGCCCTTTGCGGCACGGCCACATCGTTCCTTCAACTGCTTCTGTTCCGGGTCGGCGTCGGGATAGGCGAGGCAGGCTGCTCGCCCCCCTCCCATTCCCTGATCACCGACTATTATCCGCCCAAAGCACGGGCCACAGCCCTGTCGATCTATTCGTTCGGCATTCCGCTCGGTACCATGATCGGTGCGGTCGCGGGCGGCTTTTTGGTCCAGAACATGGGCTGGCGCGTGGCCTTCTTCATCGTGGGTGCCCCCGGCATCATCATTGCCCTTTTGGTCAAGTTGATGATCAAGGAGCCCCCGCGCGGTCACTCCGAAGAGGTTGGCGGGGTGGCTGAAGCCAGCATGAAAGAGCCCGCACCAACCCTCATGCAAGTCGCCAAGCGGCTCTGGGGTACAGCATCCTTTAGGCATATCACTGCGGGCGTCACCCTGGCGTCCTTTGCCAGCTATGGCACTGGCCAGTTTGCTCAGCCCTATTTCATCCGCAATTTTGGTCTCAGCTATGTGCAGGTCGGCCTGATCTTCGGTCTGGTCGGTGGCCTGGCGTCCGGCGCAGGCACCCTGATCGGCGGTTTCTTGACCGACTGGATCGGTAAGAAGGACGGCAAGTGGTACGCGCTTGTCCCGGCCATTGGTCTGGCCATCGCCACGCCGCTCTATCTGGCGGTCTATTCCAACCCGTCTTGGATGGTTGCCGCGGGCCTGCTGATGCTTCCTGGCATCTTCCACTACACCTATCTGGGCCCGACCTTTGGCGTCATGCACAATATGGTCGAGCCGCGCATGAGGGCGACGGCCACGGCCCTTCTATTCTTCGTCCTGAACCTGATCGCCCTGGGCGCTGGCCCTCCCTTTACGGGCTGGGTCATCGACATGTTTGTCCAACACACCTTTGCCGCCAACGATCTGGGCACCTTCATTGCCACCTGCCCCGGCGGTAAGGCCATCGTCGGAGCCCCGGCGGAAGTCGGCGCGGCCTGCCATGCAGCCGGTGCCTTAGGGACACGCTACGGCATTTTGGCAGTGACGCTGATCTATGGTTGGGCCGCCCTGCACTATCTGCTCGGCTCTAGAACTCTGGCTGTGGACCTAAAACGGGCTGCCGAAGGCCACTAAAGTAGAAGGGCGCGGACTTGCCGGTTCGCGCCCTTTTTCTGATCTGCCCGGACCTTGTCCGCGCCGTTAAGATCATACGAGGTCTTGACACAGGGGGCCTGCGGCTCGCATCCAACGCTCAACAGACGCCCGCACAGGCCAGATCGGACCCTCGACCATGATCCCTCGCTATTCCCGCGCTGAATGCGCCGACATCTGGTCGTCGCAAACCAAGTACAGCATCTGGTTTGAGATCGAGGCCCATGCCGCCGACGCCATGGCTGACCTGGGTGTGATTCCTAAGCTTTCGGCCCAGATCATCTGGGAAAAGGGTCGCAATGCGATCTGGGATGGCGACCGCATCGACGAGATCGAACGGGTCGTAAAGCATGACGTCATCGCCTTCCTGACCCACGTCTCTGAGATTGTCGGCCCTGAAGCGCGGTTCTTGCATCAGGGCATGACCTCGTCCGACGTTTTGGACACCTGTTTCTCGGTGCAACTTGGCCGCGCCGCTGATCTGCTGATAGAGGATGTGGATCTGGTTTTGGCCGCCCTCAAGCGCCGGGCCATGGAGCACAAACTGACCCCGACCGTGGGCCGCAGCCATGGCATCCACGCCGAACCCACCACCTTTGGCCTCAAGCTTGCCGGTCACTATGCCGAGTTCCAGCGGGCCAAGGAGCGCTTGGCCATGGCCAAGTTCGAGATCTCCACCTGCTCGATTTCCGGGGCCGTCGGCACCTTTGCCAATGTCGATCCGCGCGTTGAGGCCCACGTGGCCGAAAAGATGGGCCTGAGCATAGAGCCCGTGGCCACTCAGGTTATCCCCCGCGATCGTCACGCCGCCTATTTCGCCTCGCTGGCAGTTGTCGCCTCGTCGGTCGAGCGTCTGGCCGTCGAAATCCGTCACCTGCAACGCACCGAAGTGCTCGAAGCCGAAGAGCCATTTGATCCGGGTCAAAAGGGCTCGTCGGCCATGCCGCATAAGCGCAACCCAATCTTAACCGAAAACCTGACCGGTCTGGCGCGCCTTGTCCGCTCAGCTGTGGTGCCCGCCATGGAGAATGTCGCCCTCTGGCATGAGCGCGATATCAGCCACTCTTCCGTCGAGCGGGGCATTGCGCCTGACGCCACCATCCACCTTGATTTCGCCCTGCGCCGTCTGGCCAGTGTGATGGAGCGGCTGGTGATCTATCCCGAAAACATGGAAAAGAACCTCGATCGCCTCGGTGGCTTGGTCCACTCCCAGCGAGTCATGCTGGCCCTGACACAGAAGGGGATTGCCCGCGAAACCGCCTATGGCGCCGTTCAAGGCGCGGCCATGAAGGTCTGGCGCGGTGAGGCGCGGTTCCTTGATCTGCTCAAGGCAGACCCCGACGTGCGCCCACACCTGAGCGACGAAGAACTCGAAGAACTGTTCGACCTTGGCTATCACTTCAAGCATGTCGACACGATCTTCAACCGCGTGTTCGGGCAGGGCTGACATGGCGGCCCTGTCGCTGATGCTCAATCCCGCGCTGAAGGCTCAAGACTATCGGGAGGCCTTCAGCCGTGACGGCTTCGTGTAGGTGCCAAACCTATTTGAGCCGAACCTTGCACTGGGTCTGGCCGAGATGCTCGAACGCTCCATGCCGTGGGATCCGGCCCTCTCGACAGCCGACAATGGTTATGAGGTTCTGAGCCGCGCCGCGCTCAACGTCCTAGGGTCGAAAGCGGTGGGTAGCCGACTGTAGGCCGTCAGCGAGCGGGCGTTCAAGGGCTTTGGCTTTGTCTATCTCGCCTATCCGATGATCAGTGCCATCCTCGAAGGCCGCGATCCTGGCCACCCGATCCACGCCTTGACCCACTGGACCAACAGCCGGGAATTTCTCGATTTCGGCCAAGAGATCATCATCGCTGAGGACGTGATCAAGGCCGATGCCCAAGCCACGTTCTACCGGCCCGGCGACTTTCTAACCTTGCATGATGATGACAAGCCCGGTGCCGATCGACGGGCAGCCTACACCATAGGCTTCACACGCCAATGGCGCTCTGACTGGGGCGGCCAGCTTCTGTTTCACGAAAAGGACGGCGCCATTCGGCGCAGCTATCTGCCCAGCCTTAAGGGTTTGAATCTGTTTCAGGTGCCGCAGGACCACTCGGTGGCCCCGGTAGCGCCCTTTGCGACAGCGCCAAGGCTATCGGTCGCAGGCTGGCTTCGCGGCGGCGCTTGGGCACCGCCGGTTCACCCTTTGGGCCGATTACTCGCCCTTGATCTGCTCACGCGAGACGGCCATCAGCTCGTCCATCTTACGGCGCACTTCGCCTTCACCGGTCGATAGGCCAGAGCCGGTCAGGTCGGTCATAATCTTGCGTAGGACATCTTCTTCGCCGGGCTGCTCGAAGTCTGCCTTCACAACGGCCTTGGCATAGTCATCAGCGCTTTCGAGACCCATCAGGCCAGCCGCCCAAAGACCCAGCAGCTTGTTGCGGCGTGCGATGGCCTTGAACTCTTGGTCCTGATCGTGAGCGAACTTCTTTTCAAAGCCCTCTTCGCGCTTGTCGAACGTGGTCATGGTTACCTCAAATCAAAGATTCTGAAGCGCAGTTAACGTACGCGGCTAGCAACCGCAATGATCAAAAGAGAAATTGCCCGTGAGAATATGTTGCCCCCTACGCCCACCGTTTGCGCCAAGTGCCTCGATCCTTTAGGATACGCTACCTAGATGGGGTGCGAAAGGCCGAGTCGGACACGCGCGCGTTGGATATGATTTCGCGCTTTTCTTTTAGTCCTGCTAGCACCGTCTCCTCGAAAGTAGACCCAACCGATGACCCGCCGCAAAAAGATCTATGAAGGCAAGGACAAGATCCTCTACGAGGGACCTGAGCCCGGCACCTTGATCCAGTATTTCAAGGACGATGCCAGCGCCTTCAACGACCAAAAGAAGGCCGTTTTGGAGGGTAAGGGCGTCATCAATAATCGTATCAGCGAATATGTGATGACCAAGCTCAATATTATCGGCATCCACAATCACTTCATCAAACGCATGAATCTGCGCGAGCAGCTGATCCGTGAAGTCGAGATGATCCCGATCAAGGTGGTCTGTCGCAACATCGCCGCTGGCTCGCTGGCCACGCGGTTTGGCTTGCCTGAGGGCCAGGTCCTGCCCCGCTCGATCCTTGAGTTCCACTATAAGGACGACAAGCTGAACAGCCCGCTGGTCACCGAAGAGCACATCACCGCGTTCAACTGGGCCACCACCCAAGAGATCGACGACATGATGGCCATGACCCTGCGCATCAATGATTTTCTCAGCGGCCTGTTCAGTGCCGTGAACATCACACTCGTCGATTTCAAGATCGAATATGGCCGGATTTTCGAGAATGATTTTGCCCGCATCATTCTGGCCGACGAGTTTAGCCCCGATAGCTGCCGCCTCTGGGACGCCACCACAAATGAAAAGCTCGACAAGGATCGGTTCCGCCGAGACATGGGAAGTGTCATCGAAAGCTACACAGAGGTTGCGAGGCGGCTCGGCATCATGCAGGAAATGCCCACAGTGATTCAGGGAGGCAAAGTTTGATGAAAGCCAAGGTCCACGTCTTCCTCAAGCCGGGCGTTCTGGACGTGCAGGGCAAGGCCATTGAGGGTGCTGTCCATACGCTCGGCTTCGGCGGCGTCAGTGACGTTCGCGTTGGCCGTATGATCGAGTTTGATATTGCCGGGACCGACCGCGCCGCCCTAGAGGCCGAGGTCAAGACCCTGTGCGATCGACTGCTCGCCAATACTGTGATCGAAAGCTACCGGGTGGAACTGATCTGACATGAAATCCGCTGTCATTGTCTTCCCCGGTTCTAACTGCGACCGTGACTGTAAGGTGGCCATCGAGCGCTCGACTGGGTCCAACGTCGATATGGTCTGGCACCAAGAGACCGCCCTGCCCTCGGGTCTCGACTTAATCGTGCTGCCCGGCGGATTTTCTTACGGCGACTATCTGCGCTGCGGGGCCATGGCGGCCCTGTCGCCGGTGATGGCTGAGGTCAAGGCCGCCGCAGAGCGCGGCGTGGCTGTGGTCGGCATCTGCAATGGCTTCCAAGTCCTGTGCGAGGCTGGGATGCTGCCCGGCGCCCTTCTGCGTAATGCCAAACTGAAATATATCTGCAAGGCCGTGACGCTGAATGTGACCAACACCCAGACCCGGTTCTCGACCGGCTATGCGGCCAGCTGTGAAGCGGTGATGACGGTCGGCAATGGCGAGGGAAACTTCTTCGCCGAAGAGGCCGAACTGGACCGGATCGAAGGCGAAGGTCAGGTCGTGTTTCGCTATCGCGATAATCCCAACGGCTCTGCCCGCGATATTGCTGGGATCGTCAATGGCAAGGGCAATGTCCTTGGCCTGATGCCCCACCCCGACCGCAGCTTTGAAACCGAACTGGGCTCATCCGACGGAGCCTTGCTGTTCCAAAGCGCCTTAGCCAGCGCCTAGCGACCGCTGACTTGACTCAGAGGGGGCTGCGAGGCATACACGCTCCTCCCCGCCGCGGGACCTGTTCTGCGGCCTTGGGGTCTATGACGGGTGATCTAAAGCCGCCGTTGCAATCGCCGTCCCAGTCTCGGGGCAGCCGGCTCGGATCGAAGTGAAGAGAAGACTATGTCAAAGCGTCATTCCGCTAAGTACAAACTTGACCGCCGTATGGGCGAAAATATTTGGGGTCGCCCCAAATCGCCCGTCAACAGCCGCTCCTATGGCCCTGGCCAACACGGCCAGCGTCGCAAGTCCAAGGTTTCCGACTTCGGCCTGCAACTGCGCGCCAAGCAAAAGCTTAAGGGCTATTACGGCAACCTGACCGAAAAGCAGTTCTCGCGTATCTATGAAGAGGCTGATCGCCGCAAGGGCAACACCTCAGAAAACCTGATCGGCCTGTTGGAAAGCCGCTTGGACGCCATTGTCTATCGCGCCAAGTTCGTGCCAACCGTGTTCGCCGCTCGTCAGTTCGTCAATCACGGCCACGTGACCGTGAATAGCCAAAAGGTCAACATTGCCTCCTATCGCTGCAAGATCGGCGATGTGGTTGAGGTTCGTGAGCGTTCGCGCAATATGGCGCTGGTTCTGGAAGCCATCCAGTCGAGCGAGCGTGAGTTCACTGACTATGTTGAAGTCGACGCCAAGGGCCTGTCGGCCAAGTTCATCCGCGTGCCAGAGCTTTCCGAAGTTCCTTATCCGGTGAAGATGGAACCGAACCTGGTTATCGAATATTATTCGTCCTGATCCTCAACCGATCAGACACAGAAAAGGCCCCGGGAAACCGGGGCCTTTTTTTGTCGATCGCGAACCAAAAATAAAAGGCAATTAGCCGTTATTATCGGCCTGTTTTTGGATGGACATTCGGCTGGCGGAACTCAAGACTGGCAGACTTGGCTCAAGCAGGGCCATGCGGCTACCACCCAGGCTCACAGCCTCTTGCGCAGCGGACACAATCTGTCTAGCGATCTTGGCGGCATCTGCTGCCGTTATGGCGTCTGGGTTCATTGAGGTCAGCATTTGCATCAGGGCTTTCTTACCCTCTTTGATGCGGGCATTGGCCTGAGCCAAGGCAACACTTTTCGGATCAGTCGCTACGGCCGCCGCTAAGGCACTCTCGTTCGGCGACGGAGTCTGAGACGGTATCTTCGAAGCTGCAGGTCCAGCACCCGCCTCGATATTTGCGGATGTCAGGATCGTACCGCTTCTTGCGGGCACATCACTGATCATAAGAGACTCCTGATCTAGTTATTTATCTTCTAAACCACAACTTCCGAATAATTCATTAAGCGAATGTGGACAACTGTTTTCTACGCCTCAAATCGTCGCGCCCAAGGCGGTATAAAAATGCAAACCCATACAATGTTAAGAGAAGGCCTAAGCTTCCAAAACGCCGTGCTCAGCCATAAAGGTCTTTAACTCGCCCGATTGGAACATTTCGCGGACAATATCAGAGCCGCCAACAAATTCGCCTTTGACGTAGAGCTGGGGAATGGTTGGCCAGTCACTGTAGGTCTTTATGCCGTTACGCAGATCATCATCCTGCAAGACATCGACGCCGACAAACTCAACACCCAGATGGTCCAAGATCTGGACTGTGACCGCAGAGAAGCCACAGCGTGGCTGATCGGGCACGCCCTTCATGAACAGAACCACGCCATGATCGGCAATGGTCTTGGCAATGAATTGATCGGCGGAGGTGGGTGCAGCGGAGTCGGTCATGGTCGTGCCTCGAAGAGATGTGACTACAGAGCTAGGTATCCCCATGGTCCGGGTCAAGCTCAAGCCGTGAAATGAGCGTTAAGAACCGGCAATGGGGACCGAGGTTTCAAGGGCAAGCGCGTGAAGCGCCCCGCCCATTTTTCCCTTGAGGGCCGCGTAGACCAGTTGATGCTGGCGTACACGCGGCAAGCCCGTAAAAGCCGCCGAAACGATGCGAGCCTTATAGTGGTCGCCGTCACCGGCAAGGTCTTGGATCTCGATATCCGCCTCGGGAAAGGCATCGCGTAGATCAGCCTCTAGGGCCGTTGCAGACATGGGCATGGGCAATCCTCAAACCTAAGCCGGAGCATCCATAAAGCTCGGCATCCAACCTTCGTGGGCAACGCTCAAATCGTCGAGGTCCAGCGCGAACAGCAGGCCGCCGCGTCCCTGCACCGCCAACTCACAACCACCGGCCTGGCCAATGACCTCATAGGGCACGCCAGCAGCCTCAGCGGCGCTGTCCAGATGGTCGAGGTTGACCTGGTCCAGCGCGATCAGGTAGCGCGCCTGATCCTCGCCCAGAAGGGCGCCATGGTCAGGCAGATCGCCCGACAGGGTCAGCATCGCACCAACCTTGGAAGCCATAGTCATCTCGGCCGCTGCGATCAGAAGGCCGCCGTCTGATAGGTCATGCACGACGCTCGTGTGGCCATCCAAGATGAGGCTGCGGACCAAAAGTCCGTTACGCAACTCAACAGCCAGATCTACCGGCGGCGGCGCGCCCTCTTCGCGGCCCAAGATATCACGCAGATAGATCGACGATCCCAGTTCACCCGTCGAGGCCCCCACCAAGACCAGCACCTGACCGGCCTGGAGCGCGCCATAGCTCGCGCGGCGCTCATAGTCCTGAAGCAAGCCAACAGCACCGACCGTCGGCGTCGGGGGGATGGCGACCCCATTGGTCTCGTTATAGAGCGACACATTGCCCGACACGACGGGGAAGGTAAGGACAGCGCAGGCCTCGGCCATGCCGTCGATGGCCCGAACGATCTGGCCCATAATCTCTGGGCGCTCAGGATTGCCGAAATTGAGATTGTCAGTGATGGCAATGGGCTCAGCACCAACCGAGATTAGATTGCGCCAAGCCTCGGCCACCGCCTGCTTACCGCCCTCATAGGGGTCAGCCTGAACATAGCGCGGCGTGCAGTCACTGGTCATGGCCAGAGCCTTGCGTGTGCCGTGAACGCGAACCATGCCCGCATCGGCGGCCGTGGCGCTGTCGGCCAAGGTATCGGCCATCACGTGCCGGTCATATTGCTCCCAGAGCCAGCGCTTTGAGGCCATGTCGGGGGTCGATAGAAGGTCCAGCACCGTCTTGGACCAATCGGCTGGTGCAGGAACCGCGTCCGCATCGATCCGGGGGCTTAAGGCAGGCTGCACCCAAGGACGATCATAGAGCGGCGCGTCATCCGTAAGAGGGCCCAGCGGCAGGTCACACACCGTCTCACCCTTATGAGTCAGGACGATCCGGCCCGTTTGTGTGGTCCAGCCAATGACCGCGGCGTCAAGGCCCCACTTTTCAAAGACCCGGTAAGCATCAGGCTCACGACCGGGCTTAAGGATCGCCAGCATCCGCTCTTGGCTTTCCGACAGCATCATCTCATAGGCACTCATGCCCGTTTCACGCTGGGGCACAGCGTCGAGGTCAAGGGCGATACCCAGCCCCCCCTTGCCTGCCATTTCGACAGAGGATGAGGTCAGGCCAGCGGCCCCCATGTCTTGGATCGCCGCAACAGCCCCGCAAGCCATCAGTTCAAGCGTCGCTTCAATCAACAGCTTTTCGGCGAAGGGATCGCCAACCTGAACAGTGGGCCGCTTTTCGTCGGAATCCTCGTCGAACTCGGCCGAGGCCATGGTCGCGCCATGGATACCATCGCGGCCCGTCTTGGATCCGAAATAGACGACGGGAAGGCCAGGGGCCGGAGCCGCCGATAGGAAAATCTTATCGGCATCGGCAAGGCCCACGCACATCGCATTGACCAAGATATTGCCATTATAGCCGGCGTGGAACTGGGTTTCGCCGCCGACGGTGGGAACACCAACACAGTTGCCATAGCCGCCAATGCCGCTGACCACGCCCGACACCAGACGGCGGGTCTTGGGATGGGAGGGCTCACCAAAGCGCAGGGCATTGAGCAGGGCAATGGGACGCGCGCCCATCGTAAAGACGTCGCGCATAATGCCGCCAACGCCCGTCGCCGCACCTTGATAGGGCTCGATATAGGAAGGGTGGTTGTGCGACTCCATCTTAAAGACCGCCGCCTGGCCATCGCCAATGTCGATCACACCGGCATTTTCGCCGGGGCCGATCAGGACGCGCGGGCCAGTGACCGGGAACTTGCGCAGGTGCCGGCGCGAGGACTTGTAGGAGCAGTGCTCGCTCCACATGACGCTGAACACTCCCAGTTCGACCAGATTGGGCTCGCGCTCAAGCCGCTCGAGCACCAGGTCATATTCTTCCGGCTTTAGCCCGAACTCGCGGGCATATTCGGCCATGGACTTGCCCGTGGCAGCGCTGGAATTGGGGGCTACCTTGGCAGCCGATGAGTCGGGGGTCGGGGTATTGCTCATGGTTCAGTCTCTTAGCGCTGTTCGCGTCTCTGGGCGATAGGCAGGGCATCATTCGGGCGAAATTGACGTGCGATTTTGCGCCATCAAGGCGGGCTCTGCGCTGGGTAAGCGGTCATCAGCCTTGCCCTTTTGGGCGATTCAGCCTCGTTATGAACCCGTTGACCCCTGTCGAAGCGGGCTGAAGAGATCATTATGAACCAGCGCCAGATTATCACGCTCCTTTTGTCGGCAAGCGTTTTGTCGGGATGCGCCGGTTTGAAGGGTCGCGTGCCGGAATATCCGATTGTCGTTGATGCCAGCGCACCCCCGAGCGCCCCGGCCAGCACCCCGGCCAGCCCCGCGGTCAGCGCACCGGTCCAACTGGCCCCCATAACGCCCGCTGCTAAGCCGATATTGCAAGCCAAGGTCGCGCCCGTCACTGAGCCGACGATACAGCGCACGCCGATTGCGGTGGAAGATGCCCCCGAAAGGGTGGCTCCCGCAGCAGTAACGCCCGTCTCGGTCGCCCCCATCGCAACCTCCCAGGCCAAGCCGGTTGCCAGCACCGTGCCCAGCTTGCTCGATGCGGCCTTTACCGAAGATCTGACAAGCTGCAGCACCATTGCCAACCGCCCGCCTGTCACCCTGATGCCAGAGGACCGCGTCATTGCCCAAAGCGGCGGGGCCTTAAGGCTTGGATCTGCCCTGCGGGTCGGGGCTGGGCTGTTTGAAGATCGGGCCACATCGGCCGTTGGGCCTGTGACCTATCGCTATGTCGCCTCCTACCGCGGCCTATCGGCAGACCTGGTTCAGGTCACAGAAGGCGGCGTGGCTAGCTATATTTTGCTCAACCGCCATACGGGCGCTCAGGCCCGCCTTTCGGACATTCCATCGCCCTCACCCGACGGTCGCTATTTTGCCGCCGCCGTGGTCAAACGCTTTGACTTTACCGGGGTCGAAATCATCGAGCAGGTCGATGGCGCTTGGGCCAAGAGCGTACAGGTTAGCGATGCCGCCGCGCCATGCGATCTGCACTGGCTGACCGGTGACAGTCTGGCGGTTCGCGTTTGGAACACCGGCGCAAGGCGCGATGGCTTGGTCCAGTCAAGCAATCAGACCTGGACCACGACGATCCGCTAAGGCTCCTTAGAGACGCGCCGCGTGGAAGGCCACGTGATCGTCAATGAAACTGGCCATAAAGAAATAGGAATGGTCATAGCCGGGCTGACGACGCACCGTGACCTTGACGCCAGCCTCAGCCGCTGCCGCCTCTAAACGTTCGGGGCGAAGCTGGTTCTCGAGGAAATTGTCCCCCAGACCCTGATCGACCAAAATCTCATCAAACCTCTTACCCGCGCCCGCTGCGATCAGACAGCAAGCATCATGCGTAGTCCACAGGCTGTCATCGGTGCCTAAATAGGCGCTAAAGGCCTTGCGGCCCCAGTCGCAGGTGGTTGGCGAGACGATGGGCGCGAAGGCCGACACGCTCTTGAACAGATCTGGATATTTCAGCGCCAAGGTTAGGGCACCGTGACCGCCCATCGAATGGCCGCTAACCCCGCGCCGCACTGGGTCGGTCGGGAAATTGGCATCCACCGCTAAGAGCAGATCGCGCGTGATGTAGCTTTCCATCTGGAAATGCGCGGCCCAAGGCGCCTGCGTGGCATTGATATAGAAGCCCGCACCTTGGCCCAGATCATAGGCACTATCATCGGCCACGCCCTCGCCGCGCGGGCTGGTATCCGGGGCGACAATGATCATCTTATGGGCGCTGGCGGCGCGATAGGCCCCGGCCTTAGCGGTGAAGTTTTCTTCGGTGCAGGTCAGGCCCGACAGCCAGATCAGGCTGGGGAAAGGGCCCTGGCCTTCAGGCACAAAGATCGAGAACCGCATGGGCGTGCCGGTCGCAGCTGACGCATGACGCACATAGGTCAAGGTACCGCCATAGACCCGGTGACTGCCAAGAATTTCGATCTCACTCATCGTCTTGTCCTTGCTTGGGATTGGCGCGCAGCGCCTTGTCTTCAAAGGCTTTGGCCCGCGCCATACGCGCCAAGACCTGGCCTCGTCCACGGGTTAGGGCGGTGATCACACCGCGCAGGGTTCGAACCTCCTGCACCGACAGCCGCGAGCGCGCATAGATGGCGCGTAGATTGCGGACCATCGAGGGGCGCTTTTCGGGTGGGAAGAAGAAGCCGGACATATCGAGCTCCTTTTCCAGATGGTCATAAAAGCCTTGAACCTCGGCTAGGTCCGCCGGGGGGGAGACCTCGTCAAATATGGCCGGTGGGCGATCATCCAGCGCCAGGCGCCACTCATAGGCGTTCAGGGCCACGGCCTGCGCCAGATTGAGCGAATGGAACTTCGGGTCAATGGGGATCGTCACGATGGCTTGGCACAGGGCAATATCGAGGGTCTCGAGCCCTGCCCGCTCACCGCCAAACAACAGGCCCACGGCTTGACCTTGGGTTGAAGCGCCAAAGAGCTCGGTTGCGGCCTGCCGGGGCGTGATGACCGGAAGCCGGGCCTCACGCGGCCGGGCGGTCGTGGCATAGACCAAAGACAGGTCCGCCACCGCATCTTCTAACCGATCAAAGACCTTGGCATTGTCGAGCGGCCAATCGGCGCCCGATGCACTGGCCCAAGCGCGCTCCTGCGGCCAGCCATCACGCGGCCGAACGAGGCGCAGGTCATAGAGGCCAAAATTGGCCATCACGCGCGCCACCGCACCGATATTCTCGGCCAGTTGCGGCGCGTTCAAGATCACACAGGGCGGGGTCAATTGGGTCACGCCCCGCGATAGCCGACGACGCCATTTTAAGCAAATGCCCTAGAGTCATAGTTAAGGCGTTCAGTCGCCGTTGCTCATCAACAGTTGGCAGTCTATACGCCTTGCGTCGCGAGCGGCCCGGCCCTGTGTGCCGTGTTGTTGAGAATCGCGCCCCGTTCATTGGGAGAGCCGAACCATGGCCAAGATTAAAGTTGCCAACCCTGTCGTCGATCTAGACGGCGATGAAATGACCCGCATCATTTGGAAGTTGATCAAGGACAAGTTAATCCTGCCCTTCCTTGATCTGGACATCGACTATTACGACCTGAGCATGGAAAATCGGGATGCCACCGACGATCAGGTGACCATCGACGCGGCCCACGCCATCAAGAAGCACGGCGTCGGCATTAAGTGCGCCACCATCACCCCGGACGAAGCGCGCGTGGAAGAGTTCGGCCTGAAGAAGATGTGGAAGTCGCCAAACGGCACCATCCGCAACATCCTCGGCGGCGTTGTGTTTCGCGAACCCATCATCTGTCAGAATGTTCCGCGTCTGGTTCCCGGCTGGACCCAGCCGATCATCATCGGTCGTCACGCTTTTGGTGATCAGTACAAGGCCACCGACTTTGTCGTACCTGGCCCCGGCAAGCTGACCATGACCTTTGTTGGCGACGACGGTAAGGTCATCGAGCATGAGATCTTCACCTATCCCGGCGGCGGCGTGGCCATGGGCATGTACAATCTCGATGAGTCGATCCGTGAGTTTGCCCGTGCCTCGCTGGCCTATGGCCTGCAGCGCAACTATCCTGTCTATCTGTCGACCAAGAACACGATCCTCAAGGCCTATGACGGCCGCTTCAAGGACCTGTTCCAAGAGGTGTTTGACGCCGAGTTTGCGACCGCCTTCAAGGCCGCGGGCATCACCTATGAGCACCGTTTGATCGATGACATGGTCGCCGCCGCGATGAAATGGTCCGGCGGATTCGTCTGGGCCTGTAAGAACTATGACGGCGACGTTCAGTCCGACACCGTTGCTCAAGGCTTTGGCTCGCTGGGTCTGATGACCTCAGTGTTGATGACACCAGACGGCAAGGTTGTTGAAGCCGAAGCTGCCCACGGCACCGTGACGCGCCACTATCGCCAACACCAAAAGGGCCAGTCGACCTCGACCAACTCCATCGCCTCGATCTTTGCCTGGACCCAAGGCCTGAAGCACCGCGCCAAGCTCGATAGTAATGGCGAACTAGACCGCTTTGCCTCGACCCTGGAAAAGGTCTGCGTCGATACGGTCGAAAGCGGCTTCATGACCAAGGACCTGGCTTTGCTGGTCGGCGATCAACAGGGCTGGCTGACGACGGAAGGCTTCCTCGACAAGGTCGCGGAAAACCTCACCATAGAGATGGCCTAAGTCATGGCATTTGGCGGCGTCATTCGTGAACTTAAGCCTGCGGATCACGCCGGCTGGCTGCCCCTATGGCAGGACTATCTGGCGTTCTATCGAGAGACCCTCGATGACGAGACCAGTGCCCTGACCTTCAAGGACCTTTCCAGCAACAGCCAGGGCATGTTTGCCTATGTGGCCGAGCAGGGTGGGACACTGGTTGGATTGGTCCATTGCGTGCCCCATCGGGCGACCTGGACCAAGACCTGCCACTGCTATCTTGAAGACCTGTTCGTCAGCCCAGATATGCGGGGCGGCGGAGCCGGACGGGCGCTTATCGAAGCGGTCTATGCCCATGCCGATGAGATCGGCGCGACCCGCGTCTATTGGCTAACGGACAAGAACAATACGACCGCACAGGTGCTGTACGACAAGCTCGCCACGCGCATGTCGTTCATCCAATATCGTCGCTGATTTTAGGTCGTTCTCAAGGGGCCGAGCCCCCTTGAGACAGCCATCCTAGTGGATCAGGGCCTTGATGGCCTCTAACCCAGCCTGAGCCTGCCCGCCATCTGGCGCGCCGCCTTGGGCGAAGTCAGGCTTGCCGCCTGCGCCCTGCCCGCCCATGGCCAGCACCGCCGCTTTAGCAAGCTCCGCCGCATTGAACCGGCCGGTCAGATCATTGGTCACGGCCACCGTCACAGCCGCCTTGCCATCGAGCACGCCGATGAGGGCGACAACGCCGCTGACGACCTGCTTCTTATAATCCTCTGCAATGGGACGCAGGTCCTTGCCGCCAATGCCCTCAAGGATGCGAGCCATTAGCTTGATGCCGCCGATCTCTTCGACCGCCGCCGCCTCTGCGCCACCGCCGCCCATAGCCCGTTGACGCTTGGCATCGGCCAAATCCTTTTCCAACTTGCGCCGGTCGGCGATCAGGGCCTCTACGCGGGTCGTAACATCAGCCACAGGCACCTTGAACTGGTCGGCTAAGCCCTTGGCAACGCCCGCCTGGTCGAGCAGGAAGCGGCGGGCCGCCTCACCGGTCAGGGCCTCGATGCGGCGAATACCGGCCGCGACGCCGCCTTCAGACACAATCTTGAACAGGGCAATATCACCGGTGCGGGCAACGTGTGTGCCGCCGCAAAGCTCGACCGAATAGGCTTTGGCCGCGCCGTGGGCTTGGGTAGCCGACAGGGCATCGCCCAAGGTCAGGACGCGAACCCGGTCGCCGTATTTCTCGCCAAACAGGGCCACAGCCCCGGCCTCGATGGCCTCTTCGGGTGCCATTTCTTGCGTATCGGCCGCGCGGTTTTGGCGGATGACGCAATTGACCTCGGTTTCAATCCGCTCAAGCTCGTCGCCGCTCAAAGGCCCGCCGTGGCTGAAGTCAAAGCGCATGCGCTCGGCATCGACCAACTGGCCCTTTTGCGCCACGTGGGGGCCCAAGACATTGCGAAGGGCGGCATGGACAAGGTGGGCTGCAGAGTGATTAGCGCGGATCCGGACCCGGCGGTCAGCATCGACCAAGAGGGTGACCTTGGTTCCTGCCGTCAAGCGTCCCGAAGTGATGCGGATCTTGTGGTCGTGCAGATCACCGGCCTGTTTTTGCGTGTCGAGCACAACGGCCTCGCCGCCGTCCCAGGTCATAATACCAGTATCGCCGACCTGACCACCGCCTTCAGCATAGAAGGGGGTCTTGTCGGTGAGGAGGTCCACGGTCTCGCCAGTCTCAGCGGACGCGACCTCTTGGCCACCCGCCACGAGGGTTAGGACTTCACCGATGGCGTCGACATGATCGTGGCCGATAAAGGCGCTAGCGCCCAAGCGATCACGAACCGATAACCAGATCTCACCCTCGGCCCGTTGGCCCGAACCCGACCAGCTTTCGCGCGCCATCTGACGCTGGCGATCCATGGCCACATCAAAGCCATCCGTATCGACGCTAATGCCCATGGCGCGGACGGCGTCTTGGGTCAGGTCGAGCGGGAAGCCGAAAGTGTCGTACAGCTTGAACGCGGTTTCGCCCGCCAAGACGCCGCCAGCGGTCAGGTTGGCCGTAGCCTCTTCAAGCAGGACCATGCCGCGTCCGAGGGTGCGGCGAAACCGCTCTTCTTCTTGACGCAGGGTCTCCAAGATCAGTGCCGAAGCGCGCTGAAGCTCAGGATAGGCCCCGCCCATCTGAGCGATCAGGGTGGGCGCCAAGCGGTGCATCAGGGGCTCGGCGGCCCCGAGCAGATGGGCGTGGCGCATGCCCCGGCGCATGATCCGGCGCAGCACATAGCCGCGGCCTTCATTGGACGGGGTAACGCCATCGGCGATTAGGAAACAGCTCGACCGCAGATGGTCGGCAATGACCCGGTGCGATGGCTGACGCTCGCCAATGGCCTTGACGCCGGTCTCGGCCTCACTGGCACTGATCAGGGACTTAAACAGGTCGGTGTCGTAATTGTCGTGCACGCCTTGCAAGATAGCGGTCAGGCGCTCTAGGCCCATCCCCGTATCAATCGACGGCTTGGGCAAGGGCGTGCGGCTGCCATCGGCGGCCTGTTCGAACTGCATAAAGACCAGGTTCCAGATCTCGATGAACCGGTCCCCATCCTGCTCGGGCGAGCCTGGTGGGCCACCGGCAATCTTATCGCCATGGTCAAAGAAGATTTCCGAGCAAGGGCCGCAAGGACCCGTATCGCCCATCGACCAGAAATTGTCCGAGGTCTGGATGCGAATGATCTTGCTGTCTGGCAGACCGGCAATCTTCTTCCAAAGGTCCGCCGCCTCGTCATCCGTATGATAGACCGTGACCGATAGGCGCTCTTTGTTGAGGCCATATTCCTGAGTGATCAGGTTCCAAGCCAGTTCGATGGCATTTTCTTTGAAATAGTCCCCAAAGGAGAAGTTGCCGAGCATTTCGAAGAAGGTGTGGTGGCGCGCCGTATAGCCGACATTGTCGAGGTCATTGTGCTTACCCCCGGCCCGCACACACTTTTGCGAGGAGGTCGCGCGCGGATAGGGCGGGGTCTCCACACCGGTAAACATGTTCTTGAAAGGCACCATGCCCGCATTGACGAATAGCAAGGTTGGATCGCTCTGCGGCACCAGGGGTGCAGACGGCGTTACCCGGTGATCAGCCTTCGCGAAATAGTCCAGAAAGGTGCTGCGGATTTCGTTCAGGCTCGGCATCGTCGCTCCGACGGTCTAGGGGGCTCATTTGACAAAAAGGCCAAACGGCAAGGACTAAGAGGTAGGCCATACACCATGGCCACAGCACACCATATAGAAAGTCCCGCCTCCCCTCGCCAAGCAGTGATTGCGGCGGAAGGGGTCTGAACCCTGAAACAGTGACGAAAGATGGCAAAAAGGGCGCCTAACCCCGAAGGATCAGACGCCCTTTCCGCAGAAGACGGTCGTGCGGGGCCGCACAGGCCGCGCCAGGCGGTAAGCGCCCTGTGCGATCGACCATCGTCCTTGACCCAATGACGAGATCCGTCGCCCTAGATTTTAGGCGTCGTCCTCTTCAGCCGAGGGTCCCACCAACAGCTCTTCGACGATCTTGACGGAGTTCTTGCGAACCGCCGCTTCGATCTCGTTGGCCATCTCGACATTGGCCTTGAGGAACTCGCGCGCATTGTCGCGACCCTGACCAATGCGGGTGCTGTTGTAGGAGAACCAAGAGCCGGACTTCTCGACCACACCGGCCTTGACACCCAGATCAATGATCTCGCCGATTTTGGAAATGCCCTGCCCGTACATGATGTCAAACTCGACCTCGCGGAACGGCGGCGCAACCTTGTTCTTCACGACCTTGACGCGGACATTGTTGCCAATGATCTCGTCCCGAACCTTGATCGAACCGGTGCGGCGGATATCCAGACGCACAGAGGCGTAGAACTTCAGCGCATTGCCGCCCGTGGTCGTTTCAGGGCTGCCATACATCACACCGATCTTCATGCGAATCTGGTTGATGAAGATGACCAAGGTCTTAGCCTTCGAGATCGAAGCGGTCAGCTTGCGCAGGGCCTGGCTCATCAGACGCGCTTGTAAGCCCGGCAGGCTATCGCCCATCTCGCCTTCAATTTCCGCTCGAGGGGTCAGGGCGGCAACGGAGTCGATGACGATGACATCCACCGCGCCAGAGCGCACCAAGGTGTCGGTAATTTCGAGCGCCTGCTCGCCCGTATCGGGCTGCGACACCAAAAGCTCATCGAGATTAACGCCAAGCTTGTGGGCATAACTGGGGTCGAGCGCGTGCTCAGCATCGACAAAGGCGGCTGTACCACCCATCTTTTGGACTTCTGCAACCACATGTAGGGCCAGCGTCGTCTTACCGGAGCTTTCCGGACCAAAGATTTCGACCACCCGACCGCGCGGTAAGCCGCCAATGCCCAAGGCCAGATCAAGGCCCAAGGAGCCGGTGGGAACAGACTCGATCTCAACGATCTTGCCCTTGTCCCCAAGCTTCATCACAGAGCCCTTACCGAAGGCCCGGTCGATTTGTGCCAACGCCGCTTCGAGCGCGCGCTGCTTGTCTGAGTCTGGTTTTGCCACGAGTTTCAAAGCCGCCTGGTTCATTGATGCGATCCTTATCTCACGATTCTCGCCTTCCCCTCGTGCCCCGCTGGCGCAATGGATGACTGTTACTTTCGTACATGGTTTGTTCCATGTTCGCAATATGTTCTTTTCGATCTTGGCACAGGATCATTACCGCTATCGAAAATTGCGCGAGAGCCTAGCCGTTCAGCAGTTCGTCAATGGCCGACAAGAGCCTATCCGGCGTAACCGGCTTGGAGATATGGGAATCGGCCCCGGCCTCTATGGCCTCGTCGCGATGCTGTTCCATGGCATTGGCACTCAGGACAGCGATCGGGGTTGGGGGTCTGCCCTGCTCCAATTCATAGGCACGGATCTGCCGGATGGCGGTTAGACCATCAAGAACCGGCATCTGAACATCCATCAGAACCAGATCAAATAACCGGCCCCTGTACGCCGTCACAGCCTCCTGCCCATCAACAGCTATGGTGAGATCGACGGGGAACGGCGCGAGGATTAACTGCACTACCTTGCGATTGACCGGATGGTCCTCGGCCAAAAGGATGCGAATACGCCGCGCCTCAGGATTGTCAGCCACACTCTCCATGACCTTTAGCGAGGGCTCAGGTCCCAAAAGGTCCAACTCAGAGCGGTCAATAAGTTTGCGCAGAGGAATGCGGATGGAGAAGATGCTGCCTAGGCGCAGTGTGGACCGAGCGCCGATTGTACCGCCCATGGCCTCCACAATCTGGCGGCTGAGATAGAGCCCAAGACCGCTGCCGCCAAAACGCCGCGTTATCGAGTTGTCGGCCTGCGAGAAGCGCTTGAACAGTTGGACCGCATTTTCAGGGCCAAACCCCATGCCTGAATCTTCGACATCGATGCGGACCCATACCTTATCTTCCGGACCGACGACCGGTTCGATCGCGGCGCGTAAGGACACTTTGCCGGTCGCGGTAAACTTGACCGCGTTGGATAGAAGGTTGCGAACCACCTGATTGATCCGCCCCGGATCCCCCTCAAACAGTCCAATCGTGTCCGGCCTCAGCTGGATTTCGAAGTTTAAGCCCTTCTCTTGAGCCGCCGCTTGCGAAAGCCTTGCTGCGTCAATCAACTCGGCTTGAAAATCAAAGCGCGTGCCCTGGATATCCAGATGACCCGCTTCAATCTTAGACAGATCCAGAATGTCGGACAGCAGCCGTTGCAGGCTGGCGGCCGAACCGACGATCAGTTGGACCATCTCGGTCTGCTTGGACGACATCTCAGTCTTGGCCAAGGCACCGGCCACACCGATCACGCCATTCATCGGCGTGCGAATCTCGTGGCTGATATTGGCAATAAACTCAGACTTGGCACGATTGGCGGCATCGGCTGCTTCCTTGGCCGCCATCAACCGCTCTTCATTGGCCTTCAGGTCGGAAATGTCTTGAACGACCCCAAATGCTGTAATCAGCTTGCCCGTCTCGCTGCGCTGGAAGATCAAAACCGTCCGGACCCAGGCCATAATGCCGTCGCTGTGGATCATTCGGTGCTCTGTCCGTAAGGGCTCGCTGCTATTGCCATGATCGGCCACGGCGTTGCGCATGGCGCTGAGATCATCCGGGTGGATCATCTGCCAAAAGCGCCCGACCACCATCTGATAGTCGGTCGGATTGCCCAGCATTTTATGGGCTTCGGTGTTGGCCCAGAAGGTCTGTGTGCTGTAGTCCAATTGCCAACAGTAAAATCCGCCCAATTCAGCGGCGACTTCCAGATTTTTGCGGGTAATTTCGCGCTGGCGTCGGCGGTTCATCTCGACTGTAACATCGAGGAAGGTGCTGACGACCTTGTCCGGCCCATCGTAGCCGTCAACAAAGATGGGTTTGACGTTGATTTTCAACCAACGGATATCTTTGCTGGATATCCGCGCACCGATAATGATGCCAGTTTGCGGGACCCCGGTCCGCAAGCAAACCTGAGCTGGAAAATTCTCCAATAGGACGTTCTGATCATCTTGGTCGATGATGTCCCACGGCAAAAGCGACGGATCACCTGCCTGAAACTGCTCGGACGAAATCTGCAGGATTTTTTCCGCTGCAGGGTTCCACAGGATGACCTTGCCATCGCGATTATAAACCACCAAGCCATCGAGCATTCCGGCGAGCACCGCCTGCAGATCTTGATCGTTTAAAGTCGAAGCCGCCAAACTACGGTATCCTTAAAATCGAAAGACGAACAAAGACAGCCGCTTCACCTCTAGGATCTCACGCCTAACTTTTATTTTAGGACTATATAATATGATTTTTATTTAAACAGAATGAAGTTCTAACGGGTGCGTCACTACAGCTTTTTACCCGAGACATAATCCTTGATCACCCGCTCCAACACCGTCAGAGGCATGGCGCCGGCTTGCAGGCCAGCATCATGGAACTGGCGGATATCGAAGCGGTCACCGAGGGCCGCCTTGGCCTCAGACCGCAGCTTGGCCCAAACCGTATGGCCGACCTTGTAGCTGCAGGCCTGACCTGGCCAGACACAATAACGCTCAATCTCGGTCGTCACACCCGAGACGACGTCACCGTCTGTGGTTGCCATCCAATCAATGGCCTTTTCTCGGCTCCAGCGCTTATGGTGCATGCCCGTATCGACCACCAGGCGGCAGGCACGGAACAGGGCCGATTGCAGATAGCCAATCTCGCCGAACGGATCATGGGCATAGAGCCCCATCTCGTGGGCCAACTGTTCGGCATAGAGCGCCCAGCCCTCGACATAGGCCGAAAAGCCGCTCAGTTGCCGGATCAGGGGCAAGGGCGCTTCCTGCTGCAGCGAAATCTGCAGGTGGTGGCCTGGAATGGCCTCATGGTGGGTCAGGGTCGGCAGGGTCCAGGTCGGGTTCTCGGCCGTGTCGCGCAGATTGATGTAATAGGCCCCGGGCCGGGTGCCATCCATCGACGGGGAATTATAATAGCCCCCCGGCGCTCCGGCCTCGATATAGCTTGGCACCCGACGGATCTCGACCTTAGCCTTAGGCAAGATACCAAAATATTGCGGTAGCAGGGCCTGAACCGCTTCGACCTGCTTGTTCAGATCCCCCAATAAGCGTTCCTTGTCCTTGTCCGTATTGGGATAGAGGAACCGAGGATCGGTATAGAGGGCGTGGATACGCTCGCCGACCGTGCCCTTGCTCATGCCCTGGGCCTTGAGGATCACATCAATCCGCGCGGTCAGGTCAGCGGCCTGATCCAGGCCCATCTGATGGATCTCGTCGGGAGACAGGGTCGTGGTCGTCGATGACTTCAACGACGCGGCATAATAGGCCTCACCGTCCGGCAAACGCCAAATGCCCGCATCATGGACGGCCTTGGGCTGAAGGCTGGCGATCAGGTCGGCTTGACGGTTGAGGGCAGGCTTTACCCTATCCTGATAGATCTTGCTCGCCGCCGCCGCATAGTCACCGGGCAGGCCCTTGGCCTTGGCCCGGCGCGCCAGAGATTGAACCAGAACCGATGTTTCCGCCGAGGCAGAGCGCAGACTGTTCATCTGTATCAAGGTCCGCTCGAGCACGAAATCAGGCGGGGTAAGGCCCGCGCCAACATCTCGGCGCACAACCTCGCTTTCCTGATCCAGCACTGCGGCAAAGGCCTCTAGGCGGGACAGGTAGGCGTCAGCATCAGCCTTGGTCTCGACCGAATGTTGGCTGTCTAGAAAGTCGGGCAAGGCCTGATAAGAACCCGACAGCTGGCTGACCACATAGGGCTCGCCCGTACCCGAGCCGCTAAAGCTTTTCAGACGGTTGGCCTCGTCAGCCACCTCCATCTCGAAGATCACCGTGTCATAGTTGACCGCGTCCATACCGCTCAGGGCGCTGCGATCAAAGGCCCGCATCTTGGTAAGGCGCAGGCCATTATCGACCCGGTCCTGAGCTCTGGCCGCTAACGAACGGTCGGCAAGCTTGCCCTTTGCCGCAGCCTTGTCGCCCTTGTCCATGCCAAGGCCAGTCAACATCTCGGGCGACCGGCGCATATAGTCCTGAACGAACCCGTCAAAGATGGCGTTGAGCTCTACCCCCTTACCACTGGCGGCAAAGGCCCGTTGAGGCAGGCCAGCCGTGACTGCGACGGCACCGGCACCAGTTAGAAGGGTTCTGCGGCTGAACATGGCGGTCTTCCCGATAGATCTATGGTCTGGCTAGACCTATCGAGAGCAGGCGAAACGCACAAGTCGCCAAGCCTGAAAATAGATTAGAACAGGATTAGATTAGGACTTATGCTCATCCCAGCCATAGGCGACCCAGGAATGGCCACCGACCTTGCGGGCTTCAATAACGCCATCTTGGGCCAGGTCAGGCTTCGCGCTGCGTCGCGCGCGCATGGCAAGTCCCGCGACCGCGACCAAAATGCTCGTGATCAGGGCGATGATCAACACTGTGGCCGCGAAGACCACCGCCAAGAGGGCTGCCAAACCGGCGGCAATGGTCGTGGCGACGGCGCTGCCAAGCCAAGCCAGGCTCTTCCAAACCGAATGACCGGCACTGTTGGAACGAAGGCTTTCTTGCCCTGTCATGACCCTGTCCTATGTCCCTCAAGCAAAACAATTCTCGCACTGATATGTTGGGCCTTTCATGCGCCTCGTCAATGGTCTGGGCCAGTTAAGTTTTGTATAGGAGGGGATATTTCCCCGCACGGCCTAGGCCTCAACCATTGCGCGTCGTTCGCGCATTACCGTGTCATAGGCTTCGTTAATTGCGGCAGATTTTAGGTGCGCCAGTTCAACAAATTCCGCAGGTAGGCCGCGCGACAGGGCGCGGTCAGGATGGGCTTCAGACAGCGCCCTGCGCCAGGCTAACCGAACGGTCTCGTCTGAAGCATCGGCTCCCACCGCCAAGATGACATAGGGATCCTTCGGCCCCACCCCCAGATGGGTGGCCCGAATGCGACGAAAGGTCAGGGCAGACAGGCCAAAGAGTTGCGACACCTCTTGGAGATAGTCGAGTTCATGATATGTGACCGCGCCATCGGACTTGGCGATGTGAAATAGACCGTCCAGCACATCCTCAAGCAGTTGCGGACAGGCACGGTAACGTTTGGCCAGACGTTTGGCATAGCCCTCAAAGCCAAGGGTCGTTTGCCTTGCAAGGTCGTAAAGCCGTTGAATATCGCGGACATTATCTGAGGTTGGCTGGAAAACCTCAGAAAAGGCTTCAAATTCCATCAGATCAGCCCGACCATCGGCCTTGGCCAATTTCGCACCGAGCGCTATGACCGCTGTTGAAAAGGCAGGGTCCTGTCCAGGCATGGTCTGCGGACAGTCATCGCAGTCCGCGGCATTGACGCGCCCCGCTGCAAGTTTGACGATGTTGTGCCAGAAGGTCATGAGATGAGGATCACCTTAGTGACGTGGCGACATTATGACAACCTCTGAGCCCCCTTCGCGCTGGACCTTCTGGATCGATCGCGGCGGCACATTCACCGATGTGATCGGCGCACAAGGCGCCGTGGTCGTGCGCACGCTCAAGCTCCTCTCAGTCAGTGACGCCTATCTAGACGCCGCCGTCGAAGCCATGAGGCGCATTCTGGGCGTTGCTCCCACCGCGCCCTTCCCCGCCGAGCAGGTGGAGGCCATCAAGATGGGGACGACGGTGGCGACCAATGCCCTATTGGAACGTAAAGGCGCTCGTACCTTGCTAATCGCCACCCAAGGCTTTGGCGACAGTTTGATCATCGGTGATCAAACCCGCCCAGACCTATTTGTATTGGATATTGTTCGCCCCGAGCCTCTGGCCGAACGGGCCATCGAGGCCATTGAGCGACTGACCGCGACGGGTGAGGTCCTGACCCCGCTCGACCGCGAGGCCCTAGCCGTGCAGTGCCGCGAGGCTGTGGCCGCGGGGCTGACCTCGGTCGCCATCGCCTTCCTGCATGCCGATCTTAATCCGGTTCATGAGCGGGCTGCAGCCGACATCGCCAGAACCGCTGGTTTTGCTCATGTGGCCATGAGCCATGAGGTCTCGCCCCTGCCGCGATATCTGCCACGGGCCGAGACCACCGTCGCCGATGCCTATTTGACGCCAGCCCTTCGCGCCTATGTCGATCAGGTGGCCAGTGCGGTGAACGGCGCCGACCTCTATTTCATGACCTCAGCGGGTGGACTGGTCCGGGCACAAGCCTTTCGCGGCAAGGATGCCGTAGTCTCTGGTCCCGCAGGCGGTGTCGTGGGCGTGGCGCAGACGGCGTTGCAATCCTCGCCGGGCAAGGCGGCGCTAGGCTTTGACATGGGCGGCACCTCGACCGATGTCTGCCGCTTTGACGGGACCTTAGAACGGCGCGACCGGGCAGAGATCGCGGGCGTTCGTCTGCGCGCGCCTATGCTGGACGTCGAGACTGTGGCGGCGGGCGGCGGGTCGATCCTGACCTTCGACGGCGCGCGCGTGCGGGTCGGACCGGGTAGTGCCGGAGCCATGCCAGGACCGGCTGCCTATGGACGCGGCGGGCCCGCCACCGTGACCGATGCCCAGATCGTGCTGGGAAGGCTCGATCCGGCCCATTTCCCAGCCGTCTTTGGCCCGGACCAGAACCTGCCGCTAGACGCCGTCGCCGCCCGCGCGCGCCTGCAGGCCTTGGCCGACGCGATGAAGGCCCCCTCCCTCGAGGCCGCCGCTGAGGGCTTCATCGCCGTCTGTGTTGAGCAAACCGCTCAGGCTGTGCGCCGCATCTCGACTGAACGCGGCTTTGATCCGCGCGACCACCGCCTTGTAGCCTTTGGCGGAGCAGCGGGTCAAATCGCCTGCTGGGTCGCAGCATCCCTCGGGATCAGCGAGGTCCTAAGCCCGCGCCATGCCAGCCTTCTATCCGCCTGGGGCATTGGTCAGGCGCAGCTGAGCAGTCTGAAGGAACAGGGCCTCGATGCACCGCTTAGTGACGAGGGCTTAAGCCTTGCCAAGGCGCGCCTCAGCCTCCTAGAGGCCGAGGCCATCGATGCCCTTGAAGCCCAAGGCAGTGCTCTGGGTAAGACGGTGCTGCGCCTTCGCCTACGCTATGACGGAGCCGATGCGGTCTTGCCCGCCCCGCTCAGTGACCTTGCCGCCATCCGATCCACCTTCGAAGAGGCCCACCAGCGTCTGTTTGGCTTTATCGAACAAGGCCGTCCGATCCTGATTGCCAGCGTCGAGGTTGAGGCCCTGCAACGGGATGATTGCCCCCTAGCATCAGACAGCGGCAGGGCCAGCGCTGCTCTCTCCCCCATCCTGACCGGCGGCATCCATCAGGCTGAAAGCCTGACCAACCCGATCACCGGACCGGCCCTGATCATTCGCGGCGACACCCAAATCGCGGTGGCTGAGGGATGGCAAGCCAGCGCGCAGGCCGACGGCCTGATCCGTATGGTCCATCTTGGCCAGCAGACCCGCACCGATGAGGCCCTAGAAACTCTACCCAATCCCGTGACGCTAGAACTGTTCAACCGCCGCTTTATGGGCGTGGCGGAGGCCATGGGCGCGGCGCTGGAGCGAACAGCCCATTCAGTCAATATTAAGGAGCGACTCGATTTTTCCTGCGCCCTGTTCGATGCCGACGGCGGCCTAGTGGCCAATGCCCCGCACATGCCCGTCCATCTGGGCTCGATGGGGGCAAGCGTCAGGGCCGTTCGCGACCGTCATCCGATCCTCGCGCCCGGCGACGGCTTTGCCCTGAACAATCCCTATGCCGGGGGCACGCACCTGCCGGACATTACCGTCGTCATGCCAGTGTTTTTGAGCCCTGACGACGCCCAAGCGACCTTCTATGTCGCCGCGCGCGGGCACCATGCCGATGTCGGCGGTATCCAGCCCGGCTCTATGGCGCCCTTTTCTAAGACCATCGACGAAGAAGGGGTGATGCTTGACGCCCTGCCCATCATGCGGGCGGGACAGTTCCTAGAGGTGGACACCCGCTTGGCTCTCGGCGCAGGTCGCTGGCCTGCGCGTGCGCCCGACCGCAACATCGCTGATCTCAAGGCCCAGATCGCCGCCTGCCTGGCAGGGGCTAGCGCCGTTCGCGCCATGATCGAGGCCTATGGCGGCGCAAAGGTCGCCCGCTATATGGGATTTGTGCAGGACAATGCCGCAGATTGCGTGCGCAAGGCCATCGGCAAACTATCCAACGGTCAGGCCCGCGTGCCCATGGATGGCGGCGCTGAGATCGTCGTGACCAGCACGGTCGATGCCGCTGCTGGCCGCGCGGTGCTGGACTTTTCCGGCACCAGCGCGGTGCTGGGCTCGAACTTCAATGCCCCGACCGCCATCGTCCATGCCGCAGCCCTCTATGTGTTTCGCACGCTTGTCGATGATCAGATACCGCTCAATGCGGGTTGCCTAAAGCCTCTGGAGATCATGGTGCCCGAGGGCTCGCTGCTCGCCCCCGCCTATCCCGCCGCAGTGGTGGCCGGGAATGTCGAGACCAGCCAGCATGTGGTCGACGCCCTCTATGAGGCCCTCGGTGTCTTGGCCAACAGCCAAGGCTCGATGAACAATTTCACCTTTGGAGATGAGACCCAGCAATATTACGAGACCCTCTGCGGCGGGGCTGGGGCCAGCCGCAGGGCCGCTGGAGCCAGCGCCGTCCACAGCCACATGACCAACTCGCGCCTCACAGATCCTGAAATCTTGGAACGGCGCTTTCCGGTGCGGGTCGAGACCTTCGCTGTGCGCAAGGGCTCTGGCGGCTCTGGCCTGCACAGAGGCGGCGACGGGGCCGTGCGTCGCATCCGCTTTCTGGCCCCGATGGAGGCGGCGCTGCTGTCGAGCCGCCGCGAGAACGCACCGCAAGGCCTGCAAGGCGGCGGCCCCGCCCTACCCGGTCTTCAGCGTCTGATCCGCGCCGATGGCACAGCAGAGGACCTGTTGGGATGTTTCTCAGTGACGGTCGGCGCGGGCGATATGATCGAGATTCAAACCCCGGGCGGCGGCGGGTTCGGAGCGCTCTCTTCCCCTAATGGGCCTGCATAATCTTTAGCGGGCCTTCGGCGACCTTGGCACTGCGAGCGGAGGCCACCATGACGGACGTGATGGGTACGGCCCTGTTGCCCCATGAGGCCCGGACAAAGGTTAGAACCGTTGCGATTTCCGCATCGCTCAGGTCGCTCCTAAAGCTTGGCATACCGCCGCGTCCATTGAGGATGGTCGCGGCCACGACCTTGGGATCGCCCTTAACAAAGAGACTCTTGGCCAAGGCGGGAAAGGCACCTGCAATGCCTTGGCCCTGAGGCTGATGGCAAGCCGCGCAGTTCTCAGCGAAAAGGGCGGCCCCGGCTGGGGCAGCCGCCTGCGCGCCAGAAAAGCTGATCAGACTTGCGATCATGGGTCCTGTAAGAATGAGGGACTTCATATTAGGGCCTCCTTCTAAGCCATGACGCGCTGGTGCAGATGGGCGATCTGCTGCCAAGCGGACTCGATGGCTCCGGCCTGCCAGCCGGTCATATAGCTAAGGTGCTCGCCTGCCAGATAGATGCGGCCGTCAGGTTTGCAGAGCGTGGGGTAATAGTCGCGGCGACCCTCTTCCTTCCATTCGGCCCAGCCGCCGAGATTGTACGCTACCCGGTGCCAAGCCACAGAGAAGGCAGTCTCGAAATTCTCGGCATATTCGGGGAAGATCTTATGACCGGCAGCGACGGCATGGGCGGCGCGCTCGGCGGGTGTCTTGGCGCTGATCTTGGCCGCTTCATTGCCAAATTGGTAATAGCCCAGGATCACACCCTTTTGGCTCTGGAAGCCGGTCGAGGGCAAGGACATGGAGCCGATATCGCGCATGTCGGTGTGGACGTGACCGCCATAGATCGCGTGGTCCTCTTCCCAGAACCGGCGCTTCATCTGCAGACCGATCTTGCCGACCGGTGCATAGGCGACATTGTTCATCGCCTCCTTGAACGGGGCCGAGACATTCATGTCGATCATCTTCAGCACCGACAGGGGGATGGTGCAGATACAATAGTCACCCTTGACCACCACTGGCTTACCGTCGGCATCGCTATAGGCGACCTCGACCCCGGCATCGGACTGCTTGATCTTTTGAACGACCGACGAATAGCGGATCAGGTGACCAACCTGCTTTTCAAAGGCCTTGGCAATCTGGTCCATGCCTCCGACGGGCTGGAACATGGTGCGCTGCTGCTCATAGCCCGCCACCGAGGTCAGGACCGACCAGGTCTTGGAATGGAGCACATCGGTCATGCTGTAGGGCGTGGTCAGCTTGCCGGGGCCTGGATCAACCCCTGCGCCGGGATGGATCTCATAGCCGCGCCCCTCAGCGCCCGAATAGGCAAGGTCCTTGGGCGACAGATAGCCTTCGTTGACCAGATAGGCCACGAAGAGGTCGCGGTCCTCAGCGGTCATGGGCAGGTCCAGACCGCCCTTATTGACGACCTTGGCCAAGAGTTCAGCCGCATTACCACGCGCATCGGCGGCGATCTGACCCTTGCGGATGGGTTTGCCCGCTAGAGGGCCGGTGCCCTTTTCGAAATAGACATAGGAATTGTCGTTATCATTGACGAACAGCTCCAGCGCCACGCCAAGGGTCTTGGTGTAGTGCAGGGTCGAGCGGTGATGGTAGGGAATGCGCCATGGGCCGTGATTGATATAGAGGCCGTCATCGAAGTTACAGGTCTGGGCCTGCCCGCCCAACTCGGTGATCGTCACCCCAGCCCGCGCCGTTTGGCAACGGCCACCGGCAAAGCTGCGCGCCTCGAGCACCGTGACCTTATAGCCGGACTTGGTCAGCTCATAGGCCGCCGTCATACCGGCCAGGCCCGCCCCCAGCACCACAATCGATTTTCCATTACCCGATCCGGTCAGGACCGGGGGGGCGGCGTGGGCTGAGCCGATCCCAAAGCCCAAGGCCTCCATCCCCGCCAAGATCATGGTGGTTCCACCGACCAGACCCAACCGCTCGATAAACCGCCTGCGGGTCAGAACGCCTGCCGCCGGACCGCTCGTCTCATCCCTTATCGACATGTCTCTATTCCTTGATCGTTCAGGCTGCGCCGCGAGGGCACAAGGGGGCTCATGGACGGTTCGTGAGAAACGCCTTGGGTAGAGCTTTAAAGGTGAGGTCGGCTGGCCCCGGAGGCGTCGCCGCCCCCAGATCCGTCGAGGTTAGGGCATCTTTGCTGCGATGACTTCGATCTCGACCAGATAGCCAGGACCTGCCAAGCCAGCGACCTGGATGGTCGCGCGCGAAGGCTTATTGGGCTGTTCGGCCGTGCCATAGAACTGGGTGTAGGCGGCCATCATACCGGCAAAGTCCATCTTGCCGCCCAGATCAGGATCGCCCATCAGATAGACGTGCATATTGACCACATCGGCGGCGGTCATGCCGTGTGCCTTAAGCACATCATCGATCTTTTTGAGGACGCTCAAGCTCTGGGTCTTGGTGTCGCCGTAGGAGGCCTTGGTTCCTGCCGGAGCGGCAGGATCAGCGACAGCGGGCAATTGACCGCTGACATAAAGGGTCTTGACACCGGCAGGCACAGTCACAGCCGTCGCAATCGGAGACTTTTCCAACCCAACCCGGATCACACCTTGCGCCAAGACAGGAGTGCTCAAACCCAGCGCCATCAAAGACACCATCATCATTTTCCGCACGTCGATCATCCCCACGATCAGAGCCTGCAACCAAGCTATTGCACTGAGCATAGGTTGGGCCGCTGACCCGGCCCGGACAAAGACAAAGTTCTAGGCCGGCCCCAGAAACCCGTACCCTGCTCAATCCGGTTCAAATTTGTGCGTTAGGCGAGGTCGATCTGTCGAAAAAAGTGGCGGCGTTAGAGATAAAAAAAGAGGCGGCACCTGTGATGCCGCCCCCTTCTGTTCTGATCTTATCAACCCCGAACGCTAAACCGTCTCAGCAACCCGCTTAGCGGTCTTATTAGCCTTCACCGGGTTGTCAAACTTCATCACCCCATCATCCAACGCGCTGAAGCGCAGGTTCATGATGTCGAGGGCGTAGTTCTGATGCAGCTTCCAGGGGGCGCGGTCGCCTTGGCGGGGGAACTTATCAATCGAGCGAGCGACATAACCGGACGAGAAGTCCAGCCACGGCTCAGTGCCTATCGACGGATCAGTCAGGACCGGCGTTGCCTGACGCAGGCCCTTCTTATCCATATGGTTGATCAGGCGGCAGACATATTCGCACGTTAAGTCGCACTTCAAGGTCCACGAGGCGTTGGTATAGCCAAAGGAGGCAGCCAGATTGGGCAGGCCGCTATACATCATGCCGCGATAGCTAAGGGTCTTGGACACATCGGTTGCCACGCCGTCGATGGTGACCTGAAGACCGCCGAGCAGCTCCAGGTTCAGGCCCGTGGCGGTGACGACTATATCCGCCTCCAAGGTCTCGCCCGATTTCAGGGTCAGGCCAGTCTCGGTGAAGGTCTCGATCTGATCGGTGACGACGCTGGACTTACCGTCCTTGATCGATGTGAACAGGTCGCCATTGGGCACCAGGCACAGGCGCTGTTCCCAAGGGTTATATTTCGGCGTGAAGTGCTTTTTGATGTCGTAGTCGGGGCCGAGCGCTGCACGCACGCCGCTGAGCAGCAGGGCCTTGACCCGATCCGGGGCCTTGCGGCACATGCGGAAGAAATACATGCCCAAAAGCACCGTCTTCCAACGGGTCAAGCTATAGGCCAGCTTGGCGGGCAGTCGGGCCCGTAGCCAATCGGCGACCGCATCATAGTCAGGCCGCGCAACAATATAGGTCGGCGAGCGTTGCAGCATGGTCACGTGGGCGGCGGTCTTGGCCATTTCGGGCACCAGCGTCACTGCCGTTGCGCCACTGCCGATGATCACGACCTTCTTGCCCACATAGTCGAGATCTTCCGGCCATTTTTGCGGGTGGATGATCTTGCCAGCAAAGCGTTCGGTCCCGGCAAAGTCAGGCGTATAGCCGCCCGCATAGCTGTAATAGCCGCTGCACATGAAAAGGAAATTGCAGGTCAGTTGGGTTAGGGTCTTGTCTGGCCCAACTTCACATTCGACGGTCCAGGCCGCATCGATGGTGGACCAGCTGGCCCGCTTTACCTGATGGCTGAGGCGGATGTGCTGATCGATGCAGGCTTCCGAGGCTGTGTCCTTGACATATTTCAGGATCGACGGGCCGTCGGCGATGGCCTTAGATTCCTTCCAAGGGCGGAAGGAATAGCCGAGCGTATACATGTCGCTGTCCGACCGGATACCGGGATAACGGAACAGGTCCCAGGTCCCACCAATCGACTCGCGGCCCTCGAGTAGGGTGAAGGTCTTGCCGGGGCAATTGAGTTGCAGGTGACGCGCCGCGCCCACGCCTGACAGTCCTGCGCCAACAATGATCACGTCAAGATGGGTATCACTCATGGTGGAGCCGGTCCTTCAATGAAACACTGGATAAATGATCATCGATCACTCAGCCTCCAGGCTAACCTCAGGGAACCGGCCTGTCCAGAGATACCCCGACCCTTAATGCGGATCAGGCAAAATCGCGTGACAGCTCTGGCCGTGGCGCAGGGCTCAGCACGGCCATTTTCGCCCACACCAAGTTAGCCTAGCCCAGTGTTCTTCTCGAAGACCATGGGCCTGATATAACCCAAAGTCGGGTACCTGCCGACGGGTTGTAGAAGCGCTCGATATAATTGAACAGATTGGCCTGCGCCCGATCCCGCGTTCGGTCACGGTTTGCGATGCAAGCCCGTGACCGAACGTTTTTAGCCAAGATCAGGCCAAGGATCAGACGATGTCGAAGCGATCAAGGTTCATCACCTTGTTCCACGCTGCCACAAAGTCGTGGACGAATGCGCCTTCGGCATCTGTCGACGCATAGACCTCCGAAAGCGCCCGAAGCTGCGCGTTAGAGCCGAACAGCAAATCAACCCGCGTTCCTGACCATTTAACGGCACCCGTTGTGCGATCACGTCCCTCAAACACGGTTTTAGCCTCATTGGCAGGCACCCAAGTCGTGTTCATGTCGAGCAGGTTCACAAAAAAGTCGTTGGTCAGGGTCTCTGGCCGATGGGTGAATACGCCGTGTGACGCCCCACCGACATTGGCCTTCAATCCGCGCAATCCACCAACCAAAACAGTCATTTCAGGTGCGGTCAGCGTCAACAACTGCGCCTGATCCACGAGCAGTACCTCGGCCGAAAGCGGGTGCCCCGCGCGGACATAATTGCGGAAACCGTCTGCCTTTGGTTCGAGCGGCGCAAAAGAGTGCGCATCGGTTTGTTCTTGCGAAGCGTCGGTACGTCCCGGTGTGAAAGGAACCGCAACGGTATGGCCGCCATTGTGTGCGGCTGCTTCAACAGCTGCACAACCACCCAGCACGATCAGGTCCGCCAGCGAGACTTTCTTACCGCCAGACTGCGCGCTGTTGAACTGCTTCTGGATGGCCTCAAGGGCTGCCAACACATGCGCCAGTTCGGCGGGCTGATTGGCCTCCCAGTCCTTTTGCGGCGCAAGGCGAATCCGCGCACCATTTGCTCCACCTCGCTTGTCGCTGCCACGGAACGTCGATGCCGACGCCCATGCGGTCGTGACCAGCTGTGATATTGACAGACCTGCCGCCAGAATTTGTGGCTTCAGTGCCGCAATATCCTGCGCGTCAATTATACCGTAATCCGCGGCGGGAACTGGATCCTGCCAAATCAGCTCTTCTCCAGGCACAAGAGAGCCAAGATAGCGTGCCCGCGGCCCCATATCGCGATGCATGAGCTTAAACCACGCCCGGGAGAAGGCATCTGCTAGCTTGTCGGGATTTTCATAATAGCCACGCGATATCTTTTCGTAGATTGGGTCCATACGCATCGATAGATCGGTGGTGTGCATCATTGGGGCATGACGCTTAGCTGGATCATGGGCATCAGGCACGGTGCCTTGTGCATCCGCATTCTTGGGCGTCCACTGATGTGCTCCGGCGGGGCTCTTAGTCAGCTCCCACTCATAGCCAAACAGATTTTCAAGGTAGTTATTGTCCCATTTGATCGGATTTTTGGTCCACGCGCCTTCTAAACCGCTCGATATAGTATCGCCGCCTTTGCCGCTGCCGAACGAACTCGTCCAGCCCAAGCCTTGCTCTTCGATTGCGGCACCCTCAGGCTCGGCACCCTTATAATCTTCCGAGGCAGCCCCGTGCGATTTTCCGAAAGTATGCCCGCCGACAACTAAAGCAACCGTCTCTTCATCATTCATCGCCATCCGGGCGAACGTTTCACGAATATCGCGTGCAGCAAGGAGCGGGTCGGGGTTGCCGTCCGGGCCTTGTGGATTGACATAGATGAGGCCGACTTGAACAGCGGCCAATGGTTGCTCAAGTTGACGATCGCCGCTGTAGCGGTCGTTTTGAAGCCAAACGGTTTCCGAGCCCCAGTAAATTTCTTCTGGCTCCCAAACATCTGGGCGCCCTCCGCCGAACCCAAAGCTCTTGAGACCCATTGAATCAAGTGCAACAATCCCTGTGAGCACCATCAAGTCGGCCCATGAAATCTTGCGGCCATATTTCTGCTTGACCGGCCAGAGCAACCGCCGCGCCTTGTCGAGATTGACGTTATCAGGCCAGCTATTGAGCGGCGCAAAGCGTTGCTGCCCCATGCCTGCGCCGCCGCGACCATCGCCTATGCGATAAGTGCCTGCGGCGTGCCAAGCCATGCGAAGAAAGAACGGGCCATAATGACCGTAATCGGCTGGCCACCAATCCTGAGAATCTGTCATCAGGGCGTGAAGGTCCTTGATGACCGCATCAAGGTCGAGAGACTTAAATTCATTGGCATAATCAAAGTCAACGCCCATCGGGTCCGACTTTGATGAATGGTGATGAAGGATATTTAGGTTCAATTGGTTTGGCCACCAATCACGGTTCGAGATGCCGCTAATCACCGCATTTCCGCCGCTTCTCTTGATCATCGGGCATTTTTCTTCGGTGTTCATTTTCTTTCCAATCATTTTCTGCAGGCGACGTCGATAATTTTAGACCACAGCCTTAGACGTCACTCTTTTGCGCGAATTAGACATAGCGAAGGTAGGTTTGGCTTTCGCCAGCGAAGGCGTCCTACAGGTTTTTTCGGATCTTGATGTTGGCGAGGCCCATCTAACTTTTCTTTTCGCCGCTGGCTCGGTGCGTCCATCAACCCTTGGCATCAGGACTCTAAAGCGGCCAATGGCAAAGAGCTAATCGATTTAATTTTTTACAACCATAGAAAAAATCAATAACTACGGAACAGGGCTTAAAAGGTCCTCGCCCGCAAAATGACGACGCAGATTTTCGAAGGTCTGGCTGATCATGGCCGGGATGCCCTCAAGGCTCTGACCGGCTGTATGGGGTGTCAGAAGCGTGTTGGGAACATCGGCCCAACGCGCCGCCGGTGTGGGTTCGACCTCATAGACATCGAGCGCCGCGCGGCCCAGTGCGCCCGATTTCAGCGCTGCGATCAGGGCGGTTTCATCGACTACCGACCCACGCGCCACATTGACCAGCAGGCCGTCCGGGCCAAGGGCAGTAATGACCTCTTGACTGATCAGGCCGACATTGGACGCATCGGCGCGGCAGGCGACAAACAAAATGTCGGACTGTTTGGCCAGTTCGGCCAGATCCGGGACATAGCGCAGCGGCTGATCGGGCTTAGCCCGCGGACCCCACCAGGCGATCTCAAGACCGAAGGCTGGCAAACGCTTGGCAATGGCCAGGCCGATGGCCCCAAGGCCGACAATCCCCGCCGTCTTGCCGCGCAAGGTTGGGCGAAGCGGACCGCGATAGGACGGCGTCCAAGCGCCAGCGCGTACCATCTGGTCGCCCTCAAGGATCAGACGCCAAGAGGCCAGAGCTGCGCCAACGGCCTGGTCGGCGACATCATCGGCATTGAGACTATCCGCATGGGTCAATTGGACCCCGCGCCCACGCAAAAACAGCGGGTCATAGGCGTCGTAGCCGACACTGACGCAGGCCACGAGACCAAGCTTGGGCAAGTGCTCGTAAAATTCGCAGGCAAAGCCATGCTCGCCCGCCCCGATCAGGGCCTGAACCGGCTGGCCCGGCCCCTTGGCCCAATCGAGGGGATCGGCCATCTCCCAAACCCGCAGCACCTCATAGCTATGAGACAGCGGCCCCTCTAAACTCTTGAGCATTGGATGGGTCAGAGCGACGACTGGCTTGGTCACGGGGTCTTTAGCGTCCGAACTTTTGGAACTTGAGGCGTTTGGGGATCAGGCTGTCGGCGCCCAGACGGCGCTTCTTGTCTTCCTCATAGGCCTCAAAGTTTCCCTCGAACCATTCGACATGACCGTCGCCTTCAAAGGCGAGAATGTGGGTCGCAAGACGGTCTAGGAACCAGCGGTCGTGGCTGATCACCACGGCGCACCCTGCGAACTCCTCCAGCGCCTCTTCGAGGTTCTGCAAGGTTTCGATATCGAGGTCGTTGGTCGGCTCATCGAGCAGGATGACATTGCCGCCCGTGGTCAAGGTCTTGGCCAGGTGGACGCGGTTACGCTCACCACCAGAAAGAAGCCCGACCTTCTTTTGCTGATCACCGCCTCGGAAGTTGAAGGACCCAACATAGGAGCGGGTGTTGATTTCGCGTGCGCCGACCTTGAGCACATCAAGGCCCTGAGACACCTCTTGCCAGACGTTCTTATTGGGATCGAGCGCATCGCGGCTCTGGTCGACATAGGCCAGCTTGACGGTCTCACCGAGGCGCACCGTGCCGGTATCGGGCGTCTCTTGGCCGGTGATCAGCTTGAACAGGGTCGACTTACCCGCGCCGTTCGGACCGATCACGCCAACAATGCCGTTGGGCGGAAGCTTGAAGGTCAAGCCATCGAACAGGACGCGGTCGCCGAACGACTTCTTCAGATCGGTCACCTCGATGACCAGATTGCCAAGGCGTGGCCCGGGCGGGATCTGGATGGTGGCGAAGGATTGCTTTTCGCGGTCCTGCTGGTTGACCATCTCCTCATAGGCAGCCAAGCGAGCCTTGGACTTGGACTGACGGGCCTTGGCCGAGGATCGCACCCATTCCAGTTCGCGGGTCATGGCGCGCTGGCGCGCCTCAGACTCGCTATTTTCCTGCACGATCCGCTTGGTCTTCTGTTCAAGCCAGCCGGAATAGTTGCCCTCGTAAGGGATGCCCTTGCCCCGGTCCAGTTCCAAAGTCCACTTGGTCACCTGATCGAGGAAATAGCGGTCGTGGGTCACAAGGATGACGCAGCCGGGGAAGTTTTCGAGGTGATGCTGCAACCAGGCCACGGACTCTGCGTCCAAGTGGTTGGTCGGCTCATCGAGCAGCAACATGTCGGGCTTGGAGAGCAGCAGGCGGGCCAATGCGATACGGCGGCGCTCACCGCCCGATAGCTTATCGACAGCGCTTTCATCGGGCGCGCAACGTAGCGCGCCCATAGCCATTTCGATCTTGCTGTCGATGTCCCAAAGGTCGCCCGCGTCGATCTTCTCTTGAAGGGCGTTCATCTCCTCCATCAGTTCGTCGGTATAGTCCTCGCCCATCAGGGTGGCGACTTCGTTATAGCGGTCGAAAATCTTCTTCTCTTCGCACCAGGCAATAACATTGCCGCGCACATCGAGGCTCTCGTCCAGATGAGGCTCTTGCTCAAGATAGCCCATCTTGATGCCTTCAGCGGCCTTGGCCTCGCCATTAAATTCCTTATCGATCCCGGCCATAATCTTCAGCAGGGTCGACTTACCCGAGCCATTGACCCCGACCACGCCGATCTTGGCGTCGGAATAGAAGGACAACCAGATGTTCTCGAACACCTTCTTGCCGCCGGGATAGGCCTTGGTCAGGCCTTGCATCTGGAAAATATATTGCTGTGCCATGGGGCGCGGGCGCTCTTCACGATCGAGGAAATAGGGCTGTCAGGGATGTAGCCGCCTATGCGATCAGAGGCAACGGTTAGGCGGGTTTTATCCGATATCCCCAACGGTCATTGTGGCCTTCGGCGTCACCTTGCCAAGCCTGACAAAGTAAGACATAAAGATATCTTTATATCTTTATGTGATCGGCGGACGCCATGACATCGGAAGAAGTAATTGAAGCATTGAGGGCGGCGGGTGAGCCAACGCGCCTGCGGATCCTTGCTCTATTAGCCAATGAAGAGTTGGCGGTCATGGAGCTGAGCCAGATATTGGACCAGAGTCAGCCGCGTGTCTCGCGTCATCTCAAACTGCTCAGCGACGCCGGATTGATTGAACGGTTCCCCGATGGCGCTTGGGTCTTTTACCGCGTTGCCGCCGATCCGGCCATGCGCCATTTTGTCGATCAGGTTTTGGACATGATCGTTGCTTCGGACCTAGGCATGCAGCGCGATGGCGAACGGCTCGATGCCGTGCGCGGTGAGCGCTCGAACGATGCCCAGTCCTATTTTGAGCGCAATGCAGCGCGCTGGGACGAGATTCGGTCCCTCTATGTGTCCGAAGCCAATGTTGAGGCGGCCATTCTGTCTGCAGCGGGGGCCGGTCCGTTTGAACGGATGATTGATCTAGGCACAGGCGCTGGCCGAATGCTGGCCCTTTTGGGACCGCAGGCGAAGGACGCCATCGGCCTAGACCTGTCGCAGCAGATGCTCAATGTCGCGAGACTGCATGTAACCGAAGCGGGGCTTCAGGGCGTTGAGCTGCGTCATGGCGACATCTTCGCCACCCGCCTACCCGACCGCAGCGCCGATCTGGTCGTCGTGCATCAGGTTTTGCACTACCTCTCCGATCCCGCCTGCGCGGTGATCGAGGCGGGCAGGCTGGTCGCCCCAGGCGGGCGCCTATTGATCATTGACTTTGCCCCCCACGCGCTGGAATTCCTGCGCGAGGCCCATCAACACCGCCGCCTTGGCTTTTCCGATGATGAGATGGGCCGCTGGATGGCAGAGGCGGGACTGCTTGCACCGGACTTGACCACCCTGCCCTCAGCCTCATCCGAGGGCCTGACCGTAAAGATTTGGGTCGCCAAACACAGCCCAGCTGACAGTAAGAGTTCGAAAGTTTCCTAATGTCTATTCCACCAATCCAAGCGCCATCCGTCGAGACCGACGCTTTAGGCCCGATTGCCCGCGCCGGTGAGCGCAGCAGCCGCGATGTGCGGGTCAGCTTTGAGTTCTTCCCTCCCAAGACGCCGGAGATGGAAGAGTCCCTCTGGGCCTGCATCGCTCGTTTGGCACCGTTACAGCCGGAATTTGTTTCTGTGACCTATGGCGCGGGCGGCTCGACCCGTGAGCGAACCCACCGCACGGTTAAGCGCATTTTGGATGAGACGAGCCTGTCCCCCGCCGCGCACCTGACCTGCGTCAATGCCTCGCGCGATGAGGTCGACGAGGTGATCCGGCAATATTGGGCCTCCGGCGTAAAGCACATCGTGTCCCTGCGCGGCGATCCTTCTGATGGCCTTGGCGCAACCTATGTGCCGCGCGCCGATGGCTATGCCAATGCCACTGAGCTCTGCACCGCCATCCGTAAGATCGCTTCGTTCGAAATCTCGGTCAGCGTCTATCCGGAAAAACACCCCGAAAGCCCGTCCATCGACCACGATATTGATGTGCTCAAGGCCAAGGTCGATGCCGGGGCCACCCGCGCCATCAGCCAATTCTTCTTCGATATCGACGCCTATAGCCGCTTTATCGATAGGGTTCGGGCCGCGGGGATCACCATTCCGATCCTGCCGGGCATCATGCCCGTGACCAATTTCAAGGGGCTCGTCAAGATGGCCGCCTCTTGCCAAACGACCATTCCGGTCTGGTTAGCCAATCTGTTCGATGGGCTGGACCATGACCCCGAAACCCGCCGCCTGCTGGCCGGAGCCATTGCGGCTGAAATGTGCTCAAAGCTGCAGGAACGCGGCTTCCAAGACTTCCACTTCTACACGCTAAATCGCGCTGATCTGGTCTACGCTATATGCCGCGTTCTGGGCGTGCGAGAGAGCGTCTAGGTCCTCATCCTAAGCCGAAACTTGATCGAAAGAGACCAGACCATGAGCCGTGCTGATCGTATTGCCGCCCTAAAGGCCGCCGCCGCTGAACGCGTGCTGGTGCTGGACGGGTCCTGGGGCGTGATGATCCAGAAATATAAGCTGTCCGAGGAAGACTATCGCGGCAGCCAGTTCGCTGATCACTCTATGCCGCAAAAGGGCAATAATGACCTGCTGATCCTGACCCGTCCGGACATCATTACCGACCTGCATGACGCCTACTATGCAGCAGGCGCGGACATTTCCGAGACCAACACCTTCTCCTCCACCTCAATCGGCATGTCCGACTATGGCATGGAGAGCCAGGTGCGGGCCCTGAACCTTGAGGCCGCGCGTTTGGGCCGCGAAAGCGCCGACCGCTGGAGCGCCGAGGAACCCCACAAGCCGCGCTTTTTGGCCGGATCGATTGGGCCCTTGAACCGCACCTTGTCGATCAGTCCCGATGTGAATGATCCTTCGGCACGGTCCGTGACCTTTGACGAGGTCTATAACGCCTATCGCGAGCAGGTGCTGGCCCTGCATGAAGGCGGGGTGGACCTGTTCCTGGTCGAGACTATCTTCGATACTCTCAACGCCAAGGCGGCGCTAAAGGCGATCTTGGATCTGGAGGATGAGGGGCTGCAGCCCTTGCCGATCTGGATTTCCGGCACCATCACCGACCGCTCGGGCCGCACCTTGTCGGGCCAGACGGTCGAGGCCTTCTGGAACTCGGTCAAGCATGCAAAACCCTTTGCCGTTGGCTTTAACTGCGCCCTTGGGGCCGAGTTGATGCGCCCGCACATTGCCGAGATCAGCCGTCTGGCCGACACGCTGGTCGCCGCCTATCCCAATGCAGGCCTGCCCAATGCCTTTGGGGAATATGACGAGGAGCCGCACCAGACCGGTCACATGCTGCACGAGTGGGCGGCTGACGGCATCGTCAATATTCTGGGCGGCTGCTGTGGCACGACGCCCGATCACATTCGCCATGTTGCCGATGCGGTCCGAGGCATGACCCCTCGCATACCCCCCGTTCGACCCACCGCCATGCGCCTGTCGGGCCTAGAGCCGTTTGAGGTGTCCTAAACCATGGCGACCCCTGAAAGCATTACTCCCATGACCGCCGCGCCGCGCCCGTCCTTCATCAATGTCGGTGAACGCACCAACGTCACGGGATCTGCCAAGTTCAAAAAATTGATCGTCGAGGGCAATCTGTCCGAGGCACTGACCGTGGCGCGCCAGCAGGTCGAGGCTGGGGCCCAGATCATCGATATCAATATGGACGAGGGCCTGCTGGACTCTAAGCAGGCCATGATCACCTTCTTGAACCTGATCGCCGGGGAACCGGACATCGCCAAGGTTCCGATCATGATCGACAGTTCCAAATGGGACGTGATCGAAGCTGGCCTGAAATGCGTTCAGGGCCGCTCCATCGTCAATTCGATCTCCATGAAGGCCGGTGAGGCTGAGTTCATCCATCAGGCCAAGATGTGCCTGCGCTATGGCGCGGCCGTGGTGGTCATGGCCTTTGATGAGCTAGGTCAGGCCGATACGGCCGCGCGCAAGATCCAGATCTGCACCCGCGCCTATCGCATCTTGGTCGATCAGGTCCGGTTCGCGCCGGAAGACATTATCTTCGATCCCAACATCTTCGCTGTGGCGACCGGGATCGAGCAGCATGACAACTATGCGGTGGATTTCATCGAGGCGACACGGGCGATCAAGCAGGCCCTTCCGCACGCCCGGATCAGCGGCGGCGTCTCCAACGTGTCCTTCAGCTTTCGGGGCAATGAGCCCGTGCGCCGGGCCATTCACTCAGTCTTCCTCTACCATGCCATCGGGGCAGGCATGGATATGGGCATCGTCAATGCCGGGGACCTGCCGGTCTATGAGACCATTGATCCCGAACTGCGCGAGGCGGTCGAGGATGTGATCCTAAACCGCACCACCAGCCGTAATATCAGCCCGACCGAACATCTGGTCGAGATCGCCCCGCGCTATAAGGGCGATAAGGGTGTGGCCCGCGTTGTGGACTTAAAATGGCGTGACGCGCCGGTGGCCAAGCGGATCGAACATGCTCTGGTCAATGGCGTCACAGAATTTATCCAGGCCGATACCGAAGAGGCCCGCCAAGGCTTTGAACGCCCCCTTCACGTCATTGAAGGGCCCTTGATGGACGGCATGAATGTGGTCGGTGACCTGTTTGGCGCGGGCAAGATGTTCTTGCCCCAGGTGGTCAAGTCAGCCCGCGTGATGAAGCAGGCCGTGGCCTATCTGGAACCCTACATGGAGGCTGAAAAGGTCGGCAAGCCACGCGAAATGGCGGGCAAGATCTTGATGGCCACGGTTAAGGGCGACGTCCACGACATTGGCAAGAACATCGTCGGCGTCGTGCTCCAGTGCAACAATTACGACGTGGTCGATCTGGGTGTCATGGTCCCTGCCGACCGTATTCTCGATGCTGCCATTGAGCACAAGGTCGATATCATCGGCCTATCGGGCCTGATCACGCCCTCGCTCGACGAGATGGTGTTCGTCGCCCAAGAGATGCAGCGCCGGGGCTTTACCATCCCGCTGTTGATCGGCGGGGCAACCACCTCCAAGACCCACACGGCGGTCAAGATCGAACCGGGCTATAGCGCCGGATCGACGACCTATGTGCTCGATGCCAGCCGCGCGGTCGGTGTCGTCTCTGGCCTGCTGTCCAAGACCGAAAGCCTACGCCTTCAGGCCGAGACGCGCCAAGACTATCAGCGCATCCGCGAGCAGTTCGAACGCGGCCAACAGGCCAAGGCCCGCACCTCGATCACGCAGGCCCGCAACCGCGCCTTTGCCATTGATTGGGATAACTTTGAGCCCAAGGTTCCAAGTTTCTTGGGCACCCGCAGCTTCGTGGCCTATGATCTGGCCGACCTGGCCAGGCATATTGACTGGACCCCGTTCTTTGCCAGTTGGCAGTTGATCGGCCACTATCCAGCCATCCTGACCGACGATGTGGTCGGCGAGGCGGCGACCAACCTCTTTGCCGATGCTCAAGCCATGCTCGAGCGCATCATTGACGAAAAGTGGTTCGAGGCGCGCGGCGTGGTCGGCTTCTGGCCCGCCAATGCCGATGGCGACGATATTGCGGTCTATGCAGATGAGGCTCGCAGCACCGAGATCGGCCGCTTCCATGGCCTGCGCCAACAGATGGCCAAGTCTGAAGGCCGCGCCAATCTGGCCCTCTGCGACTTCATCGCGCCCAAGGGCACCAAGCCGGACTATATTGGTGCCTTCGCCGTCACCGCCGGTCATGGCGAGCCCTTGATTGCGGAGAAATTCAAGGCCGCAGGCGACGACTATAGCGCCATCCTTGCCGCTGCCCTAGCCGACCGACTAGCCGAAGCCTTTGCCGAGGCCATGCACAAACGCGTGCGCACCGAGCTTTGGGGCTACGCCGCCGACGAGGCCACCACCGTCGAGGACCTGATCGCGGAGAAATACACCGGTATCCGCCCTGCCCCCGGCTACCCGGCCCAGCCGGACCATACCGAGAAGGCAACGCTCTTTCGCTTGCTTGACGCCGAAAACGCCACCGGCATGGCCCTGACCGAAAGCTTCGCCATGACCCCGGCCTCCTCCGTTTCCGGCCTCTATTTCGCCCACCCCGAGGCCCACTATTTCGGCGTCGGCAAGATCGACCGCGATCAGGTGGAAGACTATGCCAAACGCAAAGGCTGGGACCTCAACATCGCTGAGCGCTGGCTCTCCCCGATCTTGAACTACACGCCGGGCAAGTCGCGGGGGTAACAGGTCTATGTAAAAAAAGGCCCTCAGCTGGGCCCTCTGCCTCAGTCAGAGGGCTAATAACAGCAAAGCCCTCGCCGCCTTTTTTGGGAGGAGCGGGGGAAAGAGGGTTGGGTGAGGGGGCATCAGCGCTCTAACCCGCTTCGCGCGGAACGCGCAGGAGGGCTACGGCTCCAAAATCTCCACCCGCCGCAGCAGGACCTCCATTAACCGGTCGCGCAGGCCGTCCGCCTGAAGGTGTCCGACAAGGTCGTAAAGATAGTCGATATTGCGCCCTGACAGACCCTTGGCTCCGGCGATCAGTTGGGCCTGATCCTCAAGGCTCAGATGGCCCGCCCACTGGGCATGTTGACGGTCGGACAGATAGACGAGCGCCGAGGCCTTGGAGCCATCATCAAGCCGCACCTTGGCCCAGGCTTCGAAATAGGTCTCGGTTGGCTGTTCGCGCTCTTGCAGATAGGCATAGGTCTCAGACCAGTCCGCAGCGGCCACGCGAAAGGCCGCGCCCCGCACCGCACCGCCCGGCGCAAGGCCTAAAACCAAACCCGGACGCTCATAGGTGCCCCGATGGTGAACCGAATAGATGCAAAAGGCACGACGACGGCCATGGAGAATGGCGGCTCTTCGCTCTACAAAGGCAAAACCTGGGCGCCACATCAATGAGCCATAGCCAAAGACCCAGCGATCGCCCTGATCCTCTAACGCCATCTCGTTAATCACCTTAACCCCATAAGACATTCAGGCTGACCATGCCCGACCAAGACGCCCCTCGCAAACCCCCTCGCCGCTTTTGGCTGGTGGCCCCCTATATTTTGCTCGGCCTTGCTATCATTGGCTGGAGCGCAGGATGGATGGTGCTCAAGGGACAGATGGAACAGCATATAGACCGGGCCGCCGCCGATCTGCGCAAGGCGGGCTTCGAGGTCGCATGGAAAGAGCGCAAGCTGGAGGGCTATCCCTTCCGGTTCTATGTCACCTTGACAAGGGCGCGCGTGCGAGAGCCTTCAGGCTGGGCGCTCGACATGCCGGTCCTCAAGGCCGAGGCCAGTGCCTTCAACACAAAACATTGGATGATCGTGGCCAGCGACGGCGCCGTCGTCACACGCCCCGTGTCGGGGGGTCTGCGCGTCAGCGGCAAGGCCTTGCGGGCCAGCTTTGTGGCCACGGGCGCGCCCCTGCCCCGGATCGCGGTCGAGGGGGTTCAACTGATCTTCGTACCCGAACCCGGCGCGAGACCCTTTGCCCTGAGCAAGGCCGAGACGTTGGAATTCCATCTGGTCCCCGGCGGTAAGGATGAAGCCGCCCTTCTGTTTCGCATCGACGGCGGCAAGGCAGCGGCAGGCGGCCTGACGGCCCGTCTGGCAGGCGAAAAGCCGGTCTCAGTGCTCTGGGACTCCCTCCTCAGCCAACGTGATGATCTGACCGGTCCAGATTGGCCTCAGGCTGTGCGGCACTGGACCGATGCCGGCGGGACCATGACCCTGCGCAAGGGTGCCGTCACCCTTGGCGATACGAGCCTTGGCATGAGCTCTGGTAGCCTGACGGCCGGGGTCGATGGCCGTTTGCGCGGCAGCCTCGACGCCCGGTTGACCAGAGGCTCCGGGGCCCTTTTGGCCATGGGTGAGGCCGGATTAATTGAGCCTAATGGCGCTCAGATCGCCGCCGCCGTCCTCCAAGCCCGCGAACTGACCAGCGATGGCAAGTCCGCTCAGGCGACCATCAGCTTTGAGGCCGGTCGTACGACCCTTGGCCCCGTCGCCATCGGTCCAGCCCCCAAGGTCTATTAAGATGAGCGACGAACAGGCCAGCGCCCGCGACCGCATCGACCAGATTGATGAGGCCCTTTTGCGCCTGATCGACGAACGCGCCGGTCTGGCTATCAGCGCTGGAATGGGTGCCGATCCGGGTCTAGAGGCCCTTGGCCTTCGCCGTCTCTTGGCCCTGCCCAGAGCCTTCGTGCACCGGCCCCTGATCGTACGGATCTGGCGCGAACTGATGGCCGATGGGGTCCAACGACAGGTCCCGCGCCACCTTAGCGTCTGGGGCGCTAAAGAACCCATGCGCACCGCCGAACTGGCCCGCCACCGGTTTGGCTCTAGCGTCTCCCTGACCATGACCGCCAAGGCAGAGGATGCGCTGGCCGCAGCACGCACACCGGGCGGGATCGGCATCTTGGCCCTATCCGGTGACCATCCTTGGTGGTTGCGTCTTCTGGCAGAACCGACATTGCAGGTCTTTGCCGCCCTGCCAGACATGGCGGTCCACGGCCCCATGACCGCGCTGGCCGTTGGGCAGGTCGCCGCCGAGCCAACCGGCGGTGATGAGACCTACTTTGTGACCGATGAGGCAGGCTCTGCTGGCGCTGTGCAAGAGGCCCTTGCCAAGGACGGCGTGGCGGCCGAATTGGTCGCGCAGGCCGGCGGGTTCAAGCTCTTTGCTCTGGCCGGGTTCTATCAGCGTGATGATCCGCGTCTGGCCAAGGGGCCGGGTCGGCTATTTGGCGTCATAGGCGCTAGCCCCACCGCGCTCGACGTGTAAAAAAGCACCATTCTTGCCTGCCCCTATGACGAACCAAGGCCCCGCAACCATGACCTCGACCCCTCGCGACCCATCCCGCCCGACCCCCAAGGCCGGTATTTTGGATATTACGGCCTATAAGCCCGGCCGTGCCCATGCCGAGGGCGTCAAGGATCCGGTCAAGCTGTCGGCCAATGAAAATATCCTCGGCAGCAGCCCCAAGGCCCGCGAGGCGTTTGTGGAAGGGGCAATGAAGCTGCATCTCTATCCCGATGGCCGCGCCAATGGCCTACGCGCCGCGATTGCCGAGCGCTATGATCTTGACCCAGACCGCCTGACCTTTGGCTGTGGCTCGGACGAGATCTTTGCCCTGCTCAATCAGGTCTATCTGGAACCGGGCGATAATATTGTGCAGGGCGAATATGGCTTTGCCGCCTTCGCCATCGGCGCGCGCGCCTGCCAGGGCGAGGTGCGTTTTGCCAAGGAGCCAAACCTGCGCATCGATGTGGCCGAGGTTTTGGCCTGTGTCGACGAGCGCACGCGCCTTGTCTTCATCGCCAACCCGTCTAACCCAACGGGCACCTGGCTGACCGCCGAGGAGATCAGCGCCCTGCATGCGGGTCTGCCCAGCCATGTGCTTCTGGTGCTCGACGGGGCCTATGCCGAGTTTGCCACCGATCCGGCCTTTAGTGATGGGCTGGATCTGGCCCGCACGGCGCCAAACGTGATTGTCACCCATACCTTTTCCAAGATCCACGGCCTCGGCTCGCTGCGGGTCGGCTGGGCCTATGCCGCCAGCCCAATCATCGAGGCTCTGGAGCGTATCCGCCCGCCCTTCAACACCACCATTGCCGGGCAAGAGGCTGCCATTGCCGCCCTGCATGATGAGGACTTCCAAAAGGCCTCCGTCGCCCATATCGAGCAATGGCGGCCTTGGCTGTTTCAACAGTTTGGCGGTCTGGGGCTTGAGTGCACCCCGTCTGCCACCAACTTCCTTTTGGTCAAGTTCCCTCAGACCGCCGGCAAGACCGCTATTGAGGCGGAAGCCTTTTTGGCATCACGCGGGCTTCTCGTTCGCGGCGTTGCAGGCTATGGGCTGCCGCTCTATCTGCGCATCACCATCGGTCTGGAACAACATAACCGGTCCCTGGTCGAGGCACTGACCGATTTTATGAACGCCTAAAGGGGTAGGGCCATGGCTGGACCGCAATTCGAACGCATCGCTGTCATCGGCTGCGGCCTGATTGGCTCGTCGCTGGTTCGAGCCGTCCGCGCCTATGGCGCGGCGGGGTCTATCTGTGTCTATGACCCCAGCCACGCCGTGCGCGAGCGTGTGGTGGCGCTCGGTCTGGCTGATCTGGTCACGGACGATATTGCTAAGGCCGTCGAGGGCGCCGATCTGGTGATCTTCGCCGCCCCGCCAATGGCCATTGCTGAGGCAGCCAAGCTGGCGGCGCCGCATTACCGCGCTGGCGCCATCATCTCGGACGTCGGCTCAGTCAAGGGCACAATGGCTGAGGCCTTGACCGCTGGCGCACCGGATAATGTCTTTATCATCCCCGGTCATCCCATCGCCGGAACCGAGCAGTCAGGGCCAGATGCAGGCTTTGCAGAGCTGTTTGACGGGCGTTGGGTGATCTTGACCCCGGCCAGCGATCAAAATGAAGCCTATGGCGTGGCCGTGGCCAATCTCTCGGCCTTCTGGCGCATGCTTGGCGCGCAGATCGAGCTGATGGATGCGCGCCATCACGACATGGTTCTGGCCGTAACCAGTCACCTGCCGCACCTGATCGCCTATAATATCGTCGGCACCGCCGCGGACCTTGAAGAGGTCACCCAGTCGGAGGTGATGAAGTTCTCTGCCGGTGGCTTTCGCGACTTTACCCGCATTGCCGCCTCGGACCCGGTCATGTGGCGCGATGTTTTCATCCTGAACAAGGACGCGGTTCTTGAGGTTCTGGGCCGCTTTACCGAGGACCTTCAGGCCCTGTCGCGCGCCATCCGCTGGGGTGAGGCCGAAAAGCTGCAGGAGCTGTTCACTCGCACGCGAGAAATCCGCGTCGGCCTGATTGCTTTGGGCCAAGAGGACCCAACCCCAAACTTTGGCCGCAACAAGCCTAAGGTCTGAGCCCTAGGGATAGAGCCGCTGGGTCGTCCAACCCTGCGCTACCTTGGCGAACACCAACCGCTCATGCAGCCGGAAGGGCCGGTCGCGCCAAAACTCGATAGACTGGGGCTCTAGCCGAAAACCGGACCAGTGCGGCGGACGCGCCACCTTGCCAAGACCAAAGACAAGGCCATGTTCGATGACCTTCTTTTCCAGAGTAAACCGATCTGCCAAGGGCTGGGACTGATCCGACGCCCAGGCCCCGATCTGGCTGGCCCGGGCACGGGTGGCGAAATAGGCATCGGCCTCGGCCTCGCTGACCGGCGTCACAGGTCCGCGGACCCGCACCTGACGGCGCAGAGATTTCCAGTGGAACAGCAAGGCCGCCTTCGGGTTGGCCGCCAACTCACGCCCCTTGGTGCTGGTCAAGTTGGTGTAGAAAACAAAGCCGCCCGCATCGACGTCCTTCAACAGGACCATCCGCACATCGGGCAGGCCCTCGGGATCGACGCTCGCCAAGGCCATAGCATTGGGATCATTGACCTCTGAGGCCTTGGCTGCCTCCAACCACGCGCCAAACAGGGCGATGGGATCGGCCTTCTCGTTCAAAGGCGGACCCGCCTTTTCGGCAGCGGCTTCATAGTCGGCCTCAGTCGGGGAGGCAGGGATTAGGTCTGACTGGCTCATGGCTCGAATATAGGCGCGTTTCGCGTAAGACAAAGCCGCTTAACCGGTCGTTGACCAACTTGTCGCAATGATGGCCCGATGGGGTCTGAAAACCAACGGCTTGAGGCGCAGCGGGCGCTGGCAACACTCGGTCTGGCTCCAGACGCGGGATTGGAGGAGGTGCGCCGTGCGTTCCGAGGCCGGGTCATGGCCGACCATCCCGATCGCCCCGGCGGCGACGCCCAGCGGTTCAATGAGGCCCTGCAGGCCTACCGGCTCCTACAGGCGAAGTTCCAAGCTGCGGGCGTGAACGCCAAGCCGCCCGCCCCTACCTCGCCCGTTATCGTCACCATCACCCCTAAAGAAGCCTTTACGGGCGGCGAGCGGCGCCTGCCCTCACTCAGCCAGCCCGACCGGGTGGTGACCCTTCCGGCAGGCCTTCGCGATGGCGACCGGCTTCGGGTCGGCGATGATGTCTATGAGGTGAATATCCGCAATCGCAGCGAACTACGGGCCGAAGGTGACGACCTGCACCTGACGGTCAATGCTCCGTCCGACCTTATGCATAATGGCGGTCGTCTGGCCATCCAGACCCCGGCTGGCGCCCGCCATATCTATGTGGCGAGGCAATCTGGCCCGGTGATCTGCCTCAACGGTCTGGGCCTACCCGCCACCCGTAGCCACGCGCGCGGTAGCCTCTATGTCCACCTGTTCGCCAACCGCGATCGCCCGAAAAACTTCGACCCCTCACCAGATCCAGATACCCCCGCCCAAGAAAAACGCCGCCGCTTTGTAAAGACTTGGGCGGCCTAGTGACGCCCTCTGGTTGTAATTGCTCACCCTCATCGAGAACGTCTCGGCATGGCGGTGTATAGACGGCATAATTTTTAGTTGGGCCGGACTCGCGAATATGAGTCAACATATGGATGACGCCGCCGCTCGATTTGACTGACAAGGATGCCCTGATCGCGACGCTGACGGCGCGTCTTGACGATCGCGACGCCACGATCATGAGACTTGGGGCGTGGATCGAGGTGCTGGTTGCGGACAATGCCAAGCTGACGACGCGTGTGGCGAAGCTGGAGACCAAGTTCGGCGGTCCGCGCAAGGGTTCCGGACAATTCCAGCGTGCCGCCATCGCAAGGGCACAAGCCGTCCGGCACTGGCGGTTTGAAGCTCAAGGGCAAACCACATCGCGGGGCGCATCGCGCATTGTACCTTGATCCGACGCGCAAGCTTTTAGTGCTGGCGACGACCTGTGGCTGCGGGGCGGACGTATCGGTAGCGGCCCAGAGCGCGCAACACACTTACGACTGCGTGGAAATCCCGAAGATACTGGCCAACGTAACGCAGGTGACCCTGCAGGGCGGGCTGTGCCTGTCTTGTGGCAAACGGTTCAAGGCTGCGGCGCCAGAGGGCTTGCAGCCCGGCTCGCCATTTGGTCCCAACCTTTGCGCGCTGATCATCTATCTGCGTTCAGTCCAGGCGATCCCGTTCAATCGGTTGCGCGACATCGTGTTTGACATGGTCGGGCTGTAAATCAGTGAAGGGGCGATCGTCAATATCCTCAAGGCCAGCCAGAGCGCGTTTGCCGCCCAGACCGCGCGCTTCAAACAGGACCTGATGGCCGGAACGGTGATCGCCTCGGCCGAGACCGGCATGCGGGTCGGCAAGAAGAACCGCTGGCTGTGGGTGTTCCACCATAACCTCACAGCGGTGTTCTAGGGCAATCAGAGCCGGGCCAAGACGGTGGTGCAATCCTTCCTCGGCGACTGGCGACCCGACTATTGGGTGTCTGACCGCTACGGCGGCCAGATCGGTTGGGCGGTCAAGGACCAGCAATACTGCCTGGCTCATCTGATCCGCGACGTGCAATACGCCATCGACAAGATCATGGCGCTGAAGCCCGGCATCCCCGCCGCCGTCTCGTTGCACAAGGTGTTCAGAAAAATCCGCGCCCCGTTGTTCGTCTTCGTTACCAACCGGGCGGTCAGCCCAACCAACAATGGCACCGAGCGTGCCGTGCGGCCCTGCACCGTCTATCGCAAAGTCACCAACGGCTTTCGCGCCGAAGGGGCCGCGGAACTTTACGCCGATGTGCGCACCGCTGTTGAAACCGATCGCAGACGATCCGTCCGCGCTATCGACGCCGTCCGCCTCACTCTGGCCGGTCAACCAATACCCCTGCCGGTCTGACACAAACCACCCAGACCACGGGATAAATACCGCTCACGAAAAATAGAGGGGTGAGCAATGACGTATAATATAACAGAAGTGTTTCCGTGTCCTGATCGTGCAGCCTATATCAACAGTTGAGGATTGAGCGGCTTGCCATTGAAAGGCTCGACTTTGATCTCGGCCTCCCGCTTGCGGGTTTCGGCAATATCGAAGCTGCTTTGCATCGCCATCAGCGTGTCCATCGACACGCCAAAGGCCTTCTCGATGCGCAGCGCCATTTCGGAAGAGAGACGCTGGTGCTCGTTCATGAGAGACGACAGTGTGGCGCGCGTGACGCCCAGCGCCTGGGCCGCGTCCGTCACCGACAGCCCCAGGGGCGCGATGATTTCCGCTTTCACGAAGCCGCCCGGATGGGCAGGATTTCTCATGCGCATCGTCCGCAGCGCGCTCATCGCCGTTTCCTCCGCCCTTGTTTTTCGAATCTGGCGCTCGCCAGCTTGGCAATGGCAGGGCTTCGCCTCGTATCCCGTCAAGTGACGGTTTACAACCGACTTCCGGCCGAGCCTCTTTGTCGCCGACAGGCGGCGCTTCGCGCCATCAGCGCTTTTTGTAACCCATGTCCTGTTCCTGGGCGTCTCGCGCCCGCTCGTCGAGAGCGGCCTCCCGTTCTCCGTCGAGCGCCTCCATATCGGACGTTTCGTCTTGTACAGGGGAGACGTTTTCCCGCAGCCAGTGCGTCAGGGGCTCGAAATCAAACGTGCCGGCCTCGTAGAGGCCGATGATAAAGGCATGGGTCGGCTCGGCTTTCGCCGTGATGAGCCCGCCATTGATGGCGAGGAAGGTATAGGTGGCGGTAAAGGCCGTGCGCTTGTTGCCGTCGATGAAGGGATGGTTCTGCGCTAGGCTCTCCCACAATGCCGCCGCCTCTTCGATCAGGTCTGCGTAATAGCCCGTCTGCGGCCGATACAACGCAGCTTCCAAAAGGCCACGATCGCGCACGCCGGCAGAGCCCCCGTAGCGCCCGATCTGATCCTCATGAATGGCACGCACCTCGATAACGGTGAGGTAGTCCGTCATTCAGCGAGCTTTTTGTAGAGCGTCCCGAATTTCTCATGGCTCGCCTGATAGGCGGCCATGACGTTGACGCGGGGCTTGTTCTGCTTGCGCTTCTCGATCAGGTCGGCCAGCGCTTCATCGACGAGCGCCTGGATCTGCCGCCCCTCGCTCTGCGCGATGTTGCGGACATTGGTTAAAATTTCAGAATCCACTTGGGTCGCAAATTTCTCGCGGGCCTGGGTTGCCATGGCACACCTCCATTTTCTGACTCTAAGTCTATCATGATGCATCATGAAACATCAAGAAATAGGAAGATGCCACGCTCTCGAAAAACTGAGGTGGACCCCAACGAGGCCGCCATCCTGCTCGAACAGAAAGATGGGTGGGCTGTCCCGCGTTCCAGATAGATAATCGTAAAAAGCGTCGCAAATTTGAAAGATAATCGTCTCGTCAGCCTGCCAAAAGTGACCCTCTGATCGATCAGGCTCAACTGAAGATCGTGGACACTATTTTAAGAGTTGCGCCAAGGGTTGGGACACGACCCAAACCCTTTCCAAAGATGGGTTTTAGGAAGTGCTATAGCTGGGACAAATTGGTTTTGGGCAAAGAGGGGGTCCGCCATACGAACGTGGCTTCATTGATCGCGGCGTTAGATCGCGACGACTGAAAACGGGTCTATTCGCAAACTCCCGTTTTGGCTTTTTCGTTCATTCGGTTAGAACTACACCATCATGTCGCACAACACTTTCGGCCATCTGTTTCGTGTCACCACCTGGGGCGAGAGCCACGGGCCTGCTTTGGGCTGTGTAGTGGATGGGTGCCCTCCGGGGCTGAGCCTGACGGCTGAAGATATTCAGGTCTGGCTGGATCGGCGCAAGCCCGGCGGCAGCAAGTTTGTAACCCAGCGCCAAGAGCCGGACGCCGTGCGTATCCTGTCGGGCCTGTTCAGCGATGACCGCACCGCCGGGCAAGTGACCACCGGCACGCCCATCTCGCTGATGATCGAAAATATGGATCAGCGGTCCAAGGACTATTCCGAGATCGCCAGAGCCTTTCGCCCCGGCCATGCCGACCATGCCTATTTTGCCAAATATGGCGTTAGGGACTATCGCGGTGGCGGGCGCTCTTCGGCCCGCGAGACCGCCGCTAGGGTTGCAGGCGGCGCCGTCGCGCGCAAAATTCTTGGCGATGGCGTTCGCATACGTGCGGCTCTGGTTCAGATCGGCCCACACGCGGTTGACCGGTCCCGCTGGGACTGGGACCAGTGTGAGCGCAACCCCTTCTGGTGCCCTGACGCCCAGACCGCCGTCCTTTGGGAAGACTATCTCGATGGCGTGCGCAAGGCAGGCTCGTCCATCGGCGCGGTGGTTGAGGTGGTGGCCGAGGGTGTCCCGGCCGGTTGGGGCGCACCGCTCTATGGCAAGCTCGATGCGGAACTGGCCGGAGCCCTGATGTCGATCAATGCCGCAAAGGGCGTTGAGATCGGCGCAGGCTTTGAGGCCGCGACCCTGTCGGGTGAAGACAATGCCGACCAGATGCGTATGGGCCCCGACGGCCTGGTCTTTGGCTCGAACCATGCCGGCGGCGTGCTGGGCGGTATCTCAACCGGTCAGGCCGTCATCGCGCGCGTCGCCTTCAAGCCAACCAGCTCGATCCTGTCCCCGCGCCAGAGCGTCAACGAAGACGGCGAAGAAGTCGATCTGCGCACCAAGGGCCGTCATGATCCTTGCGTGGGTATTCGCGCTGTTCCCGTGGTCGAGGCCATGACCGCCTGCGTCCTCGCAGACGCCTTCCTGCGCCATCGCGGCCAGACCGGCGGCGGGACCTTTGTGCCAGGTGGTCAAGGGCGGGTCTAACCCCCTTGCTGCGGCCTCGCCGGTAATGGCTCCAGACGAAGATGTGGCGCCAAGCGACTTGGGGCTTTCGATAAAATCTTCAATTCGCCACACAAGCAGTTGCAATAATCGCCTCCCTCCCTATCTGTCCCTCAAGCAGCCAATAGGAGCCATCCCATGATCGAGCGTCGCGCCTTTGAGGGTTTGGGCCATGCCAACCATGGTTGGCTCAACGCCCGCCACCATTTTTCCTTTGGCAGTTGGTACGACCCTAGCCGCATGGGCTGGGGCGCTCTGCGGGTCTGGAACGATGACGAGATCGCGCCGCAGACCGGTTTTGCGCCTCACCCCCATTCAGACATGGAGATCATCACCTATGTCCGTAGCGGTGCCATCACCCATCAGGACAGTATGGGCAATAGTGGCCGCACCGAAGCGGGCGATGTTCAGGTCATGAGCGCAGGCGCAGGCGTGCGCCACTCCGAATATAATCGCGAAGACGTCACCACGACCCTGTTCCAGATCTGGATCGAGCCCAAGACCCGGGGCGGCGAACCGTCATGGGGGGCCAAGCCCTTTCCCAAGTCCGACCGGTCAGGCCGTTTCGTGGCTCTAGCCAGCGGCTTTGCTGATGATGAGGGGGCCTTGCCGATCCGGGCCCAAGCGCGGGTTCTGGGCGCAACCCTGAAGGCGGGTGAAACCATGACCTATGAACTGGGCGCTGGGCGCCATGCCTATTTGACCGTTGCGGCAGGTTCGGTTGAGGTCAACGGCCTGCAGCTTAACGCGCGCGACGGAGCCGCTACAGCGGATGAAGCGACCTTGACCTTCACCGCCCACAGCGACACCGAACTTGTTCTTGTGGATGCGCTGTAGGCCGCAGCCCTAATCCTTTGACGATGGGACGGCCACCGCTATGGTGCGGCCAAGTTCAGGCTGGCTCGCTGCGCCGCCGCTCCTTAAGGATCTGCCCATGACCGGCACAAACGTCGCAAAGCCCTTGGCCGCAGGTGCCCTGCTGGCCGCCCTTCTCTCCAGCGTCCCGGTCACAGCCCTTGCGGCTCCGGCCAAGCCTTCGCTCGCCATGACGGTGGATGCCAAGCAGTCGGCAGCCGCGCTGGAGATGTATAAGACCTCCATCGGCTATCGCACCGTTCAAGGTCAGGGCAACATTCCCGCCTATGCCGCCTATTTGAAAAAGGCCCTTGTCGAGGGCGGCTTTGCCGACGCGGATGTGACCATCGAAAAGATCGGTGAGACCGCCACCTTGACCGCACGTTATCGCGGCAATGGCGCCAAGAAGCCCATGCTCCTGTCTGGCCATATGGATGTGGTCGAGGCCAAGCCCGCCGACTGGGTGCGCGATCCCTTCACCGCCGTGGTCGAAAACGGCTATGTCTATGGCCGCGGGGCTTCGGACATGAAGTTCGACGTGGTGATGCTAGTCTCCACCCTGATCAAGATGAAACAGGAAGGCTTCAAACCGAGCCGCGACATCGTTCTGGCCCTGTCCGGCGATGAAGAGACCGACATGTTCACCAGCCAAAAGCTGGCCAAGCAACTGGCCGGCGCCGAGTTCGCGATCAATGCCGATGCCGGCGGCGGCATGCTCGATGATGCAGGCAAGCCCGTGGTCTATCAGGTGCAGGCCGGTGAAAAGACCTATGCCGACTTTGACATCACCATCACCAATCCCGGTGGCCATAGCTCACGCCCGAGCGCGACCAACGCCATCTATGATCTGGCCAAGATCATTGACCAGATTGGGGCCTATAGATTCCCTGCCCAGCCCAACGAACTAACCATCGGCTATTTCAAGGCCACCGGAGCTAAGACCCCCGGCCCGATTGGCCAAGCCATGCTCGCCTATGCCAACAATCCCGCCGACACGGCAGCCTCAGACCTGTTGTCGGCTGAGCCAGAATATATCGGCCAAGTGCGCACCACCTGCGTGGCCACCATGCTGCGCGGTGGCCATGCGCTCAATGCCCTGCCTCAAGCCGCGACCTTATCGGTCAATTGCCGGATCATGCCCGGCGTCTCGATCGCAACGATTAAGTCCACCTTGCAGACCATCATTGCCAACCCGGCAGCGACCATTACGGTTCTGGGTGAACCTGCCGCAAGCGACGCCTCACCCCTTCGCCCAGACGTCATGGCCGCGATCCGCACCGCCATTGACCGCCGCGCACCGGGCCTTCCCATCGTGCCTCAAATGTCGCCAGGAGCCACCGATAGCCTCTATTTCCGGGCCGCGGGCATCCCCAGCTATGGCCTATCAGGCATGTTCATGCGCCCCGCCGATGACTTCGCCCACGGCCTCAATGAGCGCGCGCCCGTCGCCGCGATCGATGGCGCACTGGACCAGTGGCACACGGTGATCTCGATCTTGGCGAAGTAGAAGAAACAAGGCCCTCACTTAGGCCCTCTGCCCCAGGCAGAGAACTAAGAACAGATAGGCCATCGCCACCTTGGGGGGAGAGGGTTGGGTGAGGGAGTGTTTTAATGTGGCCCGTGGGATCCGCGTTGAACCCTTGTCCATTCCCCGATAAGCACCGCACTGAGACTTCCCAAGGACCACCTCATGCCCAACGCCCATCGCAATGAAGATCTCGATCGCGACGCCGATTGGAGCCTTCCGGCATGGCTCTATAACGACCCAGAATTCTTTTCGGTCGAGATGAAGCGGGTCATGCGGCCCTCGTGGCAAGTGGTCTGTCATATCAGCGACGTGCCCAATATCGGCGACTATCACACCTTGGATTTTCTAGGCGAAAGTATCCTTGTCGTGCGCGGTGAGGACCAGAAGATCCGGGCCATGGCCAATGTCTGTCGCCATCGCGGCTCGCGGGTGGTCGATGGGCCATCGGGCTGTGCGCGCAAGCTGGTCTGTCCCTATCACGCCTGGTCCTATGAGCTGGATGGCCGCCTAACCGGCGTACCCATGCGCGATACCTATCCCAGCCTTGAGATGGAGAAGCTGACTCTTCCCGCCGTCGATTGTGAGATTTTTCAGGGCTTTATCTTTGTGCGCCTCGAGGGCGACGGTCCAACCGTGGCCGAGATGATGGCCCCCTATCTGTCACAAATCGAACCTTACCGCTTCGAAGAGATGCGCGCCTTTGGCCGCGTCACCCTTCGCCCACGCCCGGTCAACTGGAAGAACGTCGCCGACAACTATTCTGACGGACTGCATATCAAGGTCGCCCATCCGAGCCTAACGCGCCTTTTTGGTCGCAGCTATGGCGTCCAGGCCGAGCCGTGGGTGGACCGGATGTGGGGCGAGTTGATGGACCGGCCCTCGGCAAACCCCTCCGAGCGGATGTATCAGCATCTCTTGCCGCGCGTGGACCATCTGCCGCAGGCCCATCAGAAGCTCTGGCTCTATTTCAAGCTCTGGCCCAATGTCGCCTTCGATATCTATCCCGATCAGGTCGATTTCATGCAGTTCCTGCCGGTCTCACCGACCCAAACCCTGATCCGTGAAATTGCCTATGCCCTGCCAGACGAGCGCCGCGAGATGAAGGCTGCACGTTATCTAAATTGGCGCATCAATCGTCAGGTCAATGCCGAAGACGCGATCCTGATCGAGCGGGTCCAACAGGGCATGGCCTCACCGGGCTTCGGCGTCGGCCCGCTGAGTGTTACAGAGGTCTGTCTGCGCGGCTTTGGTAAGAAACTGCGCGGCCTGATCCCTGAGGCGAGAGGCCATCAGCCCCCTGCCCCTGGCTGGAGCCAACGCCCCACCACCCCATCCGTCTCTTGAGTCCATAGAAGAGCCACCATGTCCAAGCCTTATGACGCCCTTATCATCGGAGGCGGCCACAATGGTCTGACCTGCGCCTTCTATCTGGCCAAGACCGGTCTGAAGGTGCGGGTGCTGGAACGGCGCGAGGTCGTTGGCGGCGCGGTTGTGACCGAAGAGTTCCATCCGGGGTTTCGCAACTCGGTGGCCAGCTATACGGTCAGCCTGCTGAACCCCAAGGTCATTGCCGATATGAAGCTGGCCGAACGCGGCCTGCGCATCATTGAGCGCCCAATATCCAACTTCCTGCCGCAGGAAGACGGCGGCTATCTCAAGCTCGGCGGCGGGTTGGAGCGCACGCAAGAAGAGTTCCGCAAGTTCTCGGCCAAGGACGCTGAAGCCCTGCCGGCCTATTACGACATGCTCGATGTGGTGGCCGATGTGCTGCGCGACCTGGCCATGCAGACCCCACCCGACGTGACCGGCGGCCTGCCCGCCCTGATCGCGGCGGCTCGTCAGGGTCGCAAGCTGGCGGGCCTTAGCCTGTCGCAGCAGCGCGATGTGCTGGACCTCTTCACCAAGAGCGCCCGCACCTTCCTCGATAGCTGGTTCGAGAGCGAAGCAGTCAAGGCGGCGTTTGGCTTTGACGCTGTGGTGGGCAACTATGCCAGCCCAGACACCCCCGGTTCGGCCTATGTGCTCTTGCATCACGTCTTTGGTGAGGTGAACGGCAAGAAGGGCGCTTGGGGCCATGCGGTGGGCGGTATGGGGGCTATTACCACGGCGATGAGAGAGGCCTGCGAAGAGGCTGGCGTCGAGATCAGCCTAGAGGCCCCCGTCGCTCAGGTCCTGGTGGACGGCGACCGCGCCGTCGGCGTGCGGCTGGAGTCAGGGCAAGAGGTGTTCGCCACCTCGATCGTGTCCAATGTCGGCCCGCGCATGCTCTATGAGCGCCTGATCAACCCGTCGGACCTGTCGCCAGAATTTCGCCGCCGGGTTTCGGCCTATAGGTGCGGTTCAGGCACCTTCCGCATGAATGTTGCCCTGTCAGAACTGCCAGACTTCACCTGCCTGCCGGGCAAGACCGCCGGTGAGCATCATCAGAGCGGCATCATCTTGGCCCCCACCTTGGACTATATGGACAAGGCCTTCATGGACGCGCGCCAGTTTGGCTGGTCCAAAAAGCCGATTGTTGAGATCCTGATCCCCAGCACGGTGGATGACAGCCTCGCCCCCCCCGGCCAGCATGTCGCCAGCCTGTTTTGCCAACAGTTCGCCCCAGCCCTGCCCGATGGCCGAAACTGGGATGACGAGCGCGAGGCCGCCGCTGACCTGATCATCGACACGGTCAATGACTATGCCCCCAACTTTAAGGCCTCAGTGCTGGGCCGGATGATCCTGTCGCCCATGGATCTAGAGCGTAAGTTTGGCCTGATTGGCGGCGACATCATGCACGGTGCCATGTCGCTGGATCAGCTCTGGGCAGCACGGCCTTTCTTGGGCAATGGCGACTATCGCGGGCCGCTCAAGGGCCTCTACATGTGCGGCGCGGGTGCCCATCCCGGCGGCGGCGTCACCGGTGCACCGGGCCACAATGCGGCAAAAGAAATCCTCAAGGATCGCACTTTCATTGGAAAGCTGTTGCGCCGGGTCTAGGTCATGCATTGAGCAGGCTCGGTTATGATCAATTCTCATGACCCAAAGGGCCCTCCCTGCGATAGGTTTGAGCTATGAGTGAATTTGATTTTGACGCTGTTGTCATAGGGGCCGGGGCTGTGGGCCTAGCGACCGGATACGCCCTGTCGCGCCGAGGCCTGTCGGTCGTGGTGGTTGAGCGGGAAAAAGCCATTGGTCAGGGCGTTTCAGCCCGTAATTCCGAAGTGGTCCATGCCGGGCTCTACTATCCGACCGGTTCGTTGAAGGCCCGTCTCTGCGTCGAAGGCCGGCGCCTGCTCTATCCGTTCTTGGACGCGCACAATGTCGCCTACGATCGATGTGGCAAGCTGGTGGTCGCAACCGAACAGGCTGAAATTCCACGGCTCGATACCATTCTCGAACAGGCCAAGATCAATGATGTTGAGGGTATGCGGGTCCTGACCGCTGCTCAGACCTTGGCATTGGAGCCTGAGGTTCGCGCTGTCATGGCGCTAGAATCCCCTGAAAGCGGCGTCTTTGATAGCCACGGCTATATGGTCGCCCTTCAAGGTGAGATCGAGGCGGCGGGCGGCGCAGTTGTGGTCGCCACCCCCTTTCTCAAGGCTGAGCCCTTAGACACCGGTGGTTTTCGCGTCCTAACCGGAGGGCTGGAGGCCGCTGACCTAACCTGCCGCTATCTGGTTACCTGCGCCGGTCTTGGCGCGCAGGAGGCCGCCGCCAAGATCGAAGGCTTTCCCACAGGTCAAATTCCCAAGCTGCACTATGGCAAGGGCGTCTATTTCGTCCTGTCGGGGCGCAAGGCCCCGTTCCAGCGACTGGTCTATCCGCCGCCGATCCCCGGTGCTCTAGGCGTGCACTACCGCCGCGACCTTGGTGGCCAGGCCATCTTTGGGCCCGATCTGTCCTATGTTGAAACCGAAGACTATAGCGTCGATCCCGCCAGAGCAGAGGGCTTCTACGCCTATGTCCGCAAGTTCTGGCCTGGCCTGCCCGATGGAGGCCTGACGCCCGACTATGCCGGCATCCGCCCCAAGATCCATGGCCCCGGCGAAGCCCAATCCGACTTTCGCCTCGACAGTGCCAATGACCACGGCATCGAGGGCCTCATCGCCATGTTCGGTATTGAAAGCCCCGGGCTGACCAGCTCACTGGCAATCGGTGAAGAGGTTGCCGCGCGGTTGCGACTTTAGGGTCTGGACCTCGACAGGGTTCGCACTTTCCTCTTAAACAGACCCAATGGAATAACAGTTGAGGAAACCCCCATGAGCCAGAACATGAGCCAGACTATTACCCTGACCAGCGCCCATGATGGCTTTGGGTTCACCGCCCTGCATGCTGAGGCCCAAGGCCAGCGCAGAGGCGCAATTGTCATCATCCAAGAGATCTTTGGCATTGATGACTATGTGAAGGCCGATGTGGAGCGCTGGAGCGCCCTAGGCTTTGAGGCCTTGGCCCCCTCCATGTTCGACCGCCAAGAGGTCGGCTTTACCGCTGCACATGATCCAGAGGGCCTACAGGCCGGTTTCAAGCACGCCGTGGCCAACGGGCTCGACAATGCCATGGGTGACCTGACAGCTTGCGTGAACCATCTCAAGGATAAGGGCCCTGTCTTCATGGTCGGCTATTGCTATGGCGGGGCAATGAGCTGGCAGGCCGCAGGCCGGATCGACGGCATCGCCGCAGGGTCGAGCTATTATGGCGGTCAGGTTGCTGCTAGCGCCAGCCTGACGCCCAAATGCCCCGTAATTTGTCATTTTGGCCGCAAGGACGGGCACATCCCCGCCGATGAGACCAAGGCTGCGATCACTGCCGCTCAGCCGCAGGTGCCGGTCTATATCTATGAGGCCTCGGGCCATGGCTTCAACAATGATGGCCGTCCCGACAGCGACCTTGCCGATGCCACGCTGGCGCGTGAGCGGACCTTGGCCCTGTTCATCGCCAACGGCGCTGGCTGATCTGCATGGCAGCCTCGGTCAAGCTGATCAGTGAGGCCGATGGCTTTGCACTCGACGCCTATCACGCCCCTGCCCAAGAGGCGCGGCGTGGCGGGTTGGTGATTTTGCATGCGGTCTGGGGTGTCACGCCCCATATTCGCAGTCTCGCCGACCAGTTCGCGCAAGAGGGCTATGAGGTGCTGTGCCCCTCCCTGCTCAGCCGATTTGAGGCAGGGTTCGCAGATCGGGACATGGATCCTACGCGGTTAGATCAACGCTCGGCCTATGCCGCTGCAACTGGGTGGGGCGGGGAATGCGCTGTCGATATTCAAGCCGCCATCGATGCCCTCGAAGGGCCGGTCCTTGTCATGGGCTTTTGCTTTGGCGGCACTGCGGCCTGGATTGCAGCCTGCCAATGTAGCGGCATCTCAGCGGTCAGCAGCTTCTATGGCGGCCAGATCATAGATTATCTGGACCAGACACCCCAGTGCCCGACGATCCTACATCTGGGCCGCAGCGACGCCCTGATCCCACCGGCCGATGTGGAGGCGATCCAAACTGCCCATCCAGACCTGCCGGTCTGGCTCTATGACGCCGGACATGCCTTTGTTGCGCCCAATGGGTTCCATGCCGACAGCGCCAACCTGGCCCTCCTTCG
>JBBARR010000008.1:0-109528 GCA_040399645.1 Caulobacteraceae bacterium | reverse complement strand
ACTTCCATGTTATTCGCCCTCACGAATTTCGGGTTGTCGCGTAGACGGGGTATATATAGCTCGACGTTAGAGTTAGTGATTTACACCCTCACTTTGCGTCGCCTAACACCGTCTTGGCTGAAAAATAGCCATCAAAGTCGCGGCACCATAACATGCGGACAGATGCGACCTGACGTTCAATATCGAGGCTCGATCGCTATGCTGCTTATTGATTATATCTGTGACACCGACCTTGTCTAAAACAAGGACACCAACGAACAGTCATGCATCCTGCCTCAAATCGAGGCGGATCTCACCGCTCTGGTTGAAGCGGGCTGCAGGGTCAATTGGGTTGAGAGCGCCAAGCCACCGCGCCCGATCTGCAGCGGCGTCCGGCAATCCATAGTGGATTTGGCAGAACGGGGCGACGAGTTTGTGGTCACAAGTTTAAACCAGATCGGTAGCTCCAGCGGAGCCGTGCTTGGCCTCTTACAAACCTTAAAGACGCAAGGGATTGGTCTGGGTTTTCTGAACCCAGGCCTTAACCGACCCAGGTTAGTCGACGATGCCTCCATCCATAGTTTGGAAATGATCTGATGCCTCGATGGCCGCCGAGGCAACCGCCCGATGGCTCGTCTCGGAACGGGCCGTCGCAATCGTGTCACCACCGATGATCTCCGCCCACTTTAAACCCGCGGCACGGGGGCTGGAAAGATCGCCGAAACCCTCCACTTCTGGCGCATGACAATCTAGCGTAAGCTGAAAGGGGCCTAAAGCCGCGCGAACATCACTTTGAGAGCCTGAAACCATGCACGGGATGTCCGCAAACACTGGACAGTGAGGGCTCGCGGCCTCATCTTTAGACGAACAACTGTTCGAAACCCTGCACGGGCTTAACCACCATGTTCATGCGCTTCTTTTCCGAGCTTCGTCAGGCCCGCGTCCCGGTCTCCCTCAAAGAGTATCTGATGCTGATGGAGGCTATGGACAAGCAGATCATCGACCGCACGGTCGAGGATTTCTACTTTCTGTCCCGCTCGGCCCTGGTCAAGGACGAGAAGAACCTCGACAAGTTCGACCGTATTTTTGGCAGCGTCTTTAAGGGCCTCGAAAAGATCGACGATGATCACACCTCTGAAATTCCCTCAGAATGGCTGCGCCTGCTGACCGAAAAGTTCCTCACCGATGAGGAAAAGGCCGAGATCGAAGCGCTCGGCGGCTTTGATAAGCTAATGGAGACCCTTCAGGAGCGTCTGAAGGAACAGAAGGAGCGCCACGAGGGCGGCAATAAGTGGATCGGCACGGGCGGGACCTCGCCGTTCGGGGCCAATGGCTACAATCCCGAAGGGGTCCGCATCGGCCAAGACAAGGGCCGTCATGGACGCGCCGTTAAGGTCTGGGATAAGCGCGAATACAAAAACCTCGACGACACAGTCGAGCTCGGCACCCGTAACATCAAGGTCGCCCTGCGCCGCCTGCGCAAGTTTGCCCGTCAAGGCGCACCGGACGAGCTAGACCTGCACGGCACCATCAAAGAGACCTCAAACAAGGGCTATCTGGATCTGGTCATGCGGCCAGAGCGTCGCAACACGATCAAGCTTTTGGTCTTTTTCGACATTGGAGGCTCGATGGACAGCCATATCAAGCTGGTCGAAGAGCTTTTCAGCGCCGCGCGCACCGAGTTCAAAAACCTCGAATTCTTCTATTTCCACAATTGCCTCTATGAGTCGGTTTGGAAGGATAACAACCGGCGTCACACCGAGAAGATCAACACCTGGGACGTGCTCCATAAGTACGGTCACGACTACAAGGTCATCTTTGTCGGCGACGCGACCATGAGCCCCTATGAGATCACCTATCCCGGCGGCTCGGTGGAACATTGGAACGAAGAGCCCGGTGCCATGTGGGTCGACCGCGTCACCCAGATCTATCCGAGCACCGTCTGGCTCAACCCGACCGCTGAACGCCACTGGGACTATACCCCCTCGGTTGGCGTCATGAAGCAGTTGGTTAGCGACCGGATGTTCCCCCTGACGATCGAGGGCCTCGACAAGGCCATGAAGGAACTGGTTCGGGGATGACCCAGCCAGACCCATCCTTGGGCCTCACGGACCAGGATTTGGCACCCGACGACGAGACCAGCCTGACCCAAGCCGGCTGCGCCGCCACACGCGATCTGGTGTTTGTGGCAGCCGAGCGTCTTTTTGCAGTTCATGGCTTTCAAAAGGTGTCGGTACGCGACATCACTGCAGAGGCCAAGGTCAATCTGGCCTCGATCAACTACCATTTCGGCTCGAAGGACGCCCTTCTGCTCGAAATCTTCACCCGGCGCACGGCTGAGCTCAACCGCGCCCGGGCCAAAATGTTACACGAGGCCAACGCCGCCCATGCTGGGAAGCCGACGGTTCGCGCGGTCCTGCAAGCCCTGATCGCGCCGCCGGTGCGTTGGATGGACCCTAAGGGCGAACGTTTGATCTCGGTCCAGTTCCTGATCCGCGCGCGCAGTGAAGGTACAGAACAGATGCGCGACATCCTGCGCACGGACGTGTCCCACCTGCGCCGCTTCTCTGACGCTCTCATCCTTGCCTGCCCACAACTGACGGCCGAAGAGGTCTATTGGCGGCTACATTTCAGTCTCGGCCTCGTCCATAATAACCGCTTTGCCGAATTTGACCGGCTAAACACCCTCTCCGGCGGCCTGACCCACGAAGGCGAGGTCGATGTGCTGATCCAACGGATGGTCGACTTCGCAGAAGCGGGCTTTTTGCGTGCTTAGAGGATGACTGCGTCATTGCGAGGCGCGGCGCGCAGAAGCAACCCAAGTGACCATAACTTCACGTCCAAGTCAGTCCACTGGATTACTTAGCTGCGCTCGCAAGGATGCGGCTAAGGAACAAAGCCCTCACCGACGATCCTCGCCACTTCCTCGTGCTTCGACAGGCTCAGCATGAGGAAGGGTGAGGGGTCCGCGCTTTTCCATTCCCCCTCATCCTGAGCCTGTCGAAGGACGAGGAGGCCCACCACATCTGCGACATAACCACCCCCACGCCCTTTACTATTGCGAGGCATTCGCAACTGTGGCACTGACAGGAGAACGAAGGTCGCTCAGCGGCCCTTGGTGATGAAATGTCAGGAAATCCTAATGTCGCGCCTCTTGCCGATCCTTCTGGCCGCTGCCACTGTCAGTGTCAGCGCCTGTAGCCCCGCCAAGCAGGCCGCGCCTGAAAGCGCGAGCTTTGGATCGCTGAATGTCTATACGGCCCGGCACTATGACGCGGACACGCTGGTCTATGATGGCTTCACCAAGGCGACGGGGATCAAGGTCAACCGCCTAGAAATGCAGCCTGATCAACTGGTTGAGCGGATGAAGGCCGAGGGCGAGGCGTCCCCGGCTGACATCATCCTGATGGCCGATGCCGGAGCCCTTTGGCGCGCCGAAAGTGCTGGCCTGTTCCAGCCGATCACCACGCCGACCCTCGAAAAGCGCGTTCCCGTAGCATTACGCGACCCCAAGGGCCTGTGGTGGGGCTTTACCCGGCGCGCCCGCGTCATTGCCTATGACAAGGCCGCCGTGAGGCCCGAAGAGGTCGCGACCTATGAGGCGCTGGCCAGTCCGCGCTTTAAGGGCAAGGTCTGCGTGCGGTCGTCAGACAATGTCTATAACCTGTCCCTGATGGCCGCCCTGATCGAGCATTGGGGTGAACCCAAGGCGCTGGCCTGGGCCAAGGGCGTCGTCGCCAATATGGCCCGCCCACCGCAAGGCGGCGATATTGACCAGATCCGAGCTGTTGAGGCCGGAGCCTGCCAAGTGGCCCTGACCAATACCTATTACTATCTGCGTCTCGCCGCCTCGCCTGAAGCCGCTGACAAGGCCGCAGCCGCACGCGTTGCCCTATCCTTCCCCGAACAGGCGGGCGTTGGAACCCATACCAATGTCTCCGGTGGCGGTCTGGCCGCCCACGCGCCAAATAAGGCTGCAGCCGTCAAGTTCCTGGACTATCTGGCTAGCGATGAGGCTCAGGCGATCTTTGCCGGGGCCAACCACGAATATCCGGCCGTTGTCGGCGTACCCTCACCGCCCGACGTTGCTGCCATTTCGCAGTTCAAGGCCGACCCGATGGCCGTCACCGTCTATGGCGAACGTCAGGCTCAGGCCCAAAGCCTCTATGATCAGGCCGGTTGGCGATAGGTGACAGGCCTCGCTACCCCGCTCCATCACGCTAAACCCAATGGGCCATCGGCCCTCAAGGTCGGCGCGTGGCTAGCAGCGGGATTGGCCATACTCCCCCTTCTGGCCATTGTCTGGCTGGCCCTAACCCGGCCTTCAGCGACGGCCATGCCGCTGTCGCTGATTATGCGATATGGCCTAACCACAGCCGCGCTCGGAAGCCTGACCGCCGTGGCTGTTACCGTTCTGGGTACCAGTGCAGCTTGGCTGGTGGTCATGTACCGCTTTCCGGGCCGCAGCCTGTTCAGTTGGGCGTTGGCCCTGCCCTTAGCGGCTCCAGCCTTTGCACTGGCCTATGGCTATGCTGACCTGCTCGATGTCGCAGGACCCATCCGCACGGCCCTTCGCGCCAGTTTCGGTAGCGATTTTTGGCCGATGGAGATCCGCAGCCTGCCCGGGGCGGCTTTTGTCCTATCGATGGCATTCTATCCTTACGTCTATTTGACGGCTCGTTCGACCTTTATAAGTCAGTCGGTCTGTGCACTGGAGGCCTCGCGTACCCTTGGCAGTACGCCTTGGGAAACCTTGACCCGCGTGGCCCTGCCGCTGGCTCGCCCCGCTATCATTGCAGGCACGGCACTGGCCCTAATGGAGGTCTTTGCCGACTATGGCGCGGTCAGCTTTCTTGGCGTCCAAACCCTGACCACCGGCGTTGTTCGGGCATGGTCAGTCTATGCCGCGCCCGGATCAGCCGCCCGCCTGTCGCTGCTGTTATTGGTCGTCGCGGCGGTGCTACTCTGGTTGGAACGGTCCGGACGGCAAGGCCAATCATTTGGGGCCAACAGCGCCCGCTGGCGTCCGCTCGAGCCAGAGTCGCTGCAAGGTTGGGCCTCATGGGGCGCGAGCCTCTTTTGCCTGTTACTCATCAGCTTCGGTCTCTTGATCCCCGCTGGATGGCTCGCCTATCGCGCCCTTTCGGCTACGCCCGAGGCGGACCGTCTGATCCAAGCGGCCATGACCTCCTTTAGCCTTGCGGGCGTTGGAGCCTTGGTCACAGTCTCTTTGGCCGCTCTAATCGCCTTTGGCGCGCCCCATAGCCACAGGATCAAGCGCTTGGCCAGCCTTGGCTATGCAACCCCTGGCGCGGTCATGGCGGTCGGCCTTCTGGCACCGGCCAGCCTGATCTGGCGCGTCGCAGGGTCAGGTGGCAGTCAGACCGTCGCTCTGGCCCTGGGCCTGCTCGTTCTGGCCTATGCCGCGCGTTTGATGGCATCAGCCCTGGGCCCCATCGAAGCTGGGCTGGCACGGGTAACCCCCTCGATGGACCGCGCCTCCCGCACGCTCGGCGAGACCGAGGCCGGAACCCTGCGCCGGGTCCATGTGCCGATCGCCAAGGGCGCCCTTTGGACGGCGACCCTCTTGGTCTTTGTTGATGTGCTCAAAGAGTTACCGGCAACCCTGATCCTGCGGCCCTTTAACTTTGACACCTTGGCCGTTCTGGCCGATCGCTATGCCTCGGACGAGCGGCTGGCTCAGGCCGCTTGGCCAACCTTGCTGATCGTGCTGACGGCGAGCCTGCCCATCATCATCCTGTCGCGCAAGATCATGCAGTCGCGGCCGGGGGAATAGACCGATATGACCACCGCCCTAATCCTTGATGATGTCCGCAAGTTCTATGGTTCAAAGGCCGCTGTTGATGGCGTCAGCCTCACGCTCGAGGCTGGAAAGATCACCTGTCTACTGGGCCCGTCCGGCTGCGGCAAGAGCACGCTCCTGCGCCTCATCGCGGGACTAGAACCCCTCGATGGCGGCACGGTCTCTACAGACCACATCCTGTCAGGACCGCGCTTACACACCCCACCAGAACAGCGCGATATTGGTTTTGTTTTTCAAGACTATGCGCTTTTTCCTCATATGTCGGTTGAAGACAATGTCGCCTTCGGCCTCAAGCGCCTAAGGCCCGCTGAACGTCAAAAAAGCGCCTTGCTGCAATTGCAGCGGGTTCACCTCGCCGACCGCGCCAAGGCCTTCGCGCAAGCCCTGTCCGGCGGTGAGCAACAGCGCATCGCGCTGGCCCGCGCCCTGGCCCGCGAACCGGCGCTAGTGCTTCTCGACGAGCCCTTTTCGGGACTTGATACTCACCTCAAGGCCGGGGTTCGGGACGCAACCCTTGAGGCCCTGCGCGAAGCGGGGACCGCGGCTCTGATCGTAACCCACGATGCCGAAGAGGCCCTGGTGATGGCCGACCATCTTGCCCTGATGGACCAAGGCAAGGTCCTTCAGACAGGCACGCCGCAGGACTGTTACCGCCATCCGGTTTCACTCACCGCAGCACGCCTCTTGGGGGCCGCCAACCCCATCGATGTGCATGTGAAGGGCGCCAAGGCAGATACGGTCTTAGGCAGCCTCAATGCACCCGGTCTCGCCGATGGCCCGGCCATAGCCATCATTCGTCCAGAAGCCCTAACCCTCACGACTGATGGCACTCCCGCCTTGGTTCTCGCCAATCGGTTTGCTGGCGCTGAGAGCTGGATCACCCTGCGCATTGGCGGGCTGGAGCTTGAGGCCCGAATGGCGACAAGGGCATCGCCTGTGGTCGGTAGCCAAGTGGTCGTCTGCCTTGACCATAGCGCCTACACCGTCACGCAAGCCTGACCCACCAAAACGGTTGCTCCGTGGAACAATTCTATTTCCGGCACAGCAAATAGTTGCATGTCAGAATTATCTTAAGTGCTGCTTTTGAACTTTCCCCACGTAGCCAAGGTCCAAAGAGTAATGGTTTGTCTCGAGAGGAAATAATGAAGACGCTCACGATGTTGGCTTCGGCCATCGCGCTTAGCGCCGCCGCCGAAATGGCCAATGCTGAAGCCGCCTCACCGCTTAAGGCCTTCAGTTTTGTCGGCACCACAACTACCGATCTTTGGCAAAATACCCGCGGCGGGCTGAAGCGCGGCGGCGTGGTGATCAATACAGCAGACGTGATATTTGATTTTGACGGCGGGGCAGTTGGCCATGAGGGCTGGAGCGTGAACCTGCATGTGCTAGCCAGCGATGGCCACAGTCTCACCGCCCTGCTCGGCGATTTACAGGCTGCCACCAATATTGAAGGTGACGGCGCAACCCACCTGTTCGAGGCCTGGGTCCGTCGCCAGATTACGCTATCTAAGGTGATCAAGGCGGGGATCATCGATCTCAATGCCGACTTCGATGCCAATGAGACCCCGGGCCTGTTCATCAACAGCTCCCATGGTGTGGGCCCTGAGCTTTCCGGTGCGGGCCCCAATGCCGCGCCCGTTTGGCCAAACGGCACAGCTGGTATCGAGCTCCAGATGACGCCGACCAAGAGCAGCCGCTTCACGGCGGCCCTGTTCAACGGCACCCCCGAGATATAGATCACCCGATAGCTCTCGCTGCTCTCACGCTTCATCGCGATGATGGGGTGATGGCCATTGCACAAGGCGACTGGACAAGCGCCGAGGGCGTCCACTGGTCCGCCGCCCTTTGGCATCACACAGCCGATTTCAGCCCCCTTGATCCTTCGGCCACCAAGCCAGTATCTGGGCAAACCGGTGCCTATGGGCTGGTCGAGGCTCCCCTGCCCTTCCTCGATAGGTACAGCGGATGGATAAGGCTAGCGCAGGTCGATGACGCCTCATCCTATATCGCCAACTATGTCGGCGGCAGCGTGACCCATGAAGGGCTCTTTGCCGCCAGACATGATGACAAGATCGGTCTGGCCTTTACCTATGCGGGGATCAGTGACAAGGCGCGTTTGGCCTCGGCGCTGGGCGGACTTCCTCTGAATTCTGGGAAACTGGCCTTTGCGCTGACCTATGCGGCCCAAATCACGCCAGCCTTGGCGCTGCAGCCGGACCTGCAGTACATCATCCATCCCGGCGGCGATTCGTCTCTGGGCGATGTCTTGGCTATTGGTCTAAGGATATCGCTGAAAATCTATTAAGGACGACCGCCCGTGACCTCGCCCATCGAAGAGACGATCTTTGCCCAGTTGGCGTTGGTGACAGAAGGCAAGTCGATCGATCCTGCCGCTGTGGCTAAGGCGCTGGAGCCCGAGGGCTGGCGCCGGATGCTGGGACAGGTCCGCTCCACCGCCGTGGGTCTGGCCCGCCAAGGCAAGCTGGTCATCACCCGCCATGGCAAGCAGGCCGACCCAGAAGCCTTTAAGGGCGTCTATCGCTTGCGGATGATTTTAGATACCGACCGCAAACCTGCGCTAATCGTTGAGATCGTGGCTGATGATTTGAGCGACGAGGATGAATAAGATAACAAGACCCCTTCGGCGCAGCCGAGGCAGGAGGACTTAAAACAGGGACCTCACCCTCCCTCTCCCTCAAGCAGACGGCAAATAATGGGCAAGCCCTCGCCCCTGTGGGGGAGAAGGTTGGATGAGGCGGACTAGCCGCCCCGCTTCATGGTTTCGCGGGCGATGATGACCTGCTGGATCTGACTGGTGCCTTCGTAGATACGGAAGATGCGGACGTCGCGATAGAGGCGCTCGATGCCATAATCGGCGACATAGCCTGCACCGCCAAAGATCTGCACGGCCCGGTCGGCCACGCGCCCAACCATTTCAGAGGCATAGTACTTTGCCGCTGCCGCTTCGAGCGTGACATTAACGCCTGCGTCGCGTTGACGGGCCGCGTCCATCACCAGAGCCTTGGCTGCCAGGGCTTCGGTCTTGCAGTCAGCGATCATGCCTTGGATCAACTGGAAATTGGCTATGGGCTGGCCGAACTGCTTGCGTTCTGCCGCATAGGCCACGCAATCACGCAAAAGACGCTCAGCCACACCCACGCAGACCGAGGCGATATGCAGGCGGCCACGGTCCAGAACCTGCATAGCGACCTTAAAGCCTTCGCCTTCTGCCCCGAGGCGGTTCTCGACAGGCACGCGGACATTGTCGAAGGTCACGTCGCAGATGTGAGCCCCTTGCTGTCCCATCTTCTTTTCGGGCTTGCCAATGGTGATGCCGGACAGGTCGCGCGGGACCAGCAGGGCCGAAACGCCGCCGCCGCCCTTAATGTCGGGATTGCTGCGGGCCATGACCGTGAACAGACCGGCCTTGTTGGCGTTAGTGATGTAGCGCTTGGCGCCGTTCAGCACATAGACGTCACCGTCGCGAATGGCGCGGGTCTGGACGGCAGCGCTGTCCGATCCGGCCTCAGGCTCGGTCAGGGCAAAGGAGGTGATGATCTCGCCCGAGGCGATCCCGGCCAGGTATTTTTCCTTCTGGGCGTCGGTGCCGAACATGACCAGACCTTGGCTGCCGATGCCAACATTGGTGCCAAAGGCCGAGCGGAAGGCTGGACTTGCGCCGCCAAGCTCGATTCCGACCAGAACCTCTTCCTCCATATTCAGGCCCAGACCGCCATATTCGGTCGGGATTGTCAGGCCAAACAGGCCCAGCTCGCGCATCTCAGCGACGATCTCGTCTGGCACGGCGTCATTTTCAGCCACCTGAGCCTCGATGGGGCGCAGACGCTCGGTGACGAAGCGGCGGACGGTTTCGATCAGCTGGGCGCGGGTTTCGAGATCTAGGGCCATGGGGTTTCCTCGCATAGGATCGGCATCTTTGCGGACCATGTAGAGCCTAAATTGCGCCTGTCCAACAGGTCTTGCACAATCATCTCTTGGAATGACGCCGAAGATATGTGATCGGCTGCAACCTAGATCGGGATCAGACGAGGAGCAAACCCATGGATGGCGGAACTGAAGAGAATATCTACAAGCCAACCACGGTCACCGAAGGCGAGTTTGCCGGTTGGCAGGCTTGGAACGGCTTTGATCCCTTCGAAGACCTGACCGGCCAGTTTGTCTACCGCGTTGAGAATGATGGAAGCGTGCGCTGTGCCTTCCGGGCGGCGGCAAAGCACATGAACGGCGGCGGCGCGATGCATGGCGGCTGTATGCTGACCTTCGCGGATTTCTCACTGTTCTGCATCGGGCGTGAGGCCTTGAAGGATTCCAACTCGGTCACCGTGTCGCTGAATGGCGAGTTTATCGGCCCCGCCTTCGAAGGCGATCTGATCGAGGCGCACGGCGAAGTGGTTAAAGCGGGAAAGTCCCTGGTCTTTATTCGCGGTATCGTCTCGACCGGCGGTAGCCCGATGCTCAGCTATTCTGGCGTGGTCAAGAAGATCAGGATGCGCTAGCCCTAGAGCCAGCGCTAGAGCCAGCGCTAGAGCCAGCGCTAGAGAAAGTCCCTCAGATAGGCGATCAGAGGCGCATCGGCGGGTGGCATCTGATAGTCTGATAGGGCGCTTGGCTTTACCCAGGCCAACGCCTCATGCTCCTTAGCGACAACCACCCCGCTCCACCGGCGGCACAGATAGAGCGGCATCATCAGGTGGAAGGTCTCGTAGGTGTGCGAGGCAAAGACGAAGGGTGCAAGGCAGCTTTGGGTGATGCTGATGCCCAACTCCTCGTCCATCTCGCGGATCAGGGCCGCTTCTGGCGTTTCACCCGCCTCGACCTTGCCGCCCGGAAACTCCCAAAGACCGGCCAAGGACTTGCCTTGCGGGCGTTTGCAGATCAGTACGCGGCCATCCACATCCACCAGCGCGCAGGCAACGACGAGAACGATGTTGGTCATATACGGCCTAACCCATTGTCAACTGCGATAGTCGCCGTTGATCTCAATATAGCGCTTGGTCAGGTCGCAGGTCCAAACGGTAGCGGTCGAACGACCCACGCCGACATCGACACTGACCTCTAGCTCGGCATTTTTCATATAGGCGCTCATGGCCTCTTCGTCATAGCTGGGCGAGACGGCCCCATCGATAGCGGCCACCAGAGGACCAAAGCGAATGGCGAGGCGCTCACGGCTGACCGGCTCATCGGCCCGGCCCACGGCCATGACAATGCGGCCCCAGTTGGCATCTTCACCCGCAAAGGCCGTCTTGACCAGAGGCGATTCCGCTACCGTCTTGGCGATCTTGCGTGCAGAGGCGGGCGAGCGCGCACCCGATACGGTGATCTTGACGAACTTGCTCGCCCCCTCCCCGTCCCGAACCAATTGTAGGGCCAGATCGAGCATGACCTGCTCTAGCTTGTCGCGGAAATCGGCCAAGCGGCGATCTCCAGCCCGCGAGATCTTGGGCGCGCCCGCCGCTCCGGTGGCAAAGAGCAGGCAGGTGTCGTTGGTCGAGGTATCGCCATCGACCGTGACGCCATTAAAAGTCGTGCGCGTATAGAGGCTGACCAAGGTCTGGAGGGCTGCGGGGGCGATGGTCGCATCCGTCGCGATAAAGGCCAGCATGGTCGCCATATCCGGGGCAATCATGCCCGAGCCTTTGGTAATCCCGGCAATATGGACCGGCACGCCATCGATCTCGGCAACGGCACTCGCGCCCTTGGGGAAGGTATCGGTGGTCATGATCGCCTGCGCGGCATCGGCCCAGGTACGCTGAGCACCATCGAGATCGGCTTCCAGTTCGGGCAGCCGAACCGTCAGCTTGGCATCGTCCAGCACAACGCCAATGACGCCGGTTGAAGCGAGCATCACGTCACGCTGGCGGATATCCAATCGCTTGGCCACGGCAGAGGCGACACGACGCGCCGCATCAGCGCCCGGCTTGCCCGTAAAGGCATTGGCGCAGCCCGCATTGACCACGAGTGCACGGACATCTTCGCCATCGCTGGCCTCAAGCTGCTTCTTGCACCAATCCACCGGCGCAGAACCTATGGCGTGGCGAGTAAAGACCCCGGCGCAGCTGGTACCCTCGGCAAAGCGCATGATCAGCACATCATCGCGCTCATGCTTGTAATAGCCCGCCCGACCAATGGCGATCTCCACGCCGCCGACCGGCGTGATCTTAGGAAAGGGCACGGCCAAAGGCGAGACCAGAAGGCCCGGCTTTCCCGGCGCGGTCGCCATCACGGTCGTCTTAGACGTAGATGACAGACGCTTAGCGGCCTTTTTCAAGGCGCTGGCAATAGGATCGAGGGCCCACTCCAAGGATTGGCCAGATTTTGGGGTTTTGGCAGTCACTTGGCGGTCTCTGGCTTGGTCGAGGAAGGGGCCGTCGCGCTCGGCGCAGCAGCGGGCGGTGTCTTGGGGGCTGAGGCCGGTTCTGTCGGCGCACCGGGCACCTCTATCGGCTGGCCGATCAGGGTCTTGATGCTGGCGCGACCTCGCAGTCGCTCCAACAGCTCGCGCACCTCGTCATAGGTCAAGAAGCGCACGATCTGGGGCCGGGCCGTTTCGAAAGAAATGGGCTGCTCGGGACGTCGGTCCTCGACCTTAAGCACGGCAAAGCCTGCTTCGGTCTTGAAAGGCCCCACCAACTCGCCCTTCTTGGCGGTCTTGAGCGCGGCAGCATAGGCTTCAGGCATGACGTCAGAGGTAAAATAGCCCAGATCACCACCATTGAACCGCGTGGCCGCGTCGGTCGAGCGTTCCATGGCGAGGGCTTCAAATGAGCCCCCGGCAGCAATCAGCTTCTTGACCGCCTCGGCCTCGGCTTGGCTGTTGAGCAGGATCTGGCGAGCGCGGAACGCTTCTGACTGTTTGGCCTGCTTGAGTTGGTCTTGATAGAGGGCGCGAATGGCGTTCTCGTTGACCGCCGTCTCGACCACCTTTTCGACAAGCATGTCGCCGAGAATGCGCTCTCGCGCAGCCTCTAACCGGCGCTGGGCCCGAGGATCACTATCGAGTTTGCGTTTGATGGCCTCTGCGGCCAACAGCTTTTGATCAACCACCTGATCGAGCATGCGCCGGAACAGATCAGAGGACACGTCCAAGGGCTCGCCCTCACCGATGAGGCCCTGAGCCACAGCTTCGCGCTTGACGTCTGAGGACCAAATGGTCTGATCGCCGACCTTAGCGGCGGCAACGTCCCCGGGTTCGGGCGGAGAGACGGTCGATTTTCCCGGACCGCAGGCGGTCAGGATCGACAAAACGCACAGCGCCGAAAGGATCGTGCGCGCTACTGTCGCGGGGCTGGAGCGCATGAAGCCAAACTCCCGTACTGAAAAAGAAAAAGGGCGTCTCGTTGACACGGGTATGGGCGGTGCTTAAGTCTCGCGCGCACGCAAGTCGAGCGGTTTTTCGTTCCCGGGTCCATCCGCAGATTGTGGCGGGACTCATGATAAGCGATCAAACCTCCCTCGCGCTTTTGCGTTATAGTACAGACGCGCTGCGGCCCCCGCCGTGCGTTTTCCTCGCGACCATCGGACCAGTTCATGCTCGGCTTCGCTAAAAAACTCTTCGGCTCTCCCAACGACCGTAAGGTTAAGGCCTTTTCCACCCGTGCCTTGGCCATAAATGCCTTGGAGCCAACGTTCTCGGCCCTCTCGGATGAGGAGCTTCGTGGCAAGACCGCAGAGTTCAGGGCGCGGCTCGAAAAGGGCGAAACGCTAGACAATCTGCTTAACGAAGCCTTTGCCGTGGTGCGGGAAGCCTCCAAGCGAACCCTCGGACAGCGCCAATATGATGTGCAGCTTGTCGGCGGCATGGTCCTGCATGAAGGTGGCATCTCGGAGATGCGGACCGGTGAAGGCAAGACGCTGGTCGCCGTTGCGCCAACCTATCTCAACGCCTTGAGCGGTAAGGGCGTTCACGTCATCACCGTCAATGACTATTTGGCCAAGCGCGACAGCGAGTGGATGGGTCAGGTTTATCGGTTCCTAGGTATGACCGTCGGTGTTATCGTCAACGGCCTGAGCCAAGGCGACCGTCAGCGCGCCTATCGCAGCGACATCACCTACGGTACCAACAACGAGTTCGGCTTCGACTATCTGCGCGACAATCTGGTCTATTCGACCGAAGAGATGGTCCAACGCGGCCACCACTTTACCATCGTCGACGAGGTTGACTCCATCCTGATCGATGAAGCCCGCACGCCTCTGATCATTTCCGGCCCCACCGAAGACCGGTCCGACTTCTATCGAATCATCGACGGCGTCGTGAAAGAGATGATCATCGATGAGGCGACCTTTGACCTCGACGAAAAGCAGCGCCAGGTCCTCTTGACCGAATATGGCTCTGAAAAGGTCGAAGAGATGCTGATGGAGGCCGGTCACCTCGAGCCTGACTCAGCCGGTCTCTATGATCCCGCCAATGTCTCGGCGGTGCACCACATCAATCAGGCCCTGCGCGCTCACAAGCTCTATCAGCTTGACAAGGATTATATCGTTCAGGGCGGCGAGGTCATTCTGATCGACGAGTTCACCGGCCGGATGATGAGCGGACGTCGCCTGTCCGAAGGTCTGCACCAAGCCATCGAGGCCAAGGAAGGCGCGGACATCCAGCCCGAGAACCAGACCCTCGCCTCGGTGACCATCCAGAACTATTTCCGCCTCTATTCGAAGCTGTCGGGCATGACCGGCACCGCCTCGACCGAGGCCTCAGAATTCCACGACATCTATAAGATGGACGTGACCGAAATCCCGACCAACCGCCCGGTCATGCGGATCGATATTGACGACGAGGTCTATCGCACTGAGCGCGAAAAGAACGCCGCCATTCTGGTCCAAATCGAAGACTGCTTCACGCGCGGCCAGCCGGTTCTGGTCGGTACGGTCTCCATCGAAAAATCCGAGACCCTGTCCGAAATCCTCAAGACTCACAAGTTCGAGCATGAGGGCAAGACCCGGACCGGCATTCCGCACAATGTGCTGAATGCGCGCTATCACGAGCAAGAGGCCGTGATCGTGGCCGATGCCGGTTCGCCCGGATCCGTGACCATCGCCACCAACATGGCCGGCCGGGGCACCGACATTCAACTTGGCGGTAATGCCGAGATGCGCATCTCCCGCTGGCGTCAAGAACAGCGCGGCATGGGCATTGAAGTGACGCCGGAAATGGACAAGGCCCAGATCGCCGTGATCGACGCCGACATTGCCGACCGCCGGTCCAAAGCCTTGGCCGCGGGCGGTCTGTTCGTTCTGGGCACTGAGCGCCACGAAAGCCGCCGCATCGACAACCAGCTGCGTGGCCGGACCGGTCGTCAAGGCGACCCTGGCACCTCGAAATTCTTCCTGTCCTGCGAAGACGACCTGCTGCGCATCTTTGCCGGTGACCGTCTCGACAGCATCATGCGCACCTTTGGCGTTCAAGAAGGCGAGGCCATTACCCACAAGTGGCTGAACAGCGCCATCGCAACCGCCCAGCGCCGGGTGGAACAACGCAACTTTGAAATCCGCAAAAACCTCCTTAAATATGACGACGTGGTCAATGACCAGCGCAAGGCCGTCTTTGAACAGCGCCAAGAATTTATGGAGGCCGAAGACCTCTCGGAAATCATCACCGAGATGCGTCAGGACACGGTCGAGGACCTGGTCCATCGCCACCTACCCCCCAAGGCCTATGCCGAAAACTGGGACATTGAAGGCCTACTTGAGCGCACTGAGTCCGTCCTTGGCATGACCCTGCCATTAGCCGAATGGGCCAGCGAAGACGGTATCGCCAACGAAGAGATGCAGGCCCGCATTTTGACGGCTGCTGATGAGCGCGCCTCAGTCCGTCTCGCCGAATTGGGCGACGAGCAGATGCGTAAGTTGGAAAAGAACTTCCTGCTCCAGATGATCGACCTGCAATGGCGCGAGCACCTGATGCATCTGGACCATCTACGCAACGTCATCGGCCTGCGCGGCTATGGCCAGCGTGACCCGCTGAACGAGTACAAGACCGAGGCCTTCTCGCTGTTCGAAAAGCTGCTCAGCGATCTGCGGATGAACACCACCCGTTGGTTGATGACGGTCGAGTTCCGCTTCCAGCCGGAAGAGGCCCCTGCTCCCAACGCTGGTCTGTTCGAGGTCCATATGGACCCCAACACAGGCGAGAACGAACGCTATAGCGGCGGTATCCCCGACGCCATGCCCGCCGACCAACGCGCCAGCCTACCCATCACCGCCCTGCCCGACGGCTGGGACCGCACCAGCCGCAACTCAGCCTGTCCTTGCGGATCGGGCAAGAAGTTTAAGCACTGTCATGGGTCGTTGATCTAGGCTGAGCACGACATGGAAGAGCGCCTCCTGCCTCTAGAGCCCTCACCGGCCCTTTTGGCGCTCAACAATGACCATGCGGTAGAACTGTCCTGGCTAGAGCCGGAACGGTTCGCCGCTCTGGTCCTCATGGCCTTCTGGGCCAAGCAAGTCGGCGAGAACGACGCCTTCCTGATCGCGATGGATCAGGACGCGGCCTATGACAGCCCCAACTTCCTGTGGCTTCGCGCCCGCTATGAGCGGTTCGTCTATGTTGACCGGGTGGTGGTCGCCGATCACGCCCGTGGCCGAGGCCTCGCCCAGCGCCTCTATGCCGAACTGTTCACCGCTGCTGCGAAGGCGGGACACACGCGCATCCTCTGCGAAGTCAACAGCGCGCCCGCCAACCTCGCCTCCGACCGCTTCCATCTGGCCCAAGGGTTCAGTGAGATCGGCTCGGCGGAGATTTTAGGTGGGGAAAAGACTGTGCGGTATTTGATGCGGGCGGTTTAGGGGGAGACCCCCTTCGGCCCTTCGGGCCACTTCCCCCAGAGGGGGAAGATCTTAGGTCTTAAATCTTCCCCCTCTGGGGGAAGTGCCCGCAAAGCGGGGGTAGGGGGCCACTTCGCGCCTGTGCGAAGGGTTCTGGGTCCCCGCCTTCGCGGGGAACACGGATAAGGGGTTGAGGCCTAAAACAGCCCGTCATAGAGCTCTGGCTTAAAGCCGAGCACCCGGCGGTTGCCCAGATCGAGCAGGGGGCGTTTGATCATCGAGGGCTGAGCCACCATCAGGGCGATGGCCTTGGCGGCATCCAGATCGGTCCGGTCGGCTTCTGGCAGTTTGCGAAAGGTCGTGCCCGCGCGGTTGAGGACCCTGTCCCAACCCAGTTCCTCGACCCATTGGCTAAGGCGCGCAGCGTCAATGCCTTGGGTCTTATAGTCATGAAAGTCATAGGCAATCGCCCGGTCGCCCAGCCAAGCCCGGGCCTTAGCCACCGTGTCGCAGTTCTTGATGGCGTACATTGTCAGGGTCATGGGAGGGTCCGTGGCAGGGTGTTGTGGGTTAGGGTTAGATCAAATTTGAGAGGCTGAAGCAGACCCCTTACCCCGGCTGCGTCGGTACTTCCCCCAGAGGGGGAAGTGGCCCGAAGGGCCGTAGGGGGCCTTGTTTCAAGACAGTTCCCCTCACCCAACCCTCTCCCCCAAGGGGGCGAGGGCTAAGATCAATAAAGCCCTCTCCCTGTGGGAGAGGGTTGGGTGAGGGCCTTGTTTTCTTATGTCTTGTTTTCTGTCTACCGCTTTCCCCGCGAAGGCGGGGATCCAGACCCTTACACACTGCGGGATCATTCGTGGGACATTCTCGTCCTTCGACGAGTACAGGACGAGGAATGAGAGCGTGGAGATGAACACCCCCCACTCCCAACCCTCTCCCCCAAGGGGGGAAAGGGCTTAAGTGAAGGTCTGCCCCTAGAGGCTCGGATTGATAAGATATTTCTCACCCGTCGCCCGGCGATTATAGGCGCTGATCGCATCAAGGCTGAGGGTCTCTTGCAGCGAGATCACCTTGGTATAGTGGCTGGCAAAGGTGGTCTTCAGTTCAGAGGCCACGCGCAGACGCAGCTTTTGCGCCGCTTCCGCACCGATCTTGACCAAGAATGGGGTCAAGAGCCAGCCGCCAACGCCCCAGAACATGCCAAAGCCACGGCCAAACTCGGTCGAGCGGATGTCCAGGCCACCATAGATATAGACCTGCTTGTGAACCGATGAGCCGTAACGGCTATATTCCTTAGCCGTCTGATTGATCGCCGCCTCCATGCAGGTCAGGATCTGACCGGCCAGCTTGCCGCCGCCGATAGCGTCAAAGGCGATGGTCGCGCCCGTCTCGGCCAATGCCTTGGTCAGGTCGTCCATAAAGGTCGAGGCCGTGGAATCAACGACATATTTCGCGCCGATGCCGCGCAAAAGCTCAGCCTGCTCGGCGCTGCGGACGATATTGACCAGGCTGACGCCGTCGGCGATGCAGATCTTGTTGAGCATCTGGCCAAGGTTCGAGGCTGCCGCTGTGTGCACCAAGGCTGTGTGACCTTCGCGGCGCATGGTCTCGACCATACCTAGAGCGGTCAGGGGATTGACGAAGCACGAGGCGCCTTCCATCGGCGTTGTGCCCTCCGGCAGGGGCAGGGCGTCGGCCACGCGAACACAGCGATATTGCGCATACATGGCGCCGCCAAGGATCGCGACGGTCTTGCCCATCAAGGCCTGCGCTTCGGGCGATGATCCGGCCGCCACGACGATGCCCGCGCCTTCGTTACCGACCGGCATGGAATCGTCCATGCGACCGGCCATGGCCCGCATGAGAGCCGGAGGAATGCTTGCCGTTACGACGGGCGCGTCAGCCGTGCCCGAAGCCTTGGCCGTCGACATGTCTGCTGCACCAAGCAACAGGCCAAGGTCTGACGGATTGATCGGAGAGGCCTCGATGCGAACCACGATCTGGTCCTCCTTCGGCGTTGGGATCTCGACCCGTGCCAAAGACAGTTCCAACTCGCCGCTGTTCTTGACCAGCGAGCGCAGTTGCAGGCCAGTACCCTTGTGATCTTCACTCATGACGCATCTCCCCGACAGTTTATGAAAGTTTCGGTGGGCAACCTTGCGCGTTTTTGCTGTGCAGACAACCGCAATAGGAGCGTAAAATAACATAGGGCAGCCGCGTGGGGTTCTAGGACGGCTAAATGTTCAAACTGTTGGCCTGATCGATCTGACAAGAGCCGCCATCCCTGTTAGGCTGGTTGGCCCTATTTCAGCCAACGAGACCGGCCATGACGATCCTGACCCTGCAAGTGGAACAGCTCAGCTCTCCGATCGGCCCCATGCTGTTGCTGACCGATGAGCAACAGACCTTGCGGATGCTCGATTGGATTGATTGCCAAGAGCGGATGGATCGGTTGCTGCGCCGTCAATATGGTCTTGGCCGCACGCGAACCCTAGCCGCGACCCGCCGCTCGACAGCACGCGATGCAATGGAGGCCTATTTCGGCGGAGACCTGAGCGCCATCGATCGGCTGCTCGTCGCCAATGGCGGCACCGATTTTCAGCGTCAAGTCTGGGCGGCCTTGCGCACAATCCCGGCGGGTCAGACCTGTAGCTATGGTCAACTGGCCGCCGCCATCGATCGGCCCAAGGCCGTGCGGGCGCTGGGCCTGGCCAACGGGGCCAACCCCATCGCGATTGTTGTGCCCTGTCACCGGGTCATCGGGGCCAACGGCGCCCTGACCGGCTATGGCAGCGGCCTTGCGCGCAAGGCTTGGCTCTTGGCGCACGAAGGTGGCGGCTCCCCGGCACCGTTGATCTGACCGCGCCTTCATTGGGTGCCGAGCAGGCCTTTCTAGGCTATAGAGGCACTCCGCCGCCGCAAGGACTGACCCGCATGACCGACGAGATCAACGAAACCCCGATCCAGCGGGCCTTGCGTTTGAAGAAACAGGCTTTGGACGCCAAGCCAAAGCCACCGCGCGGCGGACGGTTCCAGCGCGAGCAGGCGGCGGCTGCACAGTCCTCTTCCAAATCCAAACCGTGGATGTCACGATAGGGAAAATAGGTTCGGGAGGACCACCCTATGCACATTGTCCGCGAGCCCTATGGCTTTGCCCATAAGGAAGTGACCAAGATCAAGGACGTCTATGGCGGCCCCACCGGTTCGGTCTTTGTCGAGTGCATGCGGATCAGGCCCGAGGGCCTAGACTCCAAGTCCGTCATCCTGTTCAGCCACCCAGTCGGTGGTGGCTCGTTCCTGCCGATGGTAACGGCACTGGCGGCGGCCGGTCGGCACATCATCTATTGCAACACGCGATTTCGCGGCAATGACACGGCTCTAGTGCTGGAAAAGTGCGTGCTGGACCTTGGGGCCTCTATTGCCGACCTGAAAAAACGGTTCGGCTATGAGACCGTCATATTGGGCGGATGGTCCGGCGGCGGTTCGCTGTCGATGTTCTATCAAGATCAAGCCGAGCATCCGACCATCACCCATACCCCCGCAGGCGATGAGGCCGATCTAGTCGGGGCCAACCTTCAGCCCGCCGACGCGATCTTGCTGCTCGCGGCCCATGTCAGCCGCAATGTCACCCTAACCGAATGGATGGACCCGTCGATCACGGATGAAGACCGTCCCTATGAGCGCAACGTCGAGCTAAACATCTATGATCCCGCCTGCCCCAACCAGCCGCCCTATTCGGGCCAATTTGTTGAGCGGTTCCGCGCCGCCCAGATCGCCCGCAATCGGCGGATCACGGCACGGGTAAAGGCGACCCTCGCTGCGCTGAAGGCCAAGGGGGATGACTATATGGAGCGGCCCTTTGTCGTTGCGGGCACCATGTGCGACGTGCGCTGGACTGACCCGGCGCAGGACCCCTCGGACCGTCCGGCCGGCACCTGCTATCTGGGTGAGCCGCGTGTGGCCAATGATGGGCCGGTCGGCTTAGCGCGCTTTACCACCCTGCGCTCTTGGCTGTCGCAATGGAGCTATGACGATAGCCGGGCCCACGGCGAGAAGAACGCCGCAAATATCTCCTGCCCGGTGCTGGTCATTAACAATACCGCCGATCTGGCCTGTACCCCTAGCCACGCCAACCGTCTATTCGAGGCTGTCGCCTCCGAGGACAAGCGTCTGGTCCAGATCGACAAGGCCGATCACTACTATATGGAACGCAAAGAGCTGCTGCCCCAAGCGGTGCAGACTGTCTGTGATTGGCTAGAGGCTCGCAGTCTTTAGGGGGCTGTGCGCTTAGCGGCTTCCCAAGCTCAACAGTTGCGGTATCTTGATCCCAACAATCGAGAAAATCGATGTTGGAGGAAGCCATGAACGCCCAAGCTAAGATCGCTACCCGTGCGCCTATGACCAGCAAGACGGTGGATGTCGTCGTGGTCGGGGCAGGCTTTAGCGGCCTCTATATGACCCACCGCCTGCGCGAGGCGGGCCTCAGCTTTCAAGGCTTTGAGGCAGGCGCCGATGTCGGGGGCACCTGGTATTGGAACCGCTATCCTGGCGCGCGCTGCGACATCCCCAGCCTGCTCTATTCTTATTCCTGGTCGGACGAGTTGCGTGCGGCTTGGAGCTGGTCGGAGAAATATGCGCCGCAGCCTGAGATCCTCGCCTATGCCAACCATGTGGCAGATCACTTTGACCTGCGCGGAGGATTTGCCTTCAACACTTGCGTCACCTCGGCAAACTATAATGACGCCACCCAACGCTGGACCGTCGAGACCGATTGCGGCGATCAGATCGAGGCACGGTTCTGCATCATGGCCACCGGCTGCCTGTCGGTACCGCGCAAGCCTGACATTGCAGGATCCGAGACCTTTGCGGGCGAGACCTATGTGACCGGCCTGTGGCCCCATGAGGGCGTAGATTTCAGCGGCAAGCGCGTGGCCATGATCGGCACCGGCTCGTCGAGCATCCAGTCCCTGCCGCTGATCGCCCAGCAGGCGGCAAGCGTCACGGTCTTTCAGCGCACGCCCAATTTCAGCCTCCCGGCAAAGAACCGCCCCCTGACCACGGAAGAGGTGGCGGAATTTGAAGCCAACTTCCCGGTCTATCGCCAAATGCTGGCCGATGGCAGCCCCGGCTTCCCCTTGCCGCCTGAGGGCTATGTGCCGTCCGAACAAGAGCTGAATCAACTCGCAGAAGGCCTATGGGATGGTGGGGCGCTGGTTTCCCTGACTGTGATCCCGAACCTTATGCGCGATGAATATATTAATGGCGTTGCGGCGGACTATGTGCGTGGCAAGATCCGCGAGATCGTCAAGGACCCCGAGGTCGCCGAGCGACTGACGCCTCGTGGCTACCCCTTTGGGTCCAAGCGCGCCTGCGTCGACAGCGGCTTCTATGACACCTTCAATAAAGACCACGTCTGCCTGGTCGATCTGCGGGCCACACCGATTACTGAGATTACGGCCGAGGGTGTGCGGACCTCTGAGGGCGACTATCCCGTTGATGTTATCATCTTTGCCACCGGCTTTGACGCCATGACCGGGGCCCTGTTGAAGATGAATATTCGAGGCAAGGGCGGCGTTGGCCTTCGCGAGGCCTGGGAACATGGGCCCAAGACCTATTTGGGCCTTCAGGTCGCCGGCTTCCCCAACCTGTTCACCGTCACCGGCCCGGGAAGCCCGTCGGTGCTGACCAACATGATGACCTCCATCGAGCAGCATGTGGACTGGATCAATGCCGCTATCAGTCACGTGCTGGCGACCAACCATGTGACCATCGAGGCGACCGAAGCGGCACAGGAGGCGTGGGTCAAGCATGTCAATGAAACGGCCGATACCACCCTCTTCCCGCAAGCCAATTCTTGGTATGTCGGGGCCAATGTGCCAGGCAAGCCGCGCGTCTTCATGCCCTATATCGGCGGGGACTATAAGGTCCGCTGCGATGAGATCGTGGCCAAGGGCTATGAGGGCTTTGCGATTTCGGGCTAGCTTTTAACCTCAAGGCCTGTTTCAAAATCACCGAAAATATCAATGAGCTCATTGGCCTGCAGCTGAGAGCGCTTACCTTCGGGTACGCGAAAGCGCCAGAGGAGGTGTTCTATACGGAAATTCAGGGGCCACCTCAAACCCTCTATTTTTTTGCTAAACCACCCGGAAATTATCGCTTCTTTTTGACTAAAATCTAATTCCCCGAGTGTAGCTGCGCGACTGTTTTCTAGCTGCTCGAGGTCAAATCGATCTGAGGAATTGTGGTCTCTGTCTGGTTATTCACGATATCTAGACTGTTTTCAAAATCACCAAATATGTCCAGCAACTCCTCCGTGGCCATTTGAGGGCGCGTCCCTTCGGGTACGCGGTAGCGCCAAAAACTCAGCAGATGCTGAACGGAACCCAGCCGCTCTCCCAACGCCTTGAACAGCTCAGGCGCAGACAATAGGAAATTCTTGAAGATCTGAGGATCACTCTTTTGCGTGAGCATGTAATAGGCATTATCATAGATCGCTAAGGTATCGCTGACACTTTTCACAGCGCTGTTGAAGCTGCGCGATATATTACTCCGCATATCTGTGATCTGAAGTTTTTCTTCGCTGGTCGCCTTGCCTCGCGGGATTGCATTTTCAATCTCGGATAGGACGCGCGCGGATTTGGGCATAATATCCTTGAGCTGCCATTTGTAATACAAAAAGGCCTTCCAACAGAAAATGCCCTCACGATATTGGATGTGATCCATATGAAGCGTCAGGCGCAGGGCTTCGGTGTCGGCAGCCCCTGAATTGGACAGGAGTTTCTTGGTTAGTATGCTGGCCTGTTCGGCATTCCCATTATTGCCAAAGGACATACGCACCAGTGCGCCAATTTCGACTTCAACAAAGGCCAACATCCGGATGATGTCCGCGTCGGTAATCTGGAAATAGCAGTTGGCCGGGTTAATCCCGCCACGATCCAAGGTTTCTCGCAGCAAGAATGGATCTAATGTCGGGATTGTATCGATCATTCGAAGTATTTCTAAATCCCTTTGAAGGTCCAGTTCCGTCTTACTCAGACCATTACATAGCATTTTTTCAAAATTTCTTTGCCCTACAAAAACATATAGGGCACCCATCTTGAGATCCGTTACATCGATGGGCAGTACTAATTTCGTAGCAATGTTACGGAATTCTGTAAATTCATCGCGTTCATTCCCTCGCAAACGGTGCTTTATTATCAAGCAACGATTCAGGCTTAGGTTTTTGAAAAAGGGTGATTTTTTATAATCATCGTCAGCACCATAGTTTGCGAAAACCTTTCGCAAATTCAAAACACGGGCTGTTGACGCGCTGTTTTCTAATGAGCTCAGACTTCTAATTTCGCTAGCCGACATTGGATTCAACCTATTCCGATGTGCCGCACGCCTTCAAAATCTTTGGGAAACCGTGCTCAACTCACATCTTGGGCGACTATTATAGCCTTGCAACATAATGGGGCAACCTACGTAGGATAGAACTTTAGGCATCAATGTTGTTATAAAAGAATAGCCTTTTTGGTCGATAACGGCCTGAGGACGGTTGAACCAGCAATCGCCAAGCTCAGCGGCCTCGTGTATCAAGAAGAGATCACCCAATCCTCTGATCCCGGATCGCGCCATGTCCAGCTTAAAGTTCGTCTTGATCATCACGGCCATGGGGCTTTCCGGCAGCGCGAATGCCCAAGCCGTTCAGCCCTCTCCAGCGCCCGCAGTGGCCCGCTCGGCCTTTCCGACGGGTTATCTGACCCCGCAGACATGGCCCGATGCGGCGAAGATCCTGCCCTTACCACCGACGACAGGCTCAGCCCGCGAAGCGGTGGACCAGAGCCTCTTCCGCGCCACCCGCGCCCTTGAAGGCACGCCGCGCTGGGCCATGGCTCAGGCCGATGTTCCGACCATGCCAGACGCAATGCTTAAAGGCTTCAGTTGCGCAGTTGGCCTTGAGCTAAGCGCGCAAAGTGCACCCAAGCTGAACACGTTGCTGAGCCGCACCGCGATTGATGCGGGCCGGCAGGTCTCGGCCGTGAAGGATGTGTTCAAGCGCAAGCGGCCCTATCTGATCGAGCCGGGCAAGATTTGCGTGCCGCCCTCGGTGCTCCTGGATGCCAGCCCAGACTATCCATCCGGCCATTCGACCTGGGGCTGGAGCATGAGCCTGATCTTAGCTGAATTGGCCCCTGACCGCGCCACGGCCGTCCTGAACCGCGGCCGCGCCTTTGGCGAAAGCCGGGTCGTTTGCGGGGTCCATTCTCCGAGCGCCGTTGAGGCTGGCCGTACCAATGGTGCCTCGCTGATCGCCGCCCTGCACGGTCAAACCGCCTTTAGGGCCGATCTGGAAGCGGCACGCGAAGAGCTGGCGGCCTTGCGAGCCAAGGCCGCTCCGATGACTGTAAGCTGTGCAGCCTCCTTGACGCTGGACGCTCAAGCCGTCTTCTAGAGACGGCCCAAGCGCCCTTCAGCCTATTTGCTCGGATCAACTAGAGCCTTGTAGGTCAAGTCTTGCGAGATCTGGCGCAGGTCCAGCTTGCCCGTGCCGCCCATCCGCTGGATCATACCCACGAAATAGAGGTCATTGGTGGGGTCGATCCAGAACCAGGTTCCAGCCGCGCCGCCCCAGCTGATTGTGCCCTTACCAACCGGTGACTTCGCCTTGACCGGGTCATTGACCACCATGAAGTCGAGACCGAAGCCCACCGCCTCATTAAAGCGCGAGGCGGTCGAACCGTTGGAGGTCACCAGTACCTCTTGCGGAATAACATTGGTGCCCATCAGAGCCACGGTCTCAGGCTTCAGCAAACGCTGACCGGCCAGCTGCCCCCCGTTGAGGATCATCTGAGAGAAGCGGCCATAGTCACTGGTGCTCGATACCAGACCGCCACCGCCAGATTCCATATTTGGGGCCTTGCTATAGTCTTGAATGGCAAAGCCCATGATCGTGCTGGTTTCGGCTAGCGGACTTTCGGCAGGATAGCGGACATAGACGGCTGACAGGCGATCGAGCTTGTCCTGCGGCACCACGAACGAGGTATCCGTCATCTTCAGCGGGCCGAGAATTCGGCTCTGCATAAAGCTGCCCAAGGTCTGACCAGACAGGCGCTCGACCAGATAGCCCTGCACATCGACGGCCGCGCTATAGGCCCAGCCTTCACCGGGCTGGAACTTCAGAGGGATCTTAGCCATTTCGGTTACAGCGGCCTGAAGGCCCTGCGACTGCAGAATCTTTCGGTCACGGAACATCCGATCGACGGGATGCTTGTCATCAAGGCCGTAGCCCAAGCCCGCCGTGTGGCTCATCAGTTCGCGCATGGTTGGCGAGCGCTTGGCGGGAACCGTGATCATCTGACCCTTGTCATCTAGGCCCGTCATGACCGTCAGATGATCAAATTCCGGAATGAATTTGGAAACCGGATCATCGAGGGTCCACTTGCCCTGCTCGAACAACATCATCATCGACACGCCGGTGATCGGCTTGGTCATGGAATAGATGCGGACCAAGGTGTCCTTAGCCATCGGCTTGTTCTTAGCGGTCGAGGCATTGCCATAGGTGTTGAACTCAACAACCTGACCATGGCGCACCAGCAAGGTGGTCATGCCTGCGATCTGGCCATCGGTGATCGACGCCGCCATGGCGGCATCCAGCGCCTTCAGCTTTTCAGCATCAAAGCCAACCTTCTCTGCGGCAACCGGCTTGATGACTGCATAGTCGGTGGGGCGGTCCTTGGCATAGACCGAAGGTGCGCCGCCCAGCGCCAAGGCCGAGGCCAAAAAGACCGACGCGAGCAAATATTTACGCAGCACCATAGTCTACTCCCAAATCTATTTTTCACTGGGGACGCTGATTGCCCCTTCATCCTTCAGGCTATGGGCATCTGCGCACCAAGACAATACATGTTACAGATTCAGACGAACTCTATTGTCCTATCGCAGACGGGGCCTTAGCGTGATTTTGACAGATCCGAAGAAAGGCCCCATCCATGCTCGCTGCTAATGTGTCCGTGCGCGCCCTCTCTGCGACCTGCGGCCTAGAGGTCGAGGGCCTAGACCTGAGCCGTCTGGGTGAGAGCGAAATAGATTGGCTACGCTCGGCCGTGGCTGAAAATGGCGTAGTTGCGGTGCGCGGGCAGGACCTTAGCCCTGAGCAACATATCGCCTTTGCCCGTCAATGGGGCGAGATCGACTATAACCGCTTCTTCCCGATCAATGATCTCTATCCAGAAATCGCGCTGGTTCAGAAGGAAGAGAACCAGAAATTCAATATTGGCGGCGGCTGGCACACGGATCATAGCTATGATGCGGAACCGGCCATGGGCTCGATCCTGCTGGCCCGTGAACTGCCCCCCAGCGGCGGCGACACCCTCTTTGCCAGCATGTATGCCGCCTATGACAGCCTTTCGGATGGACTAAAGGCGACGTTGGAGACCATCCGCGCTGTCCACACCGCCGATCACATCTATGGACATGAAGGCGTCTATGCCAAGACCGACATTGCCAGCATCTTCCGCGGCCATGATGAGCAGACGCTTGCTGTCCATCCGGTGATCATCACCCATCCGACCAGCGGGCGCAAGGCGCTCTATGTCAATCCGTCCTTCACCACCCGGTTTGACGGCTGGACCCGCGAGGAAAGCCTGCCCCTGCTGCAGTATCTTTATGCCCAAGCCATCGCGCAGGACAATGTCTGCACCTTGCAATGGAAGCCGGGTTCGGTCGCCATCTGGGACAACCGCGCCAGCTGGCACTTTGCCAAAAATGATTATCACGGCCACCGCCGCGTGATGCACCGCATCACCATTGCCGGCTGCGCCCTTAGTTAAAGACGGAACCTCATATGTCCCAAGTTCAAGCAGCCAACGACGCCGACAATGCTGAAGTTCTCTATGCCATAGACGGCCATATCGCGACCATCACCCTAAACCGGCCAGAGCGGATGAACACCATCAGCCGCGACATGCTGCATCAACTGACCGAGCACATGCTCAAAGCCGACAAGGACCCCGCCGTTAGAGCCGTAATCCTGACCGGCACGGGCCGGGCCTTCTGTGCGGGGCTTGACCTGACCGAGGTCATTCGTCCGAGTGAAGGTGGCATCTCCAATGGCAACAACAATGCCACCAATATTGACCTGAAGTTCACGCCGCCGACTGTCATGTTCAATATGGAAAAGCCCACCATCTGCGCCCTAAATGGCTCAGCGGCAGGCTATGGCCTCGACACCGCGCTCGGCTGCGATATTCGCATCATGGCCAAGGGCGCAAAGCTTTCAGCCGCCTTCGTCAAGCGCGGGATCGTGCCGGAGTCCGGCGGCACCTGGTTTCTACCCCGCATGATTGGCTGGTCCAAGGCTGCCGAATTGATCTTTACTGGCCGCACGCTCAATGCCACCGAGTCCGAGGCCATGGGTCTGGTCTCGGTCGTGGTTGACGAGGCGGAGGTCATGCCCCGCGCCATGGCTCTGGCCCAAGAGATTGCTGCCAATGCCCCGCTCGCCGTGCAGGCCTCAAAGCGGATGATGCGGATGGGCCTGTCTGAGAATTTCAACGACCACGTCCATCACGTGTTCTTGCAACTGATGCCGCTGCTCAAGACTGCTGATGCCCGCGAAGGCATGTTGTCCTTTATGGAAAAGCGGCCTGCCGTGTTCGAAGGCCGCTAAAGGTTTTCAACCGCTACAATTTCGACCTCACCGCCGCCGACCTCGACCACATCACCGACCGATTTTCCCAGCACACCTCGGGCAATCGGTGACAGGTAGGAGATGCCCCCCTTGGCAGGGTCGGCCTCGTCTTCACCGACAATGCGAAAGACCTGGCGACGGCCATCCTTGCGGTCGAGCGTCACCCGCCGTCCAAACATCACCTCATCGGCTGCTCCCGCCGGCTCGATCAGTTGAGCCGACACGCGGCGTGAGGACCAATAGCGCAGGTCTCGGGTCGCGCGGGCCATCGCCGTACGGTCCGTATTGATCTCACCACCGGCCTGCGCCGCCCCGTAGGTCGCTTGAGCCTCAGCCAGCGCCGCCTCGATCAAGGCTAAGCCGCTGGCGGTCACCAGATTGGGATGGGGCGAGATCGGACGATCGGGCAGGTTCGCCGCCGCCGCTTCGCTATCTTCTTCCTTGGTGAAGGCCACGCTCATGAAATCAGGTTCCGCAAGGCACAACCTGCCTTGCACCCTTTTTCACGAGCCCTCGCGGCAGGTCAAGCCAACCGGTCAGCGCCCGGTAAAGTTCGCAGCCCGCTTTTCGACAAAGTGGGCCACACCCTCTTTGAAATCTTCGGAGGCAAAGCTGGCCAGCATGTCTTGATTGGCATCGTCAATCGCCTCACCCAAGGACTGGAACAGTCCATTCCAGATCTCCCGTTTCATCTCGCGCATCGACCGGGGCGAAACATGTTTGGTCAACATATGGGCATAGGCCATGACCTCGCGCTCCAGATGCTCATGCGGCACGACCCGGTTGACCAGTCCCAAGGCTTGAGCCTCAGTGCCCTCAACCACGCGGGCTGAGAACAGCAGGTCGGCGGCATTGGCAATGCCGACCAGACGCGGCAAGAGCCAACTCACCCCATGCTCGGCAATAAGGCCACGGCGCGAAAAGGCCGTGGTGAACTTGGCCGTGTCGGCGGCAAAGCGGATGTCGCAATAGAGCGCCAGGACCAGACCCAAACCCGCGCAGGCTCCGTTAATCGCCCCAATGATCGGCTTTGGCACCGAAGGAAAGTAGGAATTTGCGGTCTGGAAATCCTTGCGGCTGCCCGGATCAAACGGCGTTTCTGCCGCAGCGGCAGCCGACGAGCGGGCAGAGCTGTCGCCCGACTGAATGGTCTGCAAATTGTTCATGTCGGCCCCAGCACAGAAGCCGCGCCCGGCTCCGGTCAGGACGATCACGCTTACGGCAGGATCGTCGCTCGCCGCCCTCATGGCCGCCCGCACATCGATGGCCATCTGACCGCGCCAAGCATTGAGCCGGTCCGGACGGTTCAGGGTTATAACCGCGACGCTATCATCGACGCGATAGAGAATGTCTTCGTAAGCCATGATCGTTTCCTCACTTTGGTTTTTATCAAACTACGCGCTTTTAACGATGATGCGAGCCCCCCACGCCGGCTCCGCCGGTACTTCCCCCAAGGGGGTAGATTTAACGTGTTCGATCTTCCCTCTCTGGAGGAAATAGCGCGAAGCGACGAAGGGGGCCTTGTTTGTGGCCCCGATAGATGATTGTGCAATCGCCCATCTCAGGTCAGACTTACATAATTAAAGTGGGGGAAACAAAAATGGGCAAGTCTTGGCGTCTCTATTTGGCCGGGTGGGCGTTGATATTGGTCGGTTCTTGGCTGGCCGCTACGATCCAGACCTCTGGCGGCGTCAGCGTCTCCGATGTGCGCTTTACCGGTGCCAGCGGAACGCCCATGAGCGGCCTACTCTATGTTCCCAAGACTGCAACCGCCAAGACCCCCGCCCCCGGCATCCTCGCTGTCCATGGTTATATCAACAGCCGCGAGACCCAGAGCGGCTTTGCCATCGAGTTCGCACGGCGCGGCTATGTCGTGCTGGCGCTGGACCAGACCGGTCACGGCTATAGCGGAGGAGTAGCCTTTTCCCAAGGCTTTGGCGGGCCTGATGGCCTAGCCTATCTGCGCACCCTGCCCATGGTCGACAAGGATCAGATCGGACTGGAAGGCCACAGTATGGGCGGCTGGACGGTGCTCGCTGCCGCTGCGGCCATGCCCGACGCCTATCGCTCTGTCGTCCTCGAAGGCTCCTCGACCGGCGCGCCCTTCGCCGCTGAAGGCTCACCGACATGGCCGCGCAATCTCGGTCTTGTTTTCAGTCAGTTTGACGAATTTTCAAAGACCATGTGGCATGTCGGTCAAGCCAACACTGTCACTGGGAGCGATAAGCTCAAGGCCGTGTTTGGCACCCCTGATGCTGTGGTGCCGGGCAAGGTCTATGGCGATATATCCATGGGTACAGCGCGCCGCCTGAGCACCCCGCCCGTGACCCATCCGGGCGATCACATCTCTACGGCGGCTATCGGCTATAGCCTTGATTGGTTTGCTCAGACCTTGAGCGGTGGCATGCCGCGCGCGGCCTCCGACCAGATTTGGATCTGGAAAGAGGTTGGAACCGGCATTGGCTTTATCGGCTTTGTGGTTCTGCTGCTTGGCACCTTCGAACTGCTACTCAGCCTACCTGCCTTTGCCGCCCTGAAACATCCGGCTCAAGCAGCGCTGGCTCAGCGGGACGCAAGCTGGAACCGCAAGCTGCTGACCACCGCCTTCTTGCCGATCGTCACCTACTTCCCCGCCTTCATTGCCGTAACCCTGTTTCTCAAGCCCTTTGGCCTAATGCCGCAGTCTATCACCAATCAGGTCATTGTCTGGGCGGTGCTCAATGGCGCCATCGCTCTGGTGATGCGTGCCGTTCAAAAGGCCAAGCCGCAAGAGAGCTTCGACAATCACTGGGGCATGAGCGCCCTGGTGGCAATACTGACGGTCGCCATGGGCTATCTGTCCTTGATGATCGCAGACCGGCTATTCACCGTCGATTTCCGGTTCTGGGTCGTGGCTCTCAAGCTCTTCAGCCCTCAGCAGTTCAAGATCGCCCTGATCTATGTCCTGCCCTTCACGGCCTTCTTCCTCGTCACCCTGCGCGACCTGCATGGCCGCTTGACGGTTCAGGGCGATAGCGCGCGCGCGCAATATCTATCGGCCATCGCCGCCTTGGCGCTAGGCTTCTTGGTGTTCCTCGCCGTCGATTATGGCGTCCTGTTCGCGACAGGACATCTGTTGACCGGCTTTGATCCGCTCAGCACCGTCGTGGCGATCCAGTTCCTGCCGCTGATGGCCGTCATCGCCACTATTGCCACCTTCACCTGGCGGCGGACCAACAGCTATGTGCCCGGTGCGCTGATCTGTAGCCTCTTTGTCACCTGGTACGTGGTTGCTGGAACGGCGACCCATGTGATTTAAATCCAGTTAGAGATGGTCGGCATATTTGATATGGTCGCTGGGAACGGCGGCACATGATCGTCGCTATGAAAATGATGGGCTGGATATGACGGAGAAGATCCTCGTGATCGGGGCTGGCATTGCCGGTCTCTGTACGGCACTCGCCTTGGGTCCGACGGGCAAGTCCCTGACCCTGATTGAGCGTGATGGACCGCCGCCTGAGGGCAGTCCGGACGAGGCCTTTCACGACTGGAACCGGCGCGGCGTAGGCCATCTTCGTCAAAGCCACGCCTTCTTGGCCCGTCTGAACACCATCATCAAGACCGACCACCCCACTTTGCGCCAAGAACTGCTGGATGTCGGGGTGCGGGAACTCGGCTTTGAGGGCATGTTATCTCCCCTGCAAAAGCCGACCTATCAGCCAACCCAAGAAGATGCGGACCTGTCCATCCTGACCAGTCGGCGCACGACCTTGGAACTGGTCATTCGCCGCTATGTCGATCGTCTACCCAACATCACCATCAAGTCGAACCTGTTTGTCCGCGGCCTGATCTCTGAGACCAATGCGGACGGTATTGTCACGGTCACGGGCCTTCGCGGCGAGGATGAGACCGGACCGGTTGAGATGCTGGCCGATATGGTCATTGATGCCAGCGGCAAGAACGGCTCGGCGATTGATCAGCTCATGGCCGCCAATGCCGCCATCTCTGAGGCCAGCGAGAGCGCGGGCATCCTCTATTTCACCCGTCACTATCGCCTACACCCCGGTCAAGTCGAGCCATCGCGTGATGACAATCCCCCGGCCACGGGCGATCTGGGCTATCTGAAGTTTGGCGTCTTTCCGGCTGATAATGGCTGCTTCTCGATCACCCTTTGCACGCCTGAAATCGAATATGAGATGCGCAAGGCCATTGTTCACCCCGAGACGTGGGACGGCATTGTCGCCAATATTCCGGGCCTGAAGGTCTGGACCGACAAGGCGCTATCCAAGGCCGTCAGCAAGGTTTTTGGCATGGGCAACCTGCTCAGTCGTTGGCGTGATCTCGCACCCGGCGAAGTGCCTGCCGTGCTCGGCTTCTTCGCCGTCGGCGACACCCTGATCCGCACCAACCCGCTCTATGGCCGGGGCTGTTCGTTCGCGGCGGTGGCGGCCTATGCCCTGCGTGACGTGCTGACCGCCCAAAGCGATCCCAAGGCGCGGTTGCTGGCCTATCAGCAGCGGCTTCACACAGATCTAAAGCCCTATTTCGATGTCATGCAGCGCCAAGACCGCGGAGCGATCAAACGGGCTGAACAGATCCTGACCCCAGACTACAAGCCACGTCTGCGCACCCGCATCCTGCTCAGCTTCTTTGAAGACGGCATCGGTCCGGCCATTCGCACTGAAACCAATCTGCTGCGCGAGGCCCTGCGCGGGTTCCACATGCTAGAACATCCCGATGCTTGGCTACGCCGCCCGGCCAATCTGGTTCGAATTCTCAGCTATTGGGCTAAGAGTAAGAAGAGCAAGGCTGCCGCCTATCCGCCGAAACTTGGGCCTGATCGGGATGAGATGATGCAGGCCCTTGGCCTTTCGGCCGATGCCGACATCGCCATTTTGGCTCAGCAGCGCACAAAAGATGATTTGGCAGCCGCTGCCTGACGCTCGCGTAACGATTTCGACTGGCGTTACACGCGACGGCTTGTCACCATAAGGAGTGAGGGGACTTGGACAGCAAACCTTGCTGCTCGCGCCCGCACAAACACAACCAACGCCAAGATTGGATTGCTGGAGGATCTATGTATTACGCTGAATTGAAGCAGGCCCGCGCCGAACTGTCGGGCCCCGGCTCTCCGCTCGAAGTCCACGAGATCGAAGTGCGCGGGCAGAGCCTGTTGGCCTACAAGAACGCACCGCCGACCATCCGAGACTTTTGGCTGTCGACCGTCGCCTTCGCTGACCGCGACTATATCGTCTATGAGGACGAGCGCCTGACCTATGGCCAAGCCCATGACAAGGTCGCCTCGATCGCCGCTTGGATTGCGGCCCAAGGCATCAAGCGCGGGGACCGGATCGCCATCGGCATGCGCAACTACCCAGAATGGATGCTAATCTATTGGGCCAGCCTTTGCCTTGGCGTCGCCGTCGTCGGCCTGAACGCCTGGTGGGTTTCCGATGAGCTGGAATTTGCGCTCGAAGATTCCGCGCCCAAGATCCTGTTCGTCGATACCGAGCGTCTTGCTCGTATCGCTGAACGGCCCGGCATGGCCAAGGGCATCAAGGTCGTGGCCATTCGCACGGCTAATATCCCAGCAGGCGTGACGCCGTGGGCAGAGGTCCAGGCCACAGCCTCCGTCCTGCCCGGCGCAGCCATCGATCCCGATGATGATGCCTGCATCTTCTACACCTCCGGCACCACCGGTCGTCCAAAGGGTGCACAGCTGACCCATCGCAGCTGCATCGCTAACCTGTTCAACATGGTCTTTGCCGGTCAGGCCCAGAACCTCGCCATCCAGCGGGCCACCAACACCCCGGCGCCTAATCCAGAGTCGATCCCTTGGCCGACCGCCTTGCTGACCACGCCTCTGTTCCACGTCACGGCCAACAATTGCGGTGCCTATGCCACCACGGCAGGCGGCGGGGCCATTGTGCTGATGTACAAGTGGGATGCTGGTGATGCGCTCAAGCTGATCGCTCGCGAAAAGGTCACGGCCATGAGCGGCGTGCCAATGATGTCGCGCGAACTGATCACCCACCCGGACTTTAGCAAATATGACCTGTCGAGCCTGCTGTCCTTGGGCGGCGGCGGCGCGCAGCTTCAGCCCGACCTGGTAGCCAAGATTGACAGCTCAGTGGCCACGGCACGTCCGAACACCGGCTATGGGATGACCGAGACCAGCGGTATAATCACCTCGATCTCCGGCGACTTCTTCATTGACCGACCAGACAGTGCCGGTCCTCCCGTCGCCACCTTGATCGTCAAGGTCGTGGATGATGGCGGCAATACGCTGCCCGTCGGCGCGGTTGGAGAGCTTTGGGTCAAGGGCTCGCCGGTGATCAAGGGCTATATCAACCGTCCTGAGGCCACTGCCTCGACCATCGTTGATGGCTGGCTGCAGACCGGCGACGTTGCCCGCCTCGACGAAGAGGGCTTCATCTATATTGTCGATCGCAAGAAGGACATGGTCCTGCGGGGCGGTGAAAACGTCTATTGCGCCGAGGTCGAGTCCTGCATCTTCCGTCATGACGCTGTGGCCGAATGCTGCGTGTTTGGCGTGCCGGACGATCGTTTGGGTGAAGAGGTCGCTGTGGCTGTGGTCCTGCATCCAGGTGCCAGCCTGACCGCCGACGCCTTGCGTGAGCACTGTGCTGGTCTGATCGCCAAGCATAAGGCCCCGCGCTATGTCTGGTTCATGGAAGAGGCCCTTCCGCGCAATGCCAGCGGCAAGTTCCTCAAGCGCGAATTGCGCGAGACACTCAGCACCCAAACGGCAGGGTAACCGCCTACCCCGGCTTCGCCGGCACTTCCCCCGAGAGGGGGAAGTGGCCCGAAGGGCACCTTGTTTCCTTGCCCCTTCAAAGCGTCACATGATTCTATTATCCTAGAACTATGGAATTAAAATCTGCCACCCTCAGCCTCTCCGCCCTCGGTCACGAAGGCCGCCTCGAGATCTTTCGGCTCCTTGTATCGGCCGGGCCTGAGGGTCTGGCCGCAGGAGAGATCGCGCGGCGGTTGGGTATGGTGCCGAACAGCCTGTCAGCCAATCTCAACATATTGAGCCAAGCCAACCTGACGACATCACGGCGCAAGGGGCGGTCGATCATCTATCAGGCTGACTTTTCGACCATGACGACGCTGGTCGGTTTTCTGGTCGCAGACTGCTGCGGCGGCGCGGCGGAAATTTGCTCGCCTCTGAACCAATTGCTGTCTCAAGCGCAACAATGTGCCCCGACACCACTACGCCAGAAGGAAGTTTGTTAAATGTCCGTGTTCGAGCGTTATCTGACCGTCTGGGTCGGTCTTTGCATCATCGTCGGCATTGCTCTGGGTCACTTTTTTGGACCCGCCTTCCAGATCATTGCGCGCCTTGAGGTCGCGAAGGTTAATTTGCCGGTGGCCGGTCTGATCTGGCTGATGATCATTCCGATGTTGGTTAAAGTCGATTTCGCGGCCCTTGGCGAGGTGCGCAACCATTGGCGCGGTATTGGTGTGACGCTGTTCATCAACTGGTTGGTCAAGCCGTTCGGCATGGCCCTGTTGGCCTGGATCTTTATCGGTGGGCTCTTTCGTCCCTATCTGCCGGCAGACCAGATCGACAGCTACATTGCCGGTCTGATCCTGCTGGCCGCTGCCCCCTGCACGGCCATGGTCTTTGTCTGGAGCAACCTCACAAAAGGCGAACCGAACTTTACGCTCAGCCAAGTGGCCCTGAATGACACGATCATGGTGGTGGCCTTCGCCCCCATCGTTGGTCTGTTGCTGGGCCTGTCATCAATCACCATCCCTTGGCAGACCCTGGTCCTATCGGTTGGGCTCTATATTGTCGTGCCGGTCATTGCAGCGCAGATGATCCGAGCCGCTCTTCTGCGGTCAGCAGGACCGCAGGCTCTGAACCGGCTTCTGAACACTCTACAGCCCGCGTCCATCGCCGCCCTGCTCGCGACCCTCGTTCTGCTGTTCGGATTTCAGGGCGAGCAGATCTTACAACAACCCCTGATCATCGCGCTCTTAGCCGTGCCGATCCTGATCCAAGTCTATCTCAATTCGGGCCTTGCCTATCTGCTCAACCGCCTGACCGGAGAGGCCCATTGCGTCGCGGGGCCATCGGCCTTGATCGGAGCCAGCAACTTCTTCGAACTGGCCGTCGCCGCTGCGATCAGCATCTTTGGCTTCCAATCGGGCGCGGCTCTCGCCACGGTTGTCGGTGTGCTGATCGAGGTGCCGGTGATGTTGTCGATCGTCGCCATCGTCAATGCCAGTAAGGGCTGGTACGAAAGTGCCCCTGCGGTTCAGCGCCTCGCCGCGCGCCAATCATCCACCCCATCCAAGGACTGAGCCATGAGCGCCTCTGATTTCCCCATCACCATCTTCCACAACCCGGCCTGCGGCTCCTCGCGCAATGTCGTGGCCATGGCCAAAGCCGCAGGGTACGAGCCGCAGGTGGTTGAATATCTAAAGGCCGGCTGGACCAAAGATCAGCTTCGACAATTGGTCAAAACAGCAGGTGTTCCGCTCCGGGAGTTTTTGCGCGATCGCGGCACGCCCGCTGCAGAGCTTGGCCTTCTGGAGCCAACAGCCACGGATGACTCGATCCTAGAGGCCATGGTCGCCCACCCCATCCTCGTCAACCGCCCGATCATGGTCACGCCCAAGGGCACGGCCCTATGCCGCCCCTCGGAAAGGGCACTAGACCTACTCGAAAACCAGCCCGAAGGCTTTACCAAGGAAGACGGCCAAAAGGTCTAGGCCCTACTGATCTAAGATCAGCGTCGGTTAGCCCTTGAAGTTGCCACATTGTCTGCAAGCTGAAAGCCCATCACCGCAATCAATGATCGTCCACTCACCGCCTGAGGGAGTTTACGACAAAGCCGACGGCATGCCCGAGCCGCAGAACGAAAATCAATCATCGACCATCGCACCTAAGCCTTAGAGGTCGTAAGATGGGCTCGACCGACCTGCCCCCCCTCTGAGGCCCTGCCGTGAACGATAATCTCTACAGCCTGTTTCAAGACCGCTTTTTGGCGGCGTGTGCCAAACCGAGCCTGATCGATGCCGAGGGCCACGGTCCGACCTATGGCCAGCTTGATAATCTGTCCGCCCAGTTCGCCTCAGTGCTGCGGACCTACGGCGTCGAAGCAGGGGACCGGATTGTTGTTCAGGTCGATAAGTCGGTTGGGGCCATGGCGCTCTATCTGGGTTGTCTGCGCGTCGGGGCGATCTTTGTGCCGCTCAATACCGCCTACACGGCTACCGAGGTCGACTATTTCCTCGATGATAGTGAACCGCGCCTGTTTGTGACCCGCAGCTTGCGGGACGCCGCCGCTGATCATGTGGCGGTCATGGGCACAACACCCGAAAGCCCGCTCTGGGCCAAGGCCCTAGCCGCGAAGCCTGATCCAGCCATAGCACCGCGTACCGCCAGTGATATTGCGGCCATCCTCTATACGTCGGGCACCACCGGGCGGTCCAAAGGGGCGATGCTCAGCCACGGCAACCTGACCTCCAATGCGCAAGAACTGAACCGGCTATGGGGCTTTACGCCCGAGGATGTGCTGCTCCATGCCCTGCCGGTCTTTCACGTCCATGGCCTGTTCATCGCCTTGCACACAGCCTTTTTAAGCGCCGCGACCACGATCTTTCTGCCCAGCTTTGATGCGGATCAGGTCAAGGCCCTGTTGCCCAAGGCTACGGTGCTGATGGGGGTGCCGACCTTCTATACCCGCCTTCTGGCTCTGCCGGAGTTTGGCGCAGCGGACTGTGGATCGGTCAGGCTGTTCATCTCCGGATCAGCTCCGATGTTGGCTGAAACCCTTCGCCAGTTCGAGGCCCGCACCGGCCAAATCGTGCTGGAGCGCTATGGCATGACCGAGGCAGGGATTATCACCTCCAATCCTCTGGACGGCGAGCGCATGGCCGGGACGGTCGGCTATCCTCTGCCCGGGGTCGACCTGCGCATCGCCGATGAGCAAGGCACGCCTCTAGCCCACAACACCCCCGGCGTTATCGAGATCAAAGGCCCCAACGTCTTTAGCGGCTATTGGCGCATGCCCGAAAAGACGGCGCAGGAATTTCGCGACGGCGGCTGGTTCATCACCGGCGATGTCGCAGTCAAGAGCCCTGATGGCCGCGTCACCATCGTCGGCCGGGCCAAGGACCTGATTATCTCAGGCGGCTACAATATCTATCCCAAGGAAATTGAGAGCGTTCTCGATGCGGTGGCGGGTGTCGCCGAGACCGCCGTCATTGGCGTACCAGACCCTGATTTTGGCGAGTCCGTTGTGGCTCTGGTCGTGGCCGAAAAGACACTAGCACCGTTGCTGGCCGATCTTGGGACTAGCGTGCGGGAGCAACTGGCTCGCTTTAAACATCCTCGCAAGATCATCTTGGTCGAGGACCTACCCCGCAATGCGATGGGCAAGGTTCAGAAAAATGTGCTGCGCGATCTCTATCGCGACTGTTTGAAGACCTAGAACCGAAAGGGGGCGGATCGCTCGGACCCGCCCCAATCGGTTAGATCAACCGGCCAATAGGGCCCAGAAGATCATCAGCAGGCCTGCGGTGCTGGCAAGCCAGACCAACGAACGCACCTGACGCACGCCAAAGGCATAGAGCGGCACATAGGCCACGCGGCCCCAGAAATAGATTTGAGCGCCCAAGGCTGTCGTGCTCGATTCCTTTCCGGCCACATGCGCGATCACCACGGCAGCGATGAACAGCGGCAGGGTTTCAAACAGGTTATTTTGGGCCCGGCGCAGGCGCTCGGCCATAGCGCTCAGCGGTGGCATCTCTTCGTCACGTGGGCCGGTATTCCACTTCAAACCATATTGGCCAGTACGAGCAATATCGAAGGCGAGAATTTGAACGAAGGCCAGGACGAGGGTCCAGGTCAGCATGGTCAGTTCGGTGTTCATGGCGGTTCCCTCTTTAGCGTGCTTTAACGACGGTGAACGCGCGGATATGACGACCCAATGGGTTAATGGTTTCCTATCGATCCCCTGCCGTCCGAGGAGCATCCCCATGACCTTCAAGCCCCTGATCGCTGCGCTCTGGCTTTGGTCACTGAGCAGCGGCGTCACCCACGGCGCGACAATCAGGACCGGGGATCGGATCGATGGAGCGCCGGTGATCGAGCAGCTGGATGTCGCAGACCTGCCGAGCGGCAGCCTGTCCCACTTCTTTTTTCGAGTGACCGATCAGGCGACGGGACAAGGCTGGTACGTGCCGGTGCTGGTGGCCAAGGGCGCGGCTCCCGGCAAGCGCCTCTTGCTGACCGCCGCCGTCCACGGTGATGAGCTGACCGGCATCGGGGTGATCCAAGACCTGTTCAAGGATCTCGACCCCAAAGGCCTCAAGGGTGTGGTGATCGGCATTCCTGGGCTCAATCAGCCGGGCCTTCTTCAAGCAGCGCGCGAATTTAAGCCCAGCCAAGGGGCCACAGGAGCCAATCTGAACCGCAAGATGCCCGGTGATGTGAACTCGGACGAGATCATTAAAGTCTATGCCGGTCGGCTCTGGACCAAGCTGTTTATGGGCAATGCCGACATGGCTGTCGATCTGCATACCCAGTCGCGCGGAACCCTCTATCCCTTCTATGTCTTTGCCGAGACCCCCGCAGCCAAGCATATGGCTTACCTGTTGCGCCCTGACGTCATTGCCCTCGATCCGGGCGTGCGAGGCACGATTGAAAAAGAGTTCAACCCGGTCGGTATCCAAGCAGTCACGGCGGAGCTTGGAGCACCGGAGGTGTTTGATCCGGCCATGACCCAGCGCGCCCTCACCGGCATTCGCAATCTAATGATCGATAGCGGCATGATCAGCGGCAAGGTCGATCTGTCAGGCCCTGAGCCCTATGTCGGCAATGACACCACCGACATCACCGCCCAGCGCGGCGGCTATGTGCGGGTCAAGGTAACCATCGGTCAGAAGGTCAAGACCGGCGACCTGCTAGCCACAGTCTCCGACCCCTTCGGCACGGTCATCGTGACGGCCACCGCGCCGCACGATGGACAGGTTCTTTCGGTCGCCACCACCCCGATCCACGAGATCGGGGAGATGATGGTTCGCCTGATCTATTGGAAGGCGGCCAAGCCCTAACGCCGAAGGGTCAAGCCAACCCGGATCTGACGCGGCGCGCCATAGCTGTCGACCCCATCGGCCGTTCGACCAATGGAAATCTTGGCGTCGGTGACATTGTCTGCCGCGATGTAGAGGTCCGTTCCCTTGACCACTTGCCAACGCACGCGCAAGTCCGCCGAGGTGGCGGGTCCAAGCTTGCGGGCATTGAGGTCATCTTCAAAGCGCGAACCTTCGAGCCGTATGTCACCATTGACGCTCAGGCGCGGTGCCGGCGTCCAGATCAGTGAGCCCACAGTGGTCACCTCCGGGGTCTGGGCGGGGCGTTTGCCATTGAGCTGCGCCGCAGTAGTTCCGCCATCGACCCGCGCATGGGTCGCCGAGATCGCCGCGCGAAGCTTGAGCGCCGGGGTCAAATCAGTTGAGGCTTCGGCCTCGAGACCATAGGCATCAATCTGTCCGGCATTTTGGCGTTGGCGAAGGACGCCGCCCGCGGGAATGAACCCAGCCGTTGGGAAGGTCTTTGGCCCGACCCCGACCGTGACATTGGTGATGGGGTCACTAATCCGATTGACGAAACTGCCAAGGCTCCACGTCCAAGCCTGATCGCCGCCAATGGCCAGATCAAGCCCGCCAAGCCGCTCGGGCTTCAGGCCGGGATTGGCCTCTGTCACATCATTGCCGACGCGAAAGGGCCGGTGAAGTTCATTCAAGGTCGGGGTCCGGAAACCCGAATAGACCGCGCTTCTGATCCACTGGTTCTGACCCAGACTGCGGCGAAGGCCAAGGCGGGCGGTGGGCTGGATGCCGTCCTTATTGGCCGAGGTCTGATCCAAGCTCACGGCACCGGTCTGAATATCGCGCTCCCGGCGGAAGCCATCACTGGCCGACCAGCGATCGACCCGCGCGCCGCCGGCGAGCAACCAAGGCCCCATCTGGCGCGAAGCTTCAGCATAGACACCGATCACTTGGGTTTGACCACCGGCGCGGCGGTCACGGGTGAAGACGCCGTTCAGGTATCGGAACTTTTCGTGCACCTCACCATCGGTCAACCGCGCGTCGGCACCGACCTCAGCACTCCAACCGGGCTGAACCCAGCGCCAAGCGGCGTTGGCGCCATAGCCCGTCGAAGGTGTCTCATATTGCTCATTGGCTGGTGTTGTGGTCGCCCGCCCTGCCGCCACGGCTGCGGAACTGTTGGCGAGGTCAGACTGACGAACCCAAGCCTGCAGCCGCCATCCGGCAGCGTTGGGCCTTGCGTCGCGCACGAGGGTCAGGCTGGCTTGCTGGCCCTGAACCCGGCTGTTGGTCCCGCGAAGGCCTGAGCCGCGTTCTTCTTCATAGGCCCCAATCCGCAGGGCACCGACGGCATTGCCAATATAGCCCTGTAAGCGCACTGAAGCAGTCCAAGTGTCGAGACCTGCCTGAATATCTGCTGCGCCTGCTTTTGAGCCCCGCACAGGCACATAGCCGTTCGAATGTTCCTTGCTGCCCACGATCAAGAGCGGACCCGTGGCCGCAGACAGGGCCAGCCGCTCCGCGCCCAACTCACCTGCCGAAAGGTCCAAGACGTAGCCGCTATCAGGTCCGGCCTCATCAAGGCTGACCACACCGGTCAAGGCCCCTGCGCCATAGGCTCCAGCACCGGCGCCGCGCACGACGAAAGCCCCTGACAGACCTTCTGGTGGCAGCGCGGTCCAGATTACCCAACCACCGAAGGGGTCATTTTGGGGTACGCCATCAAGGGTCACTAAGGCTCGGCCTGCCCCAGATGGTGCAATGGCCCGCAAAGAAACCCCTTGCGAGGTTGGATTGGCCGAAAGGCTAGAGGTCCGGCGAAACAGAGAGGCACCCGGAACCGCTTTTAAAGCCTCGTCCAGACGCGGGGACGCCTGCAGGTCCTCGGCCTTCAATCGAACGATAGAAAAGACCGGATCGGTGGGCGAAGGCGATAGACGGGCGGCGCGAACAACAAGGGTCTCAACCTGCGCGGTCTCAACCTGCGCTGAGGGTTGGGCATTAGGCATATCCGTAATCATTCGAGACGTCGTCCTATTTAAAGATCAAACCTGACCGAAGGCGTATTTTGGGCGCGTTGCAACCCTTTATTAGGCCTTGAACCGTTGCATTGGTGCACCGATGCAACATGATCGACGTCAACCTAAATACTAATCGATCTTCTCACGGCAAGTGGGACGAAATCAGGGCAGGAAACGATGGGGAAACTTTCAATCATTGGGGCGCTTACTGCGTCTCTACTTTTGGTGGCATGCCACCCGGGCCCCAAGGCGGGCAAGGTTGACGCTGTTCGCCTGACGTCGGCAGATGCCGATGGCAGCAACTGGATGTCCTCTGGACGGACCTATTCAGAACAGCGTTACAGCCCCCTGACCCAGGTCAATACCGACACGGTCAGCAAGCTGGGCGTGGCCTGGTCGCACGAATTTGACACCGACCGCGGTCAAGAGGCCACCCCTCTGATCGTCGACGGCACCCTCTACACCACCACCAACTGGTCCAAGGTCTATGCGTTCGACGCCAAGACCGGCGCTCCTAAGTGGTCCTATGACCCCAAGGTCGACGGCAAGCGCGGCTTCAGTGCCTGCTGTGACACGGTCAATCGCGGAGTCGCGGTTTGGAACGGCATGGTCTATGTCGGGGCCCTCGATGGCCGCCTGATCGCGCTGGATGCAGAGACTGGCAAGGTCAAGTGGTCCGTCGTTACTGTCGACCAGTCTAAGGCCTACACCATCACCGGTGCCCCTCGGGTCATCAAGGGCAAGGTCATGATCGGCAATGGCGGCGCGGAATATGGCGTGCGCGGCTACCTGTCTGCTTATGACGCGGCAACCGGCAAGCTCGACTGGCGCTTCTATATGACGCCAAACCCGGAAGGTAAGCCCGATGGCGCGGCCTCGGACAAGGTTCTGGCTGAAAAGGCCAATGGCACCTGGTTCGGTGACGGTTGGAAGAAGACCGGCGGCGGCGGCACCCCTTGGGATGCCATGGCCTATGATCCTGACCTTGACATTCTTTATGTCGGCACCGGCAATGGGTCGCCTTGGAACCATCTGAAGCGTTCGGACGGCAAGGGTGACAATCTGTTCCTCTCCTCGATCGTCGCACTCAAGCCCGACACAGGAGCCTATGTCTGGCACTTTCAGACCACACCGGGCGAGAGTTGGGACTATACCGCCACTCAGCACATTATTTTGGCGGATATGGATATTGGCGGCAAGACCCGCAAGGTCGTTATGCAGGCCCCCAAGAACGGCTTCTTCTACGTTCTGGACCGCGCGACAGGCGAGCTGATCTCGGCCAAGAACTACATCCCCATCACCTGGGCGACGGGCGTCGACATGAAGACCGGTCGTCCAACCGAAGTCCCCGGCGCACGGTATGAAAAGAACCCTGCTCTGGCTATGCCAGCTCCCTATGGCGGTCATAACTGGCACCCGATGGCCTACAGCCCGAAGGAAAACCTGGTCTATATTCCGGCCATGTCGGTCCCCTTTGGGTACAAGGATGATACCAAGTACGCCCATCAACAGGGCAAGTGGAACATTGGCATTGATACGCTAGCCACAGCCCTTCCAGATGGCGACGCGGCGCGTAAGGCCATTAAGGCCATGATGAAGGGTCACCTGATCGCTTGGGATCCCGTCGCGCAAAAGCCACGCTGGACCGTTGAACATCCCTATTTCTGGAACGCCGGCGTTCTGGCTACAGCCGGTGATCTGGTGTTCCAAGGCTCGGCTGAAGGCGAGTTCGTGGCCTATAATGCCAAGAATGGCACCAAGGTTTGGAGCTACAAGACCAATAACGGCATCATTGCAGCCCCTTCGACCTATTCAATCGATGGTGAGCAATATATCGCCCTGATGGTTGGTTACGGCGGCGCGGCTCCTCTGGCAGCGAACGTCTTCCTGCCTGACCGCCCACGTCTGCCCGGTCGTCTGATCGTCTTCAAGCTGGGCGGCACCGCCAAGGTTCCCGAACAGCCTCTGCCAGAAAAGATGCAGATCGACCTAACGGGCGTTACGTCCAAGGGCTCCGTCACCGAAGGCTTCGCGCTCTATCACGCCAACTGCTCGGTTTGTCACGGTGCGAGCGTCTCTGGCACCTATCTGCCAGACCTGAAGACATCTCCCATGTTGCTGTCCGCCGAAAACTGGAAGTCCGTCGTGATTGACGGCGCTCGCCAGCCGATGGGCATGATCAGCTTCAAGGAATATCTGACCAACGACCAAGCAGAATCGATCCGGGCCTATGTCCTGAGCGAATCTGCCAAGGCCAAGGCCGAAGCGGCGAAAGCCAAATAGGTCGACCTAGACCCTCACGGATCCCGTTGAAAGACGGCCCCTGAACCCATCCGGATGAACCCTCTCCCTGACATCAGGGGGAGGGTTTTTCTATGGGGCGCTGACCTTTACGCACAGCGACAGCCTGTTCGATCCCGAGGTTGCCCAAAGACATTCTGCTCAATCAGGCCCCGTCAAAACGCAATGGTCGAGAGCAGACACTGGTTAAGGAAGCGATCGACATTGTTGTCGACGTTGGACTACCTGTCGCGCCCTGCTGTTTTTTATCTCGTCTGGACTGTCGGCTGCCGAACAGTGTCCAGATAGCGCGGCTGCAAAGGAGATAGAGGCGGTTTGGGCCTACATTGCTGACCAGCTTTTTCTCGAAAGCCAGATGAAAACCCCAGCCTAAAGATTGAAACGCCTGAGCGTCTGCAGTCTATTTGGTCCTGGCCGCGGCTACAGGTCGATCCTCAACTCTCAAAGGCTAGCCATTCGCGCTCATAGCACAAAGGTCTGTCTCGGAGTCGTCGTTAACGCCCTCTGCCAGTCTTGCGGCCTGGACCCCAGCAACCGTTAAACGGCACACGAGCCAATCTGGCGCGAGAGGATTGGCAAACCAAGGCTCAGCCCATCCGCAGTCAACGCAGGACTGAATGATCGCGAAATGAATCCTCTGACCACTGTCATCGAACAGGGGTAGCTTATAGCCCGGCTGGTTAAGACCCATGCACAGATAGAGCAACTCAACCTTGCGGGGCCGCCTCCCGTTCTGTGTGTCAAACCTGCTCATCGCGCCTAAAATTCCAACCCTTGTGACACCTATTCTCGGCATCAAATCCCTATAACGGCTCAATCCAGTCCTTGTCCCCAACAATAGGCGTGGCCTAGCCAAGGAAAAGCGTAAAAGCATCTTTGCGGATGCTCTGTAACTCGATAGTTTTCCCATAGCGGATGAACCCTCCGGCACCCACTTTCCGGTGTGCATGCCGCAGACAAGGTCGGCAATGAAGGTCAAAAAGACATCAGACTCAGGAAGCGGCGCGTCCAATAGCGGCGACGCGACGACCCAAGTGCCGTTTGACGCCGCCACGGATGAGCCGAACTCTGTCTATGACTATAGCCCAACAGCGCTTGAGCCAGATGCCGAGCCCTCTCACGGCACCCGCAACCCGCTTGAGAAGGCCTCCGCCGCCATGGCGCAGCGCGATAGTGAAAGCCGCGAGACCTTAGGCACGACGCAGCCCGACGACCTTGAGATGCCCACACAACTGCGTTCAAATCAGTCGCTCGGTGCTCTAGCCACGGCAGACAAAGCTGTCGACGTGGAGACAGGCCAAGGAACCTCCGCAACGCAGCAAGACGAAACGCCCCTATTTGCACCGCGCGCTGTCGCCGGTCCGGCACGGCGGAAGTCAACGGCCAAGCGAACCACAGCCTCATTGGAAGTCTATCTATTCGCGCTCCTAGCCTCGGCCCTGTGGATCGGTGGATTGCTCGCCTTTGCCGTGGGTTTTCAAAGCCGGTTGGGCGCCTTTGCCTTCGAACCCTTTACCACGGCAGTCTTCGGTTTCTTAGCCTTAGCCCCGGTCGGTTTCATCGGGTTCTCGGCCTTTGCCTTCAACCAAGGGGCCCGGTTCGCGCGCGAGGCTGAGCGGGCCAAGGGTCTGGCCGATGATCTGGCCGATGATCTGGCCTCTCCGGTTACGAACGCCGCGGTAGCGGCAGGATCAGCCGTCGCCACCATCCGATCTGAGATCAACGGCGCCACTGATGCCGCCACCCGGGCAAGGATCGAACTGACCGCCCTTCGCGAAGGTCTCGCCGAAGAAACCCGCCGCCTCCTAGAAGCGGCCAACGAGTCCATTCGCACGACCCAGCACCTGACCCAAGTTATGGGTGAAGAACGCGAGGCGCTCGGCCGGGTCACCTCGGCGCTTGATCATCAGGCCGACCGCGTGGTCAGCAGCGTTGAGCGTCAAGCCCGGATGGTCGCCGAAGCCTCGGATCTGGCTGAGACCCAATTGCGCGAGGCTGAAGCCTCGCTGACCGCTCGGGCCGCCGACCTGACCGCCGCCGCCGAAGATGCCAACCGAGGCACCCAAGCCGCTGGTCAAGGCCTAGAGGTCCAGATCGAACGCCTCGAAACGGCGAGCCGCACCGTTCATGATCGCATGAGCGACGCCGACGCTGGTATGGATCGGCAACGGGTCATGTTGTCGGCCACCATCGACAGCCTCAAGGCCGAGCAAGAACAGTTCGAGCAGACCTTTGCAGAGCGTCACGACCAGCTGGCCATTCTGGTCAGCCAATCGATTGAAGCGGCTCATGCCGTGACCCAATCGGTCGCCAACGCCAATCAGCAGTTCGATGACCTCGCGGGATCCAGCATTGACCGCGCCGAGGCCATGAGTGACGCCGCCCGCCAGCATAGGGCCGCCATTGCCAGCGCTGCCGTCGACTCGCTCAGCGCCCTGACCGACGCCTCACTGCGCCACCGCGACGTGCTTCTGGCGGAAACCCAGTACATGATTGAGACCATGGTTCAGGCCGCAGAGGAGGCCCGTCTGGCCGCCGAGGATCAAATGGCCCACGTCAAGGGACAGATCGATCAGTTGGGCGAGGCCTCCTTCACAGCCGGTCAACAGGCTGAAGCCATGTTTGAAGCGCGCCTCAGCGAAGCCCGAACCTTGATTGAACAGTCCGCCCGCCTTGCCGAGGAGGCTGGTGCGCGCTCATCAGAGCAACTGACCGAAGGGCTGGTCTCGACCCGCGCCGTGGTGTCCGAATTTGCCGAACTTCTGGCCAACCTCGAAGCGCGGATGGCCAACCTGCCGAAGGAAGCCGCCCGTCAGGCTGAGATCGTCACCTCCGGCCTGGCCCAAGGTCTGATCCAGGGCATTGAGGACTTGACCCTCGCCGCTCGGCGCGCCGCCGAGGACAGCCAGACCTTCGATGTTGAGTTCAAAGATCGGGTCCGGCGCAACTACGAGGCCCTGGGCCTGGCGGTCATGCATTTGGAAGCCATGGGCAAGAGAAAGCCTTCTCCGATCTCTGTACCAACAGCCGAAAGACCACCCTTGGCGGTCGGTTCGACCTTGCGCCAACCCGTCGCGGGTCGCCCCGTCTTGCGCACGCCACCGGCCTCCCCGACACGGCCAGACCCAATCACGAGACCTATCGTCCGTCCCGACGAAAGTCAGACGCGTCCCCGCCTGAAATTGACATCGGCCATTGGGACCGCGCCTGCTCCGACCCCAGCAGCGGCAGCCGCGCCGGCACCCCCAATCACGTCAGTGAACCTTGGCAGCGGCTCAGAACAGTCTGACCAATGGACATGGAAAGACCTTCTGACCTCACTGGAAGAAGACTTCGTCGAGGAAGAACAGCTGGGACCGATCTTGGCTCAAGAAATCCACGATATGAAGATCGACACCCAGTCCCTTCTGCCGAGGGCAAGCGTTGAGGAGATCGCTTCATCGATCAATTCGGGCGACTATGATGCGGCCTTGGACAAGGTCACCGCCCTAGCCCAGAATTCAATCCGCCGCCTAGCAAAGCGCTTGCAATCGGATCGTGGCCTGATGACCAAGGCTGAGCGGTTTGTCGAAATGCAATCCAACATGATCGTCGATGCAGCCTCGCGCGACCGAGAGGGCTTCTTGATGCCAACCCTGCTATCCAATGAGCAGGGCCGCGCGTATCTGCTCTATGCCGCCGCCCTCGCCGATACGGAATAGTCGTCATCGCCGTGCGCCGACTGACCTTTAACAACGAGCGCTGGCCCATTGCAGGCGGCTTTGTCATCGCACGCGGGGCCAAGACCGAGGCCCATGTGGCGCTGGTCACGATCACCCAAGACGGCATTAGCGGTCGCGGTGAAGCGGTCCCCTATGGCCGCTATGGTGAAACCATGGCCGGGGTGCAGGATCAGATTGAGCAGGCTAGGGCCGCCATTGAGGCCGGTGCGAACCTTACCGCCCTGCAGACCCTCCTACCCGCTGGCGCGGCCCGTAATGTGCTAGACTGCGCCCTCTGGGACCTTGAGGCCAAGCAAACTGGAATCCCGGCCTCTTTGCGCGCGGGCTATGCGCGTCTTGATCCGGTCAAGACGGCCTACACCATCAGCCTTGGTAGACCCAAATCCATGGGTGAGGCCGCCGCAAGGTCTGCCAAACGTCCCATGCTCAAACTGAAGATCGGCGGGCCTGATGATTTGGATCGGGTCGAGGCCGTCCGGGTCGCAGCCCCGCTCACCCGACTGGTGGTCGACGCCAACGAGGCCCTGAGCTTTGACGACCTGGTCCGTTTGGCCCCGGACTTCGCCAAGCTGGACGTCAAGCTGATCGAACAGCCCCTCAAGGCCGGAGAAGATGAGGCCTTGGAAGGCTATCAAAGCCCCGTCCTACTCTGCGCCGACGAGAGCCTTCACACCCGCCAAGACCTAGCCCTCTGCGCCCGACGTTATGGTGCGGTGAATATCAAGCTCGACAAGACCGGTGGCCTGACTGAGGCCCTCCTCTTGAAGGCAGAGGCGCAAGCCTTGGGCCTAGAAATTATGGCCGGCTGTATGGTGGCCACGTCCCTCTCCATGGCCCCCGCCATGATCATTGCCCAAGGGGTCGGGTTCGTGGATCTCGACGGGCCGCTTCTCTTGGCCAAAGACCGCGAGCCGGGATTGAAATTTGTTGGCTCTGTCATCATGCCCCCAAGCCCAGAGCTTTGGGGCTGAACCCATTCTTTGACAGGGCATCGAAACCCCCTCCTCCCTGCGCGGGTACCTCCCCCAGAAGGGGAAGTGGGCCGAAGTGGGCCTTGTTTACCTCAAGCCTTCAAACCCGACGTCAAACTGCGAAGCTTCAGCGCCACCATCAGTCCGGTCAGGGCCATGAGCGCCATCGCCCAATAGCCCTTCGCGCCGACACAGTCGAACAGGGGGCCAGAGACACTGGTGGCCAGTCCGATCAGCAGACCGCTCGATAGGGCCGAATTGACCACCTGAGCGGCGGAGGCACTTTCAGGAGGACTGTGGCGTTCGATCAGAGGCAAGGAGGCCATGAACACCGCCGCAAAGGTCAAGGCGTGCAGCGCCTGAAGGGCAAACAACACCGGCACAGGCGGCGAAAAGCCCATGGCGATCCATCGCAGGACGGCACAGACACCGCCGATAATCAGTATAGTCTCAGGCCCAAGCCGTCTGCGCAGCCCTTCAAAGAACCACATAAAGCCGACCTCGGCGATCACCCCCCAGCCCCAAAGCGCGCCAATGGTGCTGGCCGGGATGCCTTGGGCCTGCCAGATCAGGGTGGAAAAGGCGTAATAGAAGGCGTGGGCGGCTTGGATCAGGCCGCTGGAAAAGATCGCCCATAGGAACATGGGACTTTGAAACAGATTGCCGAGCCCCTTCAGACGGTCGCGGCTGTTCAGTTGCGCCCCCTCCTGCACCGGCTCAGGCGGCAGCAAGACCCAAGCCCCAAGGGCGCACAGGGCTGAGAAGCCCAAGGTCGCATAGAGGATCGCTTGGTGGGAATAGAGGGTCAGCACCCACCCCATTGCGATATTGGCTAGGACGAAGGCGACCGATCCGATCCCGCGTGGCCAGCCATAGGCAAAACCGTCTCGCCGCGCCATTCTCAGACCAAGGACGTCGGTGAGGGGCGGAAGGGTGGCGACCAGAGACGAGGCCACAAACCACGCGCCGAACCAAAACCAGAAGCCCTGCAATAGCGAGATAGCGCCATAGGCCAAGGCCGATCCGGCTGCCAACAGCATGACCGGCGTGCGCCGCAGTCGGAAACTATCCGCCCAAAGCGCAATCAGTGGACCGGTGACGGTACGGGCAACCATGGGCGCAGACAGGATCAAGCCGATCTGCGCACCGCTCAGTCCTTCAACCCGAAACCAGGCGGGCATGAAGGGCGTGCTGATCCCCGTCACCGTAAAGATGGTGGCGTAGAACAGACCAAGGGGCATCCACTGTTTCATGGACGAGCCCTACCAGAGTCGGTCGACAAGGTCGCTCAGCTTCCCGCCATCACGGGCAAGACCAGCATGCGCTTGTCGGCCATCGCCTGATAGAGGATCAAGATCTCGCGATCCAGCGCCGTATCGCCCTTAGCCTCAACCGCCTCATGGACAGCGATCAGGACCAAACGAAGCTTGGCGTTCAAAGCATCCAAAGCCGTGATCGAGAGATCCTCGGTCGAGGTGGCCGACGGCGTACCGGCCTTGGACAGTAGGGCCGAGATGGCCTCGTTCTCCCAGACGCGGACAGCAGCCCCCATTTCAGTTTCTTGGCTGGCAAGCAGGGAGTTCATGCCAATGACCGCAATGCGGCTGGCCATATAGTCACCCACCGATTCCTGCGGTGGCGGCTCTACCAGAGCCATGAAATTGCCCATCAGGACTTCTGCGGCGGTAGGGGTCATGCCCAGCCCTCCAGGCTTGCGAGGCGATCAGCAATGATCTTGTCGTGACGACGGGCCGTGTACCAACCCGAGAGGGCCAGAACCGGGTCCTTGCCGCCGCTATCGCGATATTCACGGGCCGACGAGGTCCAGATGGCTTGGCCCTTGACCGCATTGAACAGCGACCACCAGTCCAGCGCCTGTACATCGGCCTTTAAACCGCTGGCCTGTTCCCAAATCTTCAAGGCCTCGGTACGGGTCAGCATACCCCCGACCTTATCGGGATCATAATGGCCCCAGAGCGGATCAATGGCCCAGCCGAGATCTTCCATCGGATCGCCCAGATGCGCCATTTCCCAGTCGAGGATGGCGATGATCTTGCCCTCCCCGTCATGCAGGAAGTTACCGGTGCGATAGTCGCCGTGGACGACGCTAATCTTCTGTGCAGGTGGGGGTGCATTGCGCCGAAGCTTGCGGATCGCCGCCCAAACGATGGGTTGAGGGTGAAGCTGGTCGGTCTCAATCACGTCCGCCCAATAGTCCAATTCCTTGGACCAGCAGGCGGCCCGGTCAGGGCTTTCGGCCACCTCACTGATCGGCAGGCCTACCGGATCGGCCTTGGCGATGATGCCAAGGCTCGAGAAAAACTGCTCGCCGATCGTGGCGGCATGGACGCCGTAAGCATCGACCGTAAAGGGACTGGCAGCCTTGCCCCCATCAATGCGGCCCATGATAAAGAAGGGACGCTCCAACTCGGTCTCGGCCATTTCCAGAGCCACTGGCTCGGGGGCCGGAACCCCGCGACCATAGAAGGACTGAACGGCCGAAAATTCTAACCGCCGGTCGGTGTCGATCAGGCTGCCGACGGGGTCGCGGCGCAGAATCAAGCCCCTGCGCTCGCCATCGAGGTCAACGTCAAAGCGATAGGTCTCACGGCTCGCGCCGCCAGGAATGCGAGCCAGGTCGAGCACCTGTACCTCACGCCCCCACAGTCGGCCCAGATAGGCGGAAAGTTGATCGGCTAAACTCATTTTGCAAAGTCCGTTACGCCGGTGAAGCCTGCAGGCTCATAGGCCCCCATCACCAATTGCTCGAGCACGCCTCGGCCAACCCGCGTGCGGCCATGGGCATCGACATAGGTGACCTTGGAAACGGCTTGGATATGCAGATTGTGCATCTGCTGGACATCAACATCCTTCAGGATGATATCTTCGCGCTCGACCTCGAGCATCCCGTGCGAAATGCCGTGGCCCCAGGTTGGATGGGTATAGCCAATGCCGCGCATATAGAACTGATGTTCGGGTTCAAAGGTCACGGAGCCCTTGCCACCATCCTCATCGACCAGATCAATGACCGCGCGGGTAGCGTGACGGGTGCCAGACCTCCACTCGACCTTAGCCTTGGCAGCCTCAAAGTGGGCATGTTCCTCAGCATTGGACTGATCGGAGGCCCAGACCGCGCGCGTGTTCCAAGGCCGTCCATGGGCGTCGTCATTAGTGTGAAAGAAGAAGCTACCATCTTCAAAGCTAGTCGGAGACCAGAGCCAATAAAACTGCATTGGTGCCGGCGGCATCATCTCTTGCGGATCACGTGAGCCGACGGGACGCACCCCCCATGAGCGGTCGCGCGTCCCCGAAAAGCCATCGACACGCTCGCGCTTGCCGTCGACCTCGATCCAGCCCGTATAGTGGCCGTTCTGGGTCAATCGGGTGTAGTCCATAAAGGCGCGCGGACCGATACGCCGCATGAAACGCGGCTCTTCAATAGGGAAGGACCGGCCGACAAATTCGATATCCGCCTTAATGCCGTTCTGGGCATCATCGACAATGACCCTCAGCTTTTGAAGAGGCTCTTGGATCTCGATGCTGATTGGCCCGGCAGCAATGTTCATCCGCTCCATATTCAGGCAGGCGCTGGCATGGAGACAGACCTGCACCCCGTCGCGAATGACGCTGAAATGCGCATCGATGACGTTCAGATGGGGATAGACCCCAAGGGCGACCGCGAACATCCGATCGCCTTCAGCGGCATAGCCATTGAAGAAGTATCGGTCATAGAAATTTCGGTCCGTACCGGAATAGGCGATAGGCTCTGGGGTCTGGTGAAGGGGATAGTCGTCCCCGCGGGTCAAGGTCATGGCGGTCGTCCTTCGCTCTATCGTTTCCACACCCAGCTCAAACCGTCTGTCGCGGCCATATCGCTTTGGTCGGGGTCACGTTAAGGTCCTGTGCAGGCTTTGCAACGGTGACGAAGGGTCAAGCAATGACGTCGCGACAAAATAACCTGAGGACACTGGCTGCGCTGAGCGGATTGATCGCAGTTGGTGCCGGGGCCTTTGGGGCACACGCGATCACTGACCTAAAGGCGCAGGACTGGTTAAAGACCGGCGCGCACTATCAGTTGGTCCACGCGGTCGCCGCCTTGGTGGCCTTGAGCCTTACCCGAGCAGGACTAGAGCGGATGCAGACCGTGGCAAATCTGTTCCTCGTCGGCGGTCTGATCTTTGCTGGAACGCTCTACGCCATGGCGCTGGGTGCTCCCCGGATCTTAGGGGCCGTGACACCGCTGGGCGGTCTTAGCCTAATGGCAGGCTGGAGCCTCTTGGCTTGGCAGGCCTACCGCGCGGACTTGGGCAAGGCTAAGCCGTAAAGGGCCAGCGCACTGCCAAAGACACTGACCAAGATGATCAGGGCCATCGGCTTGGCACTTCCATCATGCATCATCCCCGCCAAGGCCGACGACAGGGCTCCGACGCCGAAGGCGGACCCACCCAGCATGGCCGCAACTGAACCGGCGCGTAAGGGATCAATGCTCAGGGCGCCGGCTGCCGTGTTGGACTGCATGAAGCCAAAGGTCGTCATCAGGGCGAAGATCGGCAAGAACACGCCCCAAAAGCCGCCAAAGCCGGTCGAGGTCGTGACCATCATCAGCACGCCGACCACGAGGGTCACGAGGCTGGCGACACTCAAAATCCGATCCAGACTATGACGGCGCAGCAGGTGACGATTAACCTGACCCGCACCAATCAGTCCGACGGCATTGACCCCAAAATAAAGCCCAAACTGCCCCGGTGAAATGCCGTAGGTGGTGATGAACAGGTCTGCCGACGATGAAACATAGGCAAAGAGACAGGCGCTATTGAGTGCTCCAGCCAACAGATAGCCCATCAGCCGGGGATTTTTCAGTAAGATCCCGTAGGCCTGAAAAGGGTTCTCAGCCCGCGCCTGGGCCGCTGTTTCGGGTGACCGCGTTTCCTTGAGCAGGAAAATCACCGCCAGACCGACCGTCGTTCCAAACAGGGCCAAGCACCAGAAGATCGCGCGCCATCCCGCAAGGCTCAGGACGATACTGCCCAGCATGGGGGCCAGGATCGGGGCCATGCCCATGACGAGGCTCATCAGGGAGAAGATCCGGGCCATCTCCTGATTGCTGAACAGGTCTCGCACAACAGCGCGGGACACTACCGCCCCTGCGCACCCCCCCAGAGCCTGAGCAACCCGCGCCGCCCACAGGACCTCAATGGTTGGGGCAAGGGCGCAGGCGATCGACGAGGCGACATAGACACTGATGCCGATCAGGACCGGTAGGCGCCGTCCGAACCGATCGGACGCTGGACCGACAAAGAATTGACCAAAGGCCAGCCCAGCGAAAAATATGGCCAAGCTGCTCTGGACCGCTTGCGGCGTGGTGTGCAGGTCGCGGCCAATGGCGGGGAAGGCTGGCAAATACATGTCGATGGACATGGGCGCGAAGGCGGTCATCGTGCCCAGCAACATCACAATGCCAAAGGTCGAAGAACGGGTTTGGATCTCGGTCATGGGCTGGTCATGAACCACCATGCAAGGCGGGGCAAGCCCAAGGTGGCAAAAGAGCTTTGCACACAGCCCCTCTGCCCCCTATCCATAACGTCAAGACGAAGGCGGATTGAAAAGTTCTGGGGGGATGGAGTAAAAACATGACCGCACTGCAACGGTTGATGCCACCGGTTCAATATGCCGAACTCAACGGCATCCGCATGGCCTTCTATGAAGCCGGTCCACGCGGCGCAATTCCAGTGATCTTCTGCCATGGTTGGCCAGAACTGGCCTTTTCCTGGCGTAATCAACTCAAGGTTATGGGCGATGCTGGGCGTTGGGTGATCGCCCCCGATCAGCGCGGCTATGGCCTGACCTCCTCGCCCGAAGCCGTCACCGATTTTGACATGCAGCATCTGACCGACGACTTGATTGGTCTGCTGGACCATCTGGGGATCGAAAAGGCCATCTGGTGCGGGCACGATTGGGGCGGGCTGATCGCTTGGCAAATGCCCCTTCGCCATCCAGATCGCACAGCCGGGGTCATGGGACTAAATACCCCCTTCATCCCGCGCCTGTCCCGCGATCCCATCGCGCTCTATCGCGAGAACTTGGGCGAGGACATGTACATCGTCTATTTCCAAAAGCCGGGTGAGGCCGAGGCGATCTTTGAGGCCGATTTGGAAAAGACCTTCCGCTTCACCCTGCGCCGTCCCAACGCGACCATGGCCGCTCAGGTACGTGAGCCGATCTACAAGGCCATACCGAACTTTGTGCCTAGCGCGGCCGACAGTGCGATCCTGACTGATGAGGAACTGGGGGTCTATATCGAGATGTACCGCCATTCTGGCTTTCGCGGCGGCATCAACTGGTATCGAAACTTCACCCGCAACTGGGAAAACTCCGCCCATCTGGTGGACCGGGTCGACGTGCCATCGCTAATGGTCATGGCCGAAAACGACGCTGTCCTACCGCCCTCCATGGCCGACAAGATGGGCAAATATTGTTCGGATCTCGAAAAGGCGCTGGTCCCAGATTCCGGTCACTGGACACAGCAAGAAAAGCCTGACGAAGTGAACGCGATCTTTTTAGACTGGCTCAATCGCCGGTTTCCGCGCTAGGGCGTGACCATGGACCCGATAACCGCATCGACCCTCGCTAGCCCCGCCATGCGTCGGGGTCTTTATATTGAGAACCAGCCCTTCAACAGCGGTTTTCTGCCCGAGCAAGACGGCCATTCGGTCTTTTTCGAAGAGTGCGGGCGGCCTAATGGTAAGCCATGCCTGATCCTGCATGGCGGCCCGGGCGGTGCGATCAACCCGACCATGAGGCGCTATTTCGATCCGTCACGCTGGCACATGGTCCTTTTTGATCAGCGCGGCTGCGGACGCTCCACCCCCAATGCCTCAATCGAGGACAATACGACCTGGACTCTGATCGAGGATATTGAGCGACTGCGGGTGCATCTAGGCCTAGAAAAATGGACCGTCTTTGGCGGCTCGTGGGGCTCAACCCTGGCCCTTGCCTATGCCATCACCCACCCCGAACGGGTTGAGGCTTTGGTCCTGCGCGGCATATTTATGGGCTCACAGCGCGAGTTACACTGGTTCTATCAGAACGGGGCCTCCATGCTGTTCCCGGATGTCTGGGAGCGCTATGTTGCGCCGATCCCGATGGCTGAGCGCGGCAATCTGATGGCAGCCTTCCACAAACGCCTGACCGGCACTGACCCTTTCGCCCAAGCCGAGGCGGCGGCAGCCTGGAGCCAATGGGAGGGCGATACCATCTCCATCCGAGGTCCAGCAGATCGCCCTGACAAGTTTAACGAGACCGCGTTCGCCATCGCTTTTGCCCGGATCGAGTGCCACTATTTCATGAATGGCTGCTTCTTTGAGGAAGACGACTGGATCGTTAAAAACCTTGACCGTATCCGCCACATTCCCGGCTGGATCGTGCAGGGGCGCTATGATGTGGTCACGCCGATGGACGCGGCTTGGCGGGTCAAGTCCGGCTGGCCTGAAGTGAACTTCAATCTGATTTGGGATGCCGGTCACGCCTCGACTGAACCGGGCGTCATCGACGGACTGGTTCGCGCCACAGACGCCGCCTTCAACCTCTAGAGCAGGCTGCCGCGTCCGCTAGTGATTTCGGAATAGCGGTGGACCCGCACCGACTGAACTAGTCCAAAACCGATCATAACGGTCAACATAACCGTACCGCCGAACGAGAGCAGCGGCATGGGTACGCCCACGACGGGGGCCAGACCCATCACCATGGCCCCGTTAATTATCACATAGAGCGCAAAGGTTGCAGTCACCCCCGCGGCCCCCAACCGTCCAAAGTGGCTGTGCGAGATGCTGGCAATACGCAGAGCAATGGTGATGGCAGCGGCATAGAGCAGCAGCACCGAAATGCAGCCAACAAAGCCAAACTCCTCGGCTAAAGTGGCGAAGATAAAGTCAGTATGTTTTTCCGGCAGGAAGTTCAGTTGGCTTTGCGAGCCTAGGCCGTAGCCCTTGCCCAAGAGGCCGCCCGAGCCCAGCGCGATCTTAGACTGCAAGATGTGATAGCCAGACCCAGAGGGATCCGCCTCGGGGTTCAAGAAGGTCAGGATGCGGTTGCGCTGATAGCCATGCAGCACGAACATGACAAAGGGAGGGATGGCGGCGGCAACCGTCACAGCCAAGGCCCCCACGACCCTCAGGCTCAGACCCGCCAAGACCATCACCGCTGCGCCGGTCGCTGCCAACAGAACCGCTGTGCCCAAATCAGGCTGGTGGGCCACCAGCAAGGTTGGCAAGGCGATCAAGACCAACGGCACCACCAGGCGCCAAGAGAACTTGGCCGCCTCCGCCGAGAGGCCGTGATAGAATCGGGCCAGAGCCAACACCAAGCCAATTTTCATGATTTCAGAGGGTTGCAGTCGCACAAACCCCAAATCGAGCCAGCGCTGGGCTCCGAGCGACGTGTCGCCCACGATCTCAACTGCGATCAGCAAAAGCAGCCCAAACCCATAGACGGGATAGGCCGAGATAAACCAGAAACGCACATCGACCGTCGCGAGGACGATCATCAGCCCAACGCAGAGGCCGAAGCGGACCAGATGTTTGGCGGCCCAAGGCTCCCACGACAGGCCCGAAATCGAATAGAGCATCGCCGCACCCGTCGCCGCGATCAGGCACAGGACCAGCATGAAGGTCCAGTCGATCTGAGCCAGCTTGACGATCAAGCGGTCCCGTTCACCCGGACGGGTAATGGCGCTCGCTGTCATTGGGTCGGACCTCCCGAAATAGTGGGTGCGGCCGCAGGCAAGGTCGTCTCGCTGGGCGGCGGCGGTGCCTCACCCTCGACCTCGCCTGTCGTGGACATAGGGGCCTCAGGCATGGGCAGAGGCGATTCAATTCGCGCGCGGATGGCGGCATCTTTCAGTAAGACGACCCGCATGATTTCCCGCGCCTTGGGGGCGGCAACCGCTGCACCACCGCCGCCATGCTGGACAATGATCGACAGGGCATAGCGCGGCGCATCATAGGGCGCGAAGGCCACAAAGAGCGCATGGTCGCGCAGGTGCCACGGCAGGGAGTCATTGCTACGCACGCCACTGGCCCGCTCAGCGCGGCTAATCACCCGAACCTGAGCCGTACCGGTCTTTCCCGCCATCAGCACTGGGCCAAGACCCAACTGACTGGCGCGATAGGCCGTACCGGTCGTGTCGTTGGCCACAGCCGCCATGCCCGAGCGAACAAGCTCCATGTGCTCTGGCTTGAACGGTAGGTCTGCTGCTACGGCACCGCTCGGTGTCTCGACCCCACCGATGGACTTGATCAGGCGCGGATTGAGCGCCTTGTAACCATTGGCCAAGCGCGCGGTCATAACCGCCAGTTGCAGCGCATTGGCCGACAGAGCCCCCTGCCCGATCCCGAAGCTGAGGGACTCCCCCGGATACCAAGGCTGCTTATATTGCCGACGCTTCCAAGCCGTCGACGGCACCAGCCCCGGCTTTTGACCTGAAATACCAATGTCAAAGGTCTGGCCCAGCCCAAAGGCCTGCGCGACCCGCGCGATCCGGTCGGGACCGATCTTCAAGGCGGTCTGGTAAAAGTAGATGTCGCACGAGTTCTTGATCGCCTCATGCATATTTTGCGCACCGTGTCCGCCACGCTTCCAGCAGTGGAAGAAGCGATTGCCAAACCACATCTGCCCCGAACAGACCACGGTCTCGTTCGGATTGACCAACCCTGAGTCCAAGGCGGCCAACGCCGTCATGGGCTTGAAGGTTGAGCCCGGCGGATAGGTTCCTGATAGGGCATTATCCAGCAACGGACGGCGCTCATATTCGGACAGGGCGCGATATTCGGCGGAGGTTAGGCCCCTGACGAACTGGTTCGCGTCAAAGCTGGGGGCAGAGGCCATGCAGATCAGGTCGCCGGACTGCACGTCAATGACCACACAAGCGCCGCTATCTTCACCGAGCACTTCCAGCGCTCGGCTCTGAACGTCGGCATCAAGCGACAGGACAACGGTCTTGCCTGCAACAGGCTTGATATCGCCCTCAGGGTCCTTGCGCACCTCACGACCCAAGGCATCGACCTCGGTCTTCACCGCGCCGGACTTACCGCGCAAGACCGTATCGAGCGCCTTTTCGACGCCCTGCTTGCCGATGCGAAAGCCAGGATGGTGCAGGAGGGGATCGGGGTTGAGACCCGCCGCCGCGACATCGCGATCCGAAACCTTGGCCACATAGCCGACCACATGGGCGAAGGCCCCGCCATGGGGATAGACCCTCGCCTCGCCCATATCGGCCGTGACGCCGCGAAGTTCGGGTGTCCGCACATTGACCCGCGAGAACTCCTCCCAGGTCAGGTCTTCGGCGACGGCGACGGGCACGAGCTTGGGGCTGCGTGAAATCTCGCGCAGAAGCTGCCGACGTCGCACAGGTGTGATTGGGATCAGTTGCGACAGGGCGTCGAGCGTGGCGTCAATATCATTGATCTCGTCGCGGACCAGCAGAACGCGAAAGTTGGGCCGATTAGACGCCAACTCGACGCCAAAACGATCCAAAATCCGGCCACGGGGCGGTGGGATCAGGCGGAAATTGAACTGGTTTTCCGTCGACATCAGGCGATAGCGGTCAAACTCCAGCACCTGTAGCTGGGCCAATCGCCCGCCGAGCGCCAACATGCCGCCACCCGCCAATCCCCCCATGAGAAAGGCGCGCCGGTTGAAAACGCCCTTGCGCTCATTGACCTCAGAGAAGAAGATCGACAGTTCACTCATTTGAAGCGGACGTCCGCGTCCTCGAACCGCTCAATCAACTGCTGGGCAAAGGGATAGAGCGCTGCTGTCACCGCCCACTGCCAAAAGGCCCCAACGATACTGGGCGCGGCATGCAGATCGATGAGGGTCACGAGATAGGCGGTCAGTTCAACGATCAGGCAGGTGATGGCGTACCAGACCCAGTTCATCGACTGCCCCTGACCGCTGGCGAAACTGCGTGAGGCCAGAACACCGGCATAACCAAACAGCAGCGAGAAACCCCAAAGACCCATGGGCGCACCCCACAAAATGTCGATCAGTAGCCCAACGACCATGAGAACAATCGGCGGCAAGATCGAGGGCCGGATCACCGCCCAGACAAAGGCTGGCACCATCAAGAAGACGGGCTCTGGCGGCACAAGACCAAACACCCTTATGGGCAAGGCAAATAACAGGGTCAGCATCAGACAGGTCAGTGTCGGTACCGCTAACCAGTTCCACGCATCCATAGAGCGTGCCGCTGTCTGACGCGAGGTCTGAAACGTCATCTGATCGGCTCCGCCGCAGCGGCGCTAGGTTTTGCCACTGGCTTTGCAAGCACGGGCTTTGGGGCGATGGGCTTGGCAAGGGCAGGCTTGGCCACAAAGGACTTACTAGCGAGTGGTTTTGGCGCGACCGGAGCAACAACCGGCGCTGGCGCTGGCTTTGATGTCAACGCAGGCGGAAGGACAGACGATGAGGCCACCGGCGCTGGAACGTCAGTCAGAGGCGGCATTTTCGAGGCCTGCAATGCCTTTTGGGCGGCAAGATCCGTGAAATCCTTAAACAGAAGAACGCGGACAAGATCGATCGGCACGGCATCGGCGCTCAAACGCACCCGCCAATGGCCATCCAAGCCTTTAACCGCAGTCCCGACCGGAAGGCCTCGCGGCAAGACACCGCCATCACCAGAGCTCAAGATCCGGTCGCCATTGCGAACAGGATCAATACCGCGTAGATAGTCCAACGTTGGATTGGGACCGCCATCTCCCGACAGGATCGCGCGCGCATTGGTACGATCGACAAGAACCGGCATGTGACTTGCGACATCGGTCAGCAGCAAAATGCGACTAATGCCTAGCCCGGTGCCAACAACACGGCCGACCAGTCCTGCGTCACTCATCACCGGCTGTCCGACCCTGACGCCCCTTTCCTCACCGGCATTGGCAAGGCGGGTATTGGCAAAGGGACCTCGCGCATCGAGCACGACCCGCGCCGTGATCATGGGGATTGGGGGATCAATCTTGACCCCCAGCAAGGCACGATAGCGAGAATTGATGTCTTCGAGCGCGATGGCGGCGTCTCGCCACTGTCGAAGGCGTGCATTTTCGAGCTTCAGGCGACGATTTTCACTGACAGCGAAGAGATAGTCCTCGATGCCGTTGCCAAGGACCCGAGCCCAATCGGCAGGCGTTGACAGCACATCGGCGGCAGGAGCCACCACCCGGTCAACAACGACGCGCCCAGCCCCATAGGCCTCGGCCTTATAGGTTTCGCGCCGATCGCTGAGCAAAAGGCCAAGACCCGCCACGCCCGCGACAATAACCGCCATGGCTGCCGCCCACGTTAGCGGGACCTTGAGGTCTTGAAATGGCCCGTCCCTTAAGGACAACGCTGGTCTCCACGGCAGATCTGGACGGGGCCAAGATCATAGAAATTCGTCAGGACGAGAGAAGTGCCGCCAAGTCGCGGTTAGGACATCGAAGATTCCAAGATGCCCTTCATCCAACGCGGATGCTCAAGCACCTTGCCACAGCCCAGTGCCACGCAGGACAACGGGTCATCGGCGACCGTCACGGGCAGGCCGGTATGATCACGAATTTCCAAGTCCAGACCGCGCAGCAAAGCGCCGCCGCCGGTTAGCATGATGCCCTTGTCAGCAATGTCCGAAGCCAGTTCGGGCGGCGTAGCCTCGAGCGCGACCTTGACCGCTTCAACGATCTGGCTGACCGGCTCGGCCAAGGCGTCACAGGCCTGCTTTTCGCTGATCCGAACTTCGCGAGGCACGCCCTGCATTAGGTCGCGGCCCTTGACCTCAATTGCGAGGCCCTCGCCATCGGCCGGTGACCGGGCGGTACCGATCTCCTTCTTGATCCGCTCAGCGGTGGTTTCACCGATCAGCAGATTATGGTGGCGACGCATATAGGAGATGATCGCCTCGTCCATCTTATCGCCGCCAACGCGAACCGAGCGCGAATAGACGATACCGGAAAGGGACAGAACCGCGACCTCGGTCGTGCCACCGCCGATGTCGACAACCATCGAGCCGGTCGGCTCATGGATCGGCAGGCCAGCGCCAATGGCGGCGGCCATGGGCTCATCGATCAGGCCAACGCGGCGGGCCGAGGCGTTTAGACAGCTGTCATTGATCGCACGGCGCTCAACGGCGGTCGCGCCCGATGGTACGCAGACAATGACTTTAGGGTTCACGAAGCTCTTGCGATTATGAACCTTACGAATGAAGTGCTTGATCATCTCTTCGGCCACTTCGAAGTCCGCGATCACGCCATCTCGCAAGGGGCGAATGGCCTCCATGTGACCTGGTGTGCGGCCCAGCATCTGCTTGGCTTCAATACCCACAGCGTGAACGACCTTGCGACCGCCGACCGTGCGCAGCGCCACCACAGAAGGCTCGTTCAGAACGATGCCCTTACCCTTCATATAGATCAGGGTATTGGCGGTGCCGAGGTCAATGGCGATGTCGTTGGAGACCATGCCGAAGAGGGACAAAAACATGATGTGCCTTGAGACTCAGGGATTGAAGGGCGTCTTACCTAAGGTAGCAAATAGATGGTCTTGTGGCTGCAGCCCTTGACGGTTCATCCGTACGAATTGCGTTCCGTAAGGACAATCAACAGACAATTGGAACTCTTTTCCTGTTTCAAGCCGTGCAGACAGGTCGGTTTGCCCTGTGAGCGTGTTGAGTTCAAGGCATTTTGTGATTCGGTTTGATGGGTGTCCATAGGCACACCGCTCAAATCGGTGAGCGAACAAACTATCCGATCGCGGCTAAAACCACACCGAGCGCGGTAATGGTGCCCGCAACGATCTGGGCGAGGCTCAAACGTTCAGCAAACAGCCTACGCCCCATCAGGGCCGCGACCGGCATCTCGACCACACCAACGGCACGAACCGGTCCTGCCGGGCTCATGGTCAAGGCGATAAACCAAAGGGCCGAGGCCCCTGCCCCGAAGAAACCCGCACCCAAGGATGACTTCCAAGCGCTAATCGCGCCCCTCAATGACTTCGGGTCAAGGCTCATTAGGCCGATAAGAAGGACAAGGGTCTGGATCGTTTGAACGACGGCCACCGTCACCAGCGCTGAAAAGACCACATGCTGCGGATCAAAGGTCAAACCCCCTTGGCGAAAGGCATTGGCGCCAAGAGCGAAGCAAGCTCCCGACGTCAGACCGAGCAGAGCCGGTCTCCAGTCGCGGACGCCCTCCAACCGAGGCGGCCAGGATAGATAGGCCAGGCCCGCTGTTGCGATAAACAGGCCGGCCCAAGCGACAGGGTTAATCGGATCGTGGAACACAAAGATCCCGACGAGCGCCGTAAAGGGCAGCGAGCTTTGCTGAAAGGCTGTGCCAATGGCAAAGCTGGACCGCTGCATCGACACCAAAAGCGCAGCCGTCGCCCCGACCTGCGCCAAGGCACCGATGGTGCAGGCCATAAAGAAATAGGCACTGAAATGACCCTGAGCCTGTGGGGTCATCAGCTTGGCCACAGCGATGAAGGCCAACGTAAAGGGCAATCCAAACAGGAACCGCACCAAGGTCGCGCCCCACGGGCCCGCAACCGGCAATAGCCCGCGCTGCAACGCATTGCGTGACACCTGCAAAACCGTGGCTGCTAAGGTCAGGAGAATCCACAACATCGCCTAGCCCACCGCTGCCAAGACCACGCCTGCCGCCGTAACCATACCGGCCACGATCTGCAGAAGGGTCAATTTCTCGGCGAAAATCCGTCGCCCCGTAATGGCCGCTAAGGGCATTTCGACCACTCCAACGGCGCGCGCAAGAGCTGCTGGAACCAGGGTATAGGCCACAAACCATAGGCCAGAGGCCGCCGAGCTGCCAAAACCCGATCCAATGGCTGAGCGCAAGGACACAAAGGCCGCACGCAGCGACACGCGGTCGGTCAGCCCCAAGACAACCCCCAGAACAAGGCTTTGAACCGTCTGAACCATGAGCAGGCAACAGAGTGCCGAATAGACGGGGTAATGGGGTTCAAACAGCAGGCCACCTTGCCGAAAGGCATTGGCCGAAAAGGCGGTAAAGGCCCCCGAGGTCAGGCCAAGCAGGATCGGGCTCCAGTCCCGAAGGTGATCCCCTTTGCGCTTTGGCCAGGACAGAACGGCCAGGCCTGCAGTAACGATGACGATACCGAACCAGGCCCAAGGTCTCAGGGGATCATGCAAAAACGCCGCCCCCACCACCGCCGTGAAGGGTAGTGAGGTCTGGAAGAAAGCGGAGCCAATGGCAAAGCTGGATCGTTCCATACAGACCAGCAAAGCCGCCTGGGCCACGATCTGGGTCAGGGCCCCAAGGCTACAGATCATCAGAAGGTGCAGGCTGAGCATGCCGTGGGCCTGCGGCGTGAACATCTTGGCGGTCAGAACAAACAGCAGGGTGAAGGGTACCCCAAACAGGAACCGAACGAGCGACGCCGCCCACGGCCCGGTTTGGGTCAGCAGATCACGCTGCACCGCATTACGGGCCACCTGCGTGATGGCCGCGCCCACGGAGATCGGGATCCAGATCAACATGAGGCGAAGCCCTCGTCTCGCGCCCGGCCAAACCCAGCGCGAGAATGAGGATTACGCACCGATCTCTAGAACTGGCTGGCGATGAGGGGCTCTGGAGCCGACTTCTGCTTACGCGCCATCAGATTGTTCAGGGCGTTGACATAGGCCTTAGCCGAAGCGGTCATGGTGTCGGTATCGGCGGCCTGACCCGTCGCGATCCGGCCATCCTCTTCCAGACGCACCGAGACCTGAGCCTGAGCGTCGGTCCCTTCGGTCACAGCATGAACCTGGAACAGGCGCAAGTCCGCGTCGTGGGGCACGATCTGGCGAATAGCATTGAACACGGCGTCCACCGGACCGTCACCGGTCGAGGTGGCTTTCTGTTCGACACCATCAATTTCTAAGGTTAGGTCTGCCGACTGGCCTTCGGTCCCGGCGATGACGCGCAGGTGAGCGACGCGGATACGCTCCCCGCCCCGCGCCAAGGCATCATCGACCAACGCGATAATATCGTCGTCATAGACGTGCTTCTTGCGGTCGGCCAAGTCCTTGAACCTGACAAAAGCTTCCTTGAGGGCGTTCTGACCCAACTCGTAGCCTAAGTCTTTCAGCTTAGCGCGGAAGGCGTGGCTGCCGGAATGTTTACCCATGACCAGGGTCGAGGGGGCCTGACCGACCGACTCCGGGGTCATGATCTCGTAGGTCTCGCGGTTCTTCAGCATGCCATCCTGATGGATGCCACTTTCGTGGGCGAAGGCGTTCTTACCGACGATGGCCTTGTTGAACTGCACCGCAAAGCCGGTGATGGCAGAGACATAGCGACTGGCTCGGGTGATGTGGGTGCTGTCAATGCGGGTCTGGAAGGGCAGACGGTCGGCTCGCACCTTCAAGGCCATGACGATCTCTTCCAGAGCCGCATTACCGGCCCGCTCACCAAGGCCATTGATGGCACATTCCACCTGACGAGCGCCGCCCTGAACCCCAGCTAGACTGTTGGCTACGGCCAGACCCAGATCATTGTGACAGTGGGTCGAGAAGATCACCCGGTCCGCACCCTCGACATTTTGAGTCATCCAACCAAACAGGTCGGCATATTCCGACGGATAGGTATAGCCGACCGTATCGGGCAGATTGATCGTGGTGGCACCCGCCCGGATGGCAGCCTCGACGGCGCGGCGCAGGAACTGGCGGTCGCTGCGGGTCGCGTCTTCGGCGGACCATTCAACATCGTCGCGCAGGTTCCGGGCATGGGCGACCGAGCGGGTGATGGCTTCGAGAACCTGTTCTGGCTCCATCTGCAGTTTGTGCTTCATATGCAAGTCGCTGGTCGCGATCACCACGTGGATGCGGCCACGGGCAGCAGGTTTCAGCGCCTCGGCGCAGCGGTCAATATCGACCTGATGGGCGCGGCACAGGCCAGCGATTGTGCTGGTCTTGACGATCTTGGCGATCTCACGGACAGCTTCGAAGTCACCGTTGGAGGCGATGGGGAAACCGGCCTCGATGACATCGACCCCCATCTCTTCCAAAATCTTGGCCAGTTCGAGCTTTTCATCCAAGCTCATGGAGGCGCCGGGCGATTGCTCGCCGTCGCGCATAGTGGTGTCAAAGATGATGACATTTTCGCGCGCCTTAGCAGAGGCTACGGCGGCAGTATCGATGGAAGCGGTCATGTGAGGATGCTCTTGGCGTTGGTCATGGACGGTTTAGGGTTTTGTCTTTCACCCCCTGCACGTCCGGCCGCGATAGATACGCGCCTCAGAACGCCCAGGGGCAGCTAAGCCCTAGGACCCCACCCAAGAGTGGGTACAGCATTGCCGAAGCAGCCTGTCCAGTTTTGTGAAGACGCATATTCATGCCATGCTTCTAACGAATGTTCGAGATTTGAGCAAGCCTCTTGCGCAAAATCGGTTCTTTTTGCAGCTCACGGCAAGAAATTTTCACTTCGTCCGGTCATTTGGTAAAATTTCATTCCCGTCGCGCTTCATCCAGCGCCGGGCGACAAATCCGGTTACCAACCATACTACCGCCGCCAAAATGAGCAGAATCAAGGGCTGATAGCCACCGCCCCTCATGGCTTGGACGATTGAATTACCAGCAAAGGCGGTAAGGGCAATCTTAGGGATGATGCCGATCGCTGTGCCGGCTAGAAAATGGCGAAAGCGCATGGGCGTCACGCCTGCGGCCATATTGACCACGATAAAGGGCGCTGAGGGCACCAGTCGTACGATCAGGCTCGCCATAAAGCCATTGCGACCTATCAGGCCCATGAAGCGGGTCACACCCTTACCACCGCCGACACCGCCCAAGGCCGAGAGGGCTCCCGCGCCAATCTTGCGACCGAGCCCAAAGCCCACCACCGCCGAAACCAGCGTGCCGATCCAGCTATAGGTCAAACCGACCCACGGACCGAAGGCCAGCACCGTGGCGGCGATCAGGACAAATTGCGGCACCCCTAAAAAGGCCATCAGGGCAAAGACAGCCACCGCGACGGGCAGAGCGAAGGGGCCATGAGGCGCGATATCCAGCCAATGCTCGACCGTCTTCTCGCCATTGAAGCCCAAGAGTTGAGCCCCAAACACAAAAACGATCCCCACACCGCCAAACAAAACGAACGACACACCAACGCTGCGCCAAGCGCGGGCGTCCATATTCATCAGGAATCGGATCAGAGCGGTCATGGGATCATTATAGTCGCCTGCGATCGGTAAGACACCTTTCCCCCGCACGTCCTTCCCACCACCGTGTTCCGCGCATCTGGGAGAGGGCCTCAGTGAGGGCCTTTTTCACTCAACCTAGCCCCAACCCTTTGCCATCTGAACCACATGGGGCTAAACCAAACAGTCTTTTGAAATCGGAGTTGATCATGTCCTTGGAGTCGCAGGCCCTGCGCCGCGTGAAGCCGTCCGCCACTATCGCCGTGTCTGCCAAGGCGCGCGAATTGATCCGTCAGGGCCGGGATGTCATTTCCCTTGGCGCAGGCGAGCCGGACTTCGATACGCCGGACACGATCAAGGCCGCTGCGATCAAGGCGATCCAAGAGGGCAAGACCAAATATACCGATGTTGACGGCATCCCCGAGCTGAAGGCCGCGATCTGCGCCAAGTTCGAGCGTGAAAATGGCCTCAGCTACAAGCCGTCCCAGGTCAATGTCTCGCCCGGCGGCAAGCCTGTGATCTATAATGCCCTGGTCGCCACCCTGTCCCCCGGGGACGAGGTGATCGTTCCGGCCCCCTACTGGGTTTCCTATCCGGACATGGTGCTGCTGGCTGGCGGTGAGCCCGTCTTCGTTGCCACCACGGCTAAGAACAATTTCAAGCTTCAGCCCGCGGACTTGGAAGCCGCTATCACCCCGCGCACCAAGTGGCTGCTGCTCAATTCGCCGTCGAACCCTTCCGGCGCGGCCTATAGCCGTGAGGAACTGCAGGCCGTGGCAGACGTGCTGCTGCGCCATCCCCACGTCTGGATCCTAACCGACGATATGTACGAGCACCTGATCTATGACGGGTTCGCGTTCACCACCATCGCGCAGGTCGAGCCCAAGCTCTATGATCGCACCTTGACCATGAACGGCGTGTCCAAGGCCTATTCCATGACTGGCTGGCGGATCGGTTATGCGGCAGGTCCTGAGCCCCTGATCAAGGCCATGGCCAAGGTCATGAGCCAGTCCACGTCAAACCCCTGCTCCATTGCCCAGTGGGCCGCGGTTGAGGCCCTGAACGGGCCGCAGGACTTCATTCCTGAGCGCGCCGCTATCTTCCAGACGCGCCGCGATCTGGTGGTGTCGATGCTCAATCAGGCCAGCGGCCTGTTTTGCCCTACGCCCGAAGGGGCCTTCTATGTCTATCCGTCCTGCGAAGGTTTGATCGGCAAGACGGCACCGTCAGGTCGGGTGATCAAGAATGACGAGGACTTTGCCGCCGAGTTGTTGGAATCCGAGGGCGTGGCCGTCGTCCATGGCGAGGCCTTTGGTCTATCGCCCTTCTTCCGCATCTCCTACGCCACCTCGACCGCGGTCCTTGAAGACGCCTGTAGTCGCATCCAGCGCTTCTGCACCGCTGTTCGCTAAGGACCTCATCTTGTGACTGACCGACTGGCCTTAGCGGCAACGTTGGCGTGGGTAACGGGAACCGTGGTTACGGCACTGGTCTCACGTTGGGGGCCGGTTGATCCGCCAAGGGATCGGGGCGCTCACAAGGCCCCGACACCGACCAGCGGTGGCCTCGGGATCATGGCGGGTACCTGCGCCGGTATCGCCCCCTTAGTCAGCCTCTTGCCCAAGGACGAACTGGCACCGCTCTTGGCCCTGTTGGTCTTGGCTTTGGTGATGGGCGTCGTAGGTGTGATCGACGATATTTTAGATCTGAATGCCAGGCTAAAGCTCGGCATCCATATCGCGCTAGCCGTCGGCTTTGCAGTATTCGTGGCCAAGATCGAGGTTCTTCCGCTCGCGGCCGGCTTCGACCTTCCCCTGCTGCCAATCTTCGGCATGCTCGGCACCGCTCTGTGGATTGTGGTTCTGGTCAATGGTTTGAACTTTATGGACGGCGCCAATGGCCTAGCGCCCGGAGCCGCCATCATCATTCTGGCGGCCATTGGCCTACTGGCTGGTCAGCAGGGGCAGAGCGGCCTTGCCGCCGTCGCCATCATCGCGGCGGCTGCCTCGCTGGGGTTCTTGCCTTGGAACCTACCGGGGGACCGAGTGTTTCAAGGCGATGCCGGGGCCCTGTTCAGCGGCTTTCTAATCGCAGGCCTTGCGGTTTTGATGGCGGACCCGAAAGCAGGCGGTCGCCTATCGCCCTATCCCGTCGTCTTTGCCAGCCTGCCGTTGCTCACCGACGTGTTCTTGACCCTGTTGTCGCGATCCCGCAGAAAACAGGGCCTACTCACCGCCCACCGAGACCATCTGTTTCAGCGCTGGCTGCTCTTTGACCCAAAGCGCACCCACGCAGGTCTTTCGGTCAGGTTTTGGATCTTAACCGCCGCCTTTGCCGGACTAGGCGTCATAGCCGAGACCACACAGCAGGGCTCGCAGGCGGGCCTCTTAGCCATCAGCATCCTGATCTGCGTATTGCTTTGGCGGCGTTGGGATCGGTCTATCAAGGCCTAAGCGGCGCGGCTGACCGAGAAGTCGGCCAGAGCCTCGAGGGCCTGACGCCACTCATTGTTCGGGAATACCGCCAAGGCAGCCTTCGCGGTTTTGGCATAGTCCACCGCAAGGTCGAGGCTGGCATCGAGTGCGCCCGTGCTCAAGATCAGGTCGCGCGCGCGCAAAAAGTCCGCGTCCGTCTGATCCAGCCCCCCGACCGTACGCTGCCAGAAGGCCGTCTCGGCCGCGCCCGTGCGGGCGATGGCCACAATCAGCGGCAAGGTGGCTTTGCCCTCCCTGAAGTCGTCACCGGCGTTCTTTCCGAGGGTCTCAGTCTTGCCGCCATAGTCTAGCGCATCGTCGGTCAACTGAAACGCCAGTCCCAGATTGAGACCGTAGGCGCGCAGGGCCTCGATGTCGGCCTCTGACGCCCCACTGACCACCGCGCCCGCTTCAGCGGCAGCGGCGAACAGTTCGGCGGTCTTGGCCTTGATGATGTCCAGATAGGTGTCCTGATCCAGCGCCAGATCGTGCGCACGGGTCAGTTGCAATACCTCGCCCTCAGCAATGACGCTGGAGGCGTGGGCCAGAATGTTTAGGGCCCGCAACGAGCCGGTCTCGACCATCAGTTCGAACGAGCGCGCAAACAGGAAGTCGCCGACCAGAACGCTGGAGGCCCCGCCCCAGATCAGATGCGCGGCGACCTTGCCCCGGCGAAGCGTACTGCCGTCAACGACATCATCGTGCAGAAGGGTCGCGGTGTGGATGAACTCCACGGCTGCGGCCAGCTTCAAAAAGCCATCTTCAGGCAACCCGTTGGCGACCGTCGAGGTCTGCCCTCGCGCCAACCGCGCCGCCGCGACCGTCAGCAGCGGCCTCAGTCTCTTACCGCCCGCCACGATCAGATGTTCGGCCAAGGCTGGGATCACCGGTACGGGGCTGTCCATCCGCCCCATGATCAGGCTGTCGACGCCCGCCATGTCCGACGCTGCCAAACGCACGAGGCGCTCGACAGAACCGATTGGTCGGGTGATGACCTCCGTGGCGTCCAAGATCTGGCTCCTCGCTGATACCGCTAGCGGACTAAACCCCTGCCCATTGCCTTCACACTGAATATGCGCTGACGGTTGCAGGAGACAAGGATTGCGGGATAGGTCAGGGGAGAGGCGAGCACAAGTCTTGAAGCGGTCAAACCATGACGGAATCTGAATCAGACGGCGGCAAGGGGTCCAATTTGGCCCAATCTTGGTCGCAAGACACGGTCTTGAACGGCAAGGTCGTCCTGCGTCAGCCGATCAAGGGCTATCGCGCGGGGCTGGATGCAGCCCTACTGGCGGCTTGCTGTAACGCCATTTCGGGTCAAAGGGTTGTGGAGGCAGGCTGCGGCGTCGGCGGGGCCTTGCTGGCGGCTGCGACGCGGTGTCCGGGGGTCAAGCTGGTTGGGATCGAGCGCGACCCTCAGGCGGCAGCGCTGGCCCGTGACAATATGGCGCTGAACGGTCTGCAAGATCGGGTTCAGATCATCGAGACCGCCCTACCTGCCTCTGTCGCCAAGCTGGGGCTTGAGCCCTTCGACGTCGCCATGAGCAATCCACCCTTCTTTGACGATCCGGCCAGCCTTCGCACGCCCGACGCCAGTCGGCTTGGGGCCTATATGGCTGAAGAAGGATTGGGCGCTTGGGTTGGATTTCTGCTGAAATCGGTGCGCGAGGGCGGCAGCATCACCCTGATCCACCGCGCCGACCGTCTGGGCGATATTCTTGGCCTTCTGGCCCCCAAGGCAGGATCAGTACGGATCAGACCCATCGCGCCCTTCGTCGACGCCCACGCCAAACGGGTTCTGGTTCGCGCCATAAAGACCGGCAAGGCTCCAATGGTCCTGCTCCCACCTTTGGTTCTGCACAATCGCAACGGCGGTTACACGACCCAGACCGAGGCGATCCTGCGCGGGGAAGCGGCCTTAGGCTGGGACTGACCTTCTCCAAAAGAAAAACCACCCAGAGAGCCAACCGGTGATCCGGTCGGGCTCTGGGTGGCTTCTCAAGTCACGCTGCTCGAAGGCGGATTGGATTAGTTCTTGGCCTTATCGACCAGCTTGTTCTTGCCGATCCAAGGCATCATGGCGCGAAGACGTGCGCCGACCTCTTCGATCTCATGTTCCGAAGCGCGCCGACGGATGGCCTTGAAGCTGGGCTGACCGGCTTGATTTTCCAGCATAAAGTCGCGCACAAAGCGGCCCTCTTGTATGTCGAGCAGAACACGCTTCATCTCGGCCTTGGTGTCAGAGGTGACGATGCGTGGGCCGGTGACATATTCGCCATATTCGGCCGTGTTGCTGATCGAATAGTTCATGTTGGCGATGCCGCCTTCATAGATCAGGTCAACGATGAGCTTCACTTCGTGCAGGCACTCGAAATAGGCCATTTCCGGGGCGTAACCGGCTTCAACCAGAGTTTCGAAGCCCGCGCGGATCAGTTCGACCAGACCGCCGCACAGGACGACCTGCTCGCCGAACAGGTCGGTTTCGCACTCTTCACGGAAGTTGGTCTCGATGATGCCCGAACGACCACCACCGATGGCTGAGGCATAGGCGAGGCCCAGATCCATGGCCTGACCAGTTGCATTCTGATGTACGGCGATCAGGCAAGGCACGCCGCCGCCCTTGAGATATTCACCGCGAACGGTGTGGCCAGGGCCCTTGGGCGCGACCATCAGCACGTCGATGCTGGCCTTAGGCTCAATCAGCTTGAAATGAACATTCAGGCCGTGCGCGAACAGCAGGGCTGCACCGTCACGGATGTGAGGAGCGATCTCGTTCTCATAGATGCCGCGCTGCAGCTCGTCCGGTGCCAAGATCATCAGCATGTCGGCCCAGCCAGCGGCTTCGGCGACGGTCATGACCTTCAGGCCTTCGGCTTCGGCCTTCTTGGCGGAGACTGAACCAGGGCGCAGGGCGATGGCGACATTGGTGTGGCCCGAATCCCGCAGGTTCAGGGCGTGGGCGTGACCTTGGCTACCATAGCCTACGATCGCGACCTTCTTGTCGAGGACGCGGCCAATATCGGCGTCGCGATCGTAATAAACACGCATGATCAAGTCTCCAGACGGGTCATTCAAGTGCCCCTTCGCGGGACGCTTTTCGGAAAGGCTGCTTTCGAGCGTTTTTTTGCCCTCACGTCAAGGTCTGGGTGCATTGCGCGCAAGCTCTTGCCCTTATATGTGCTGGATATGTGCTGGAATAGTGGATCTGGACCAGCCGCATTGAGGATAGTAACCCATGTCACGACTAGCGACGCCGCATGACGTGGTGATCTATTGGCAAAATGCGGGCCCCAGCAAATGGTTCGCCAAGAACGACCGGTTTGACGATGCCCTGAGCTTACGGTTCGAACCCATGCACCTGTCTGCCGCGCGCGGCGAGCATGATGATTGGGAGGCGCAAGGTGCGGTTGGAGCGCTCGCGCTCATTCTTTTGTTCGACCAGATCCCCCGAAATATCTATCGTAAGACCGCTCACGCCTTTGCCACCGACGGCCGCGCCCGCGCGATTGCTCGCAAGGCCGTTGCCAATGGCTGTGATCAGGAGATGGAACCGTCCTTGCGGCCCTTTTTCTATCTGCCCTTCGAACATTCCGAGGACCCCAGCGATCAGGCCTTCAGCGTCGAGCTGTTCAGTGCCCACAGCCTGGCCAACGGCGATGAGGACAGCCTCAAATGGGCCATAGTCCATAGCCAGATCATCGATCGATTTGGGCGCTTTCCACACCGCAATCCGGCTTTGGGTCGGTCATCGACGGTGGAAGAAAAGATGTTCCTGAGCGAAGGCGGGTTCGGCGGCTAACAGAACCGTTGGATTTCTATCGGTCAGCCCTTTAGCCTGTCTTGAGCCCAAGGGTCAGAATCACATGAACGCACACGCCCCAGCCTCTGCCGCAAAGACCGCTGCCCATCCTGAGCAGCAATATCTTGATCTGTTGGCCGACATCCTCGCCAACGGCTCCTGTCGGCAGGACCGGACCGGCACCGGCGCAAAGAGCGTGTTCGGCCGTCAGATGCGCTTTGATCTGGCGGCCGGCTTTCCGCTACTGACCACCAAGAAACTGCATCTGAAGTCGATTATCGTTGAGCTTCTCTGGTTCCTGCGCGGTGATACAAACGTCAAATACTTGCACGATCATGGGGTCAGCATCTGGGACGAGTGGGCCGACGAGGCCGGTGATCTTGGCCCGGTCTATGGCAAACAATGGCGCAGCTGGGCCGCGCCCGATGGGCGCGTGATCGACCAGATGGCCCAGTTGGTCCAAGGCCTGAAGACCAATCCCAATAGCCGACGCCATATTGTCAGTGCTTGGAACCCGTCTGAGGTGGACGACATGGCCCTGCCGCCCTGTCACTGCCTGTTCCAGTTCTTCGTGGCCGACGGCAAGTTGTCCTGCCAGCTCTATCAGCGCTCGGCCGACATGTTCCTTGGCGTGCCGTTCAACATCGCCTCCTACGCGCTCCTAACCTTGATGATGGCGCAGGCGACGGGGCTGGAGCCGGGGGAATTTGTCCATACGCTGGGCGATGCGCATGTCTATTCCAACCATGTCGAACAGTGTGAGTTGCAGCTAGCACGCCAGCCTCGTCCCTTCCCGACCCTGATCATGACACCCAAGACCGACCTGTTCAGCTTTGACTACTCCGACTTCAAACTAGAGGGCTACGACGCCCACCCCGGCATCAAGGCCCCGATTGCCGTTTGAACCGGCGCTTCCCCTCACGCTTAGAAGCGACTAAATCCATGCCATGGCTCTGATCCCTATCGCTCTCGTCGTCGCTCGCGCGCGCAATAATGTCATTGGTGCCCAAGGCACCATTCCTTGGCGGCTGAAGACCGATCTGGTGAACTTCAAGGCCGTGACCCTGTTCAAGCCCGTGATCATGGGCCGTGCGACGTGGGATTCTTTGCCGTTCAAGCCCCTGCCCGGTCGGCTGAACATCGTCCTGTCGCGCGATGGCTCCTTCGAGCCCAAGGGTGCCCTGCCCTGCGAGCGGCCGGATGAGGCGATTGGCATTGCCCGCGAGCAGGCGCAGGAGGATGGGGCCGAAGAGGTCTGCGTCATCGGCGGTGCTCAGATCTATGCGGGCCTAATGCCCAAGGCCAAGCGGCTCTACATCACCGAGGTCGAGATCGAGGTCCAGGGCGACACCCTGTTCCCAGGTTTTGACGAAACTGAATGGCACGAAACCAAGCGCGAGGCCCATCCGTCGGGCCCTGATGACCAATTTCCCTTCATCTTTCGGGTTCTTGAGCGTCTTTAAGCAGCATTAGCGAAAACGAGCCTCTAGCAGGGGGTGACGCCGCGAACCATTGCGCTAATCTGCGTCCTGAACGCCGCTCACCTGACAAAGCGGCCGCAAGAGGAAGACGTCTGTGAACATCGAACTGGTCGCCGAGAACCTACAATTTCCTGAAGGCCCTATCGCCATGAACGATGGTTCCGTGATCTTAACCGAGATCAAGCGCGCCACCCTGACCCGCGTAATGCCCGACAGCACCACAAGCGTGGTGGCCAATGTCGGCGGAGGACCGAACGGAGCCGCTATCGGCCCTGATGGGGCGATCTATGTGACCAATAATGGCGGCAGCTTCGAATGGCTCGACGTCAATGGCATGACTATCCCCGGCCCCACGCCGCCCAGTCATGCGGGCGGATATATCCAGCGCGTTGATCTTACCACCGGCGAAGTGCGCATCCTCTACAGCGAGTGCGACGGCAAGAAATTGGTCGGACCAAACGATCTGGTCTTCGATAAGCAAGGCGGGATGTGGTTCACCGACCACGGCTGCTCCACCCCAGAGGGGCGAAAGTTCGGCGCACTCTACTATGCCCAACCCGACGGCTCGAGCATTACGCTCATCAAGGATCACTTTGTGTCGCCCAACGGCGTGGGCCTCTCACCTGATGAGAAGACTGTCTATATGGCCGACACCAATCTGGGCCGTCTTTGGGCCTTCGACCTGACTGCACCGGGCGTGGTGTCAGAGCCGCCGCCGTTCCAGCCTGCACGGGTGGTGCACAATCTGCCCGGCTTCCAGTTGCTCGACAGTCTGGCCGTCGAAGCGGGCGGCAAGATCTGTGTCGCCACGATCATCAATGGCGGGATCACCGCCTTCGACGAGGACGGCACCACCGAGCACTATCCGTTTCCCGACATTCTAGTCACCAACATCTGTTTTGGCGGTGCGGATATGAAGGATGCCTGGATCACAGCGTCAGGTACCGGCAAGCTCTACAAGTGCCGCTGGCCTCGCCCAGGCCTCAAGCTGAACTACAACGGCTAAAACAATGGGGTGAGGGCTGTAACCGGCCATCACCCCATCGATAGTCTCGATTTTATAATGACTTAGAACAGGGTTCCGAGCGCGCTGGTATTATAGTCCAACAGCTCGGCATCGCGGCCATCGCGGACCTTTTCCACCCAATAGGGATCGACCAGCAGAGCGCGGCCAACGCCGACCAGATCGAACTCATCATTTTCCAGACGGGTCAACAGGGCGTCGAGCGATGCAGGCTTTGATCCCTCGCCTGCCATGCCGGCCACAAATTCGCCCGTCAGGCCCACAGAGCCCACCGTGATGGTTGGCTGACCGATAAGCTTCTTGGCCCAACCAGAAAAGTTCAGGTCAGAGCCTTCAAACTCCGGCTCCCAGAACCGGCGCTGCGAGCAGTGGAAAATGTCCGCCCCGGCGTCAGCCATAGGCTGTAGCCAAGCCTCCATTTCCTTGGGCGTGTGGGCCATCTTGACGGCGAAGTCCTGCTGCTTCCACTGCGACAGGCGGATAATGATGGCAAAATCCTCCCCCACGGCGGCGCGGCAGGCCTTGATGATTTCGGCGGCGAACCGGGCACGCTCGGCCAGAGCCGTGCCGCCGAAGCTGTCTTCACGCACGTTAGTCCCGTCCCAGAAGAACTGGTCGATCAGATAGCCGTGGGCGCCGTGAAGCTCGATGGACTCAAAGCCCAGACGCTTTGCATCTGCAGCGGCGCGGGCAAAGGAGGCGATGGCATCGGCGACGTCAGCATCGCTCATGGCCTCGCCAAACTGCTTACCGGGCGAGGAGAGGCCCGAGGGGCTGTCGATAGGGCCTGGAGCGACCCATTCGGTGCGGCGATTACGTACCGCGCCGACGTGCCAGAGCTGAGGCGCCATGGACCCGCCCTTGGCTTGGACCGCATCAATCACCTTTTGCCAACCGGCAAGGGCCTCGTCGCCGCAGAACTTGGGCACATTGGGATCATTGGTCGAGGCACCGCGGTCAACGCCGGTGCCTTCGGAGACGATCAGACCAACATCTGCCGCCGCGCGGCGCTCATAATAGTCCACAACCTCTTGGGTCGGGATGCCGCTCGGCGAGAAGGACCGGGTCATGGGGGCCATGACCACGCGGTTGCGCAGGTTCAGTGACTTGTAGCGAAAGGGACGAAACAGGGCGTCAGCGGCCATGGAAAATCTCGCAAATTTTAGGAAAATACCAATCCGGGCAGCCCTAGGTGAAGGACTGCCCGGCAGGAGAGGCTTCGATAAAGGTTTACCCTTGGCCTAGAGGCCGAGGATTAGCTTGGCCATAATGTTGTGCTGAATCTCGTTGGAACCGGCATAGATCGAGGCCTTACGATAGTTCAGATAGGTGGGCGCTGCAGGGGCCGCATAGTCTGGTCCCGGACGCGGTTCATTGGTGTGACCGCGCATTTCGGCCCAGGTGTCAGCGACGAAGGGCGCAGAATAGTTGCCCACCGCTTCGAGCGTCAGTTCGGTGATGGCCTGCTGAGCCTCAGAGCCTTCAAGCTTGAGCATCGACGAGGCCGGACCCACGGGCGTGCCCGAAGCCATGGCCGAGAAGATGCGCAGTTCAGTCGCATTCAAGGTCTCAACCTTGATTTCCAAGCTGGCCAGCTTGCGACGGAAATCGGCGTCCTTGATCAGGCTGGTGCCCTGACCCGAAGCCTCGGTCGAAGCAATCTTGCGAACCTTATGAAGCATATTCATTAGGCCCGGCGCATAGGCGTTACCGCGCTCAAATTCGAGCAGGTACTTGGCATAGGTCCAGCCCATGCCCTCTTCACCGATGCGGTTCGAAATCGGTACGCGGACATCTTCAAAGAAGACCTGATTGATCTCTTGTTCACCTTCAACCGGCCCATCGAGGGTCGGCAGGGGGCGGATGGTGATGCCGGGTGAGTTCATTTCCAGCAGCAGGAACGAGATGCCGTTCTGCGGCTTAGCCTCTTGGCTGGTGCGCACCAGACAGAACATCCAGTCGGCCCACTGGGCGTGGGTGGTCCAGATCTTCGAGCCGTTTAGGACATAGTGGTCACCGTCACGAACGGCGCGCATCTGCAAGGAGGCCAGATCGGAGCCGGAACCGGGCTCTGAATAGCCCTGACACCACCAGATATCAGAGGTCAGGATCGGCGGCAGGTGCTTTTTCTTCTGCTCATCGGAGCCAAAGGCCATGATCACCGGAGCGACCATCTTTAGGCCCATGGGCGACGAGGTCGGAACCCCTGCCAGCGACATCTCCATGTTGAAGATATAGTGCTGCGACGGCGTCCAGCCGGGACCGCCAAAGTCGACCGGCCAATTGACCGCCGCCCAGCCCTTTTCGCCGAGCAGTTTTTGCCATTTGACCTGGCCAGCCTTGTCCAGATAGCCGTTCTTAGACTGAGCCATCTGACGGCGCAGATCGGGGTCATAGACCTGTTCAATCCAGGCCCGAACATCATCGCGGAACTTCAAATCTTCGGGGGCAAAGGCCAGATCCATCGGGGCTTACTCCACTGCGTCGAGATATTCGACCGATGGCGCACCGGCCATGGTCGGGCCCATCTTGGCACCGGCAGCACGGAAATAGTCGGTCTTGCCGTGAGCCTTCAGACTGTCTTCGTCGGCATAGAGTTCCAGCACCTTATAGACACCTGGCTCTGTGCGGCTCTTGGTCAGTTGATAGGTCAGGCAGCCAGGCTCATTGGCCTTGACCGTGGCAGCCAGGTCTAGGAACACCGCTTCAAACTCAGCGGCCTTTTCGACTTGGACCTTCAAGGTTGCGACAACGCCAATCATGTTCGTTTCTCCGGTTATTGGTTTTGAGTTTCTGATTTCAAACAGATGTTAGACCGATAGGCTATGAGGGCAACCATGACCTGACGGCAGTCTCGGTATTTCTTGACCTAGCGGCCTTTAAAGTCGGCAGGACGCTTTTCCAGAATCGAGTCGACGCCTTCCATATGGTCTTCGGTCAGGTGGCTGATGGCCTGAGCCGAGGCGCTCATCTCCATGATCGTGTCATAGGAGGCGGTCTGACCATGCTTGAGCAAGGACTTGGCGAGGCGCAGCGCGTGGGGCGGCTGCTGGGCGATCTTTTCAGCCATCTCGAGGGCTGTGGCCATCAGGGCGTCGGCGGCGACAACCTTGCTGACCAGACCCCACTCGCAGGCCTGCTGGGCGCTGATCACATCGCCGGTGAACAGAAGCTCGCTCGCGCGGCTCATGCCGATGGTGCGCGGCAGGAGCCAAGCCCCGCCATCGCCTGGGATCAGGCCAAGCTTGAGGAAGGTAACGCCGAACTTGGCGCCTTCTGCGGCAATACGGATGTCGGTCATGCACGCGACGTCACAGCCAAGACCGATCGCAGGGCCATTGACCGCCGCGATCGAGGGCACTTCAAGACCATAGATCGATTTGACGACGCGGTGGATGTTCTTGCGATAGCCGTCGCGGATCGCCACGCCCGTGCCCGCAAAGGCGCCTGAGCGAGACTTCATTGCCTTCACGTCACCGCCCGCTGAGAAGGCACGGCCGGCACCGGTCAGGATCACACAGCGGACCTCTTGATCATCATTGACCTGCTCACAGACCCGCTGGACCTCATCACCATCGCCCGGCGCGCCAAGCGCGTTCATCGCATCAGGGCGGTTGAGGGTCAGGATCGCGACGTGACCGCGCTTTTCGAAAGTCAGCAGGCTCATGGGGATGTCTCCGGCAAAAATCTTAGGCGACAAACGCAAGAGCCGCCCCCTCACTTAGGCCCTCTCCCCCAAGGGGGCCAGGGCTAGATAAGGAAAAGCCCTCTCCCTGTGGGAGAGGGTTGGGTGAGTGCCTTTTTTTCTTAAGCTGCCGCGTCGATCGACAGGTGCTCATAGCGGCGCAGGTGATGGTCGACGGAGCCGAACTGGCCTTCGATCATCGTCGCGCGCTTGAAGTAGTGGCCAACGGCCAGCTCATCGGTCATGCCCATACCGCCATGGATCTGGATCGCGGCTTGGCCAACGAACTTGGCCGAGCGACCGATCTGGACCTTGGCTGCCGAAACGGCCTTGGCGCGATCATGGGCGCTTTCGTCCAGCTTCAGGGTGGCCATGTAGGTCATGGATAGGGACTGTTCGACATTGATGAACATGTCGACCATGCGGTGTTGCAGGACTTGGAAGGTGGCGATCGCCGCACCGAACTGCTTGCGCTGACGGGCATAGTCCAAGGTGTTTTCGTGCATCTTACGCATGGCACCGACGCCCTCGGCGCAGATGGCGGCGATGGCTTCGTCGACAACCTTCTCGATCAGTGGCAGGCCTTCACCCTCGACGCCGATCAGGGCATCAGCAGGGATCGACACGTTCTCGAAATAGACTTCCGAGGCGCGCTGGCCGTCAACTGTGGGATAATCGCGGGTCACGATGCCGGCCGAGGCCTTATCGACCAGGAACACTGACACGCCCGAGGCTTCACGCTGGCTGCCGCCGGTGCGGGCCGTGACCACCAGATGGGTCGCCCAAGGGGCGCCCAGCACAACCGCCTTATGGCCGTTCAGCACGTAGCCCGAACCGTCCTTCTTGGCCGTGGTCTTCAGGTCGGCCAGATTGTAGCGGCCCTGAGGCTCAGCATAGGCAAAGGCCGTGATGATTTCGCCGCCAATGATGCCGCCGATCAAGTCGGTCGCGCTGGCATGGCCGGAATATTTCAGGAAGCCGCCGCCGATGACGACCGTGCCCAGATAGGGCTCGATAACCAGCGCCTTGCCGCACTCTTCCATGACGATCATGTTTTCAATCGCCGAGCCACCCAGGCCGCCCAGATCTTCAGAGAAAGGCGCACCGAGAATGCCGAGCTCTTCGGCAAAGGCCTTCCAATAGTCTGCACGCCAGCCGCTCGCCGACTTCACCGCCGCGCGGCGGCTGTCGAAGCTGTACTTGTCTTGCAGAAAGCTAGCGAGCGTGTCGCGCAGCATTGATTGTTCTTCGGTGAAATTGAAATCCATAGGGACGTCCTCCTTTTTGGCCCCCTCGCGTCATAGGAGGGGTTGGGGATGGGGATGGGGTAGCAGCAGCGTCAGCCGCTAAAAGAGCATCCCTTCCCCACTGGGGGGAAGGGAAAAAATAGTCTTCAGAGACCCAAAACCATCTTTGCGATGATGTTGCGCTGAATTTCGTTCGAACCACCGTAGATCGACGTCTTGCGAACGTTGAAATAGCTGGGGGCCGTGCGGTGCGCATAGTCTGGACCGATGGGGCGCATATTGTCGCCATCGGTGGGGAAGCCGCGGAAGTAGGGCGCACCATAGTGGCCTGCCGCTTCCAGAGCCAGCTCAGTGACCCGCTGCTGAACTTCGGTGCCCTTGATCTTCAGAACCGAAGATTCTGGACCAGGACCCTTACCCGCGCTTTCGGCGGCCAAGGTGCGCAGTTCGGTATATTCCAGCGCCGTCAGATCGATTTCCAACTCCGCGACCTTACGCTTGAAGGCGGGGTCTTGCAGCAGGGTCTGGCCGTCATCGCCCAGTTCGGTCGTGGCCATCTGGCGAATACGCTCGATGCCGCGCTTGGAGCGAGCGACGCCCGCAATGCCGGAACGCTCATGCGCCAGCAAGAACTTTGCGCAGGTCCAGCCCTTGTTCTCGTCATAGATCCGGTTCTCGACCGGCACCTTGACGTTCTCAAGCCAAACCTCGTTGACCTCATGCTCGCCGCCCAAGGTGATGATCGGGCGCACGGTGATGCCGGGGGTCTTCATATTGATCAGCAGGAAGGAAATACCTTCTTGGATCTTGGCGTTAGGGTCGGTGCGGACCAGACAGAAGATCCAGTCGGCATATTGCGCCATCGTGGTCCAGGTCTTCTGGCCATTGACCAGATAATATTCTTTGCCGTCAGCCGCATCGGTGAAACGTTCAGCCTTGGTCTTCAGAGAGGCGAGGTCCGAACCCGCGCCGGGCTCCGAATAGCCCTGGCACCACCAGATGTCGCCGTTCAGCGTGTCCGGCAAGAAGCGCTGCTTCTGCTCAGGCGTGCCGAAGGTGTAGATCACGGGGCCGACCATGTTGATGCCGAAAGGCATGATGCCGATGGTGTCGGCAGCGGCGCACTCTTCGCCCCAGATATAGCGCTGGGTCGAGGTCCAGCCCGGACCACCCTCAGAGGTCGGCCAAGCCGGGTTTACCCAGCCCTTGGCGGCCAAAACGCGGTGCCAAGCAAGGAAATCTTCCTTGGCGAGTTCTTCACCCTCCTCCTGCTTGCCACGAAGGGAGTCAGGATAGTGTGCAGCTATAAAGGCGCGGACCTCATCGCGAAATGCGAGATCTTCCGGCGAAAAGTCGAGGTTCATAACAGGCTCCCAAGCAATGGCGCCGATCTGGCGCGCGAACTCAACCACAGAATAGGCCGAGGCCGCTCGATTGCAACGGTGACGTTCGCGTCAACGTCAATCAAAATTGCCGCATGTGGCTGGGATGCCGCGGGGGAGCCGTGATGACGCCCCCCAGCCCGGCTTCGCCGGTACTTCCTCCAGAGGGGGAAGATTTAAAGCGCCAAGATCTTCCCCGTCTGGAGGAACTGGCGCGAAGAGACGAAGGTGGCTTGTTGTCTCAAACCCCGCGCAGGGCATTGTTCTGGGGATCAAACGGGGAATCGGCGATGACCGTGACCTTGTGGCGGTTGCCGAGGATCAGGATTTCGAACGCGGTACCGATCTCGGCCAGGTCAGGGCGAACCATGGCCAGGGCCAAGGACTTGTTCACCCGCCAGCCATAGCCGCCGGACGTTGCCCGCCCGATCAGTTCGTCACCCAGATAGAGGGGCTCCGACCCGCGTGCGTCAGCGTCTGTGACGGCGTGAACTTCCAGCGTCACAGCCTTGTTGGCAAAGCCGCTTTCACGCCAAGCCAGTAGGGCTTCCTTACCGAAGAACCCGGGCTTCTTGAGCGAGATGAAACGGCTCAGGCCCGACTCATAGGCACAATATTCAATCGATAGCTCGCGGGGGATCAGCTTGTAGGACTTTTCGAGGCGCATAGAATCCATGGTCCGGATACCGAACGGCTTGATGTCGAACTCTGCCCCTGCCTCCATCAAGAGGTCGAAGATGTAGTTCTGCATCTCGATCGGATGGTGGATTTCCCAGCCCAGTTCGCCAACGAAATTGACCCGCAGGGCCTTTACCATCGCCGCGCCAATATCGACGGTTTTGCCTGTTAGCCAAGGGAAAGCTTCGTTGGACAGGTCGGTCTTGGTGACCTTGCTGAGGACCGCGCGCGACAGAGGTCCCGCCAGAACCAGAACGCCGTGCGCCGTCGTGACCTTTTCAATCCGTACCGTGCCATCAAGCGGCAGTGCCTTGATCAGATAGTCATGGTCGTGACGCTCCAGCGCACCGGCCGAGACCAGATAGAAGCGCTGAGGGGCCTCCTTAAAGACGGTAAATTCAGCCCGCACGCCGCCCTTGGTGGTCAAGAGATAGGTCAGGCTAACCTTGCCGACGACGGATGGGACCTTGTTGGTGAACAGGCCATCGAGCCACGCCTCAGCACCGGGGCCAGAGACCTCGAACTTGGCGAAGGCGCTCATATCCTGAAGGCCAACCTTGGTGGTCACGTGGCGGCATTCCGCGCCCACATGCTCGAAATAGTTCGAGCGGCGGAAGCTCCACTTTTCGCGGATCGGCTCGCCATCCACCTGTTCAGGATGGTTTTCATTGAGCAGCACATCGGGCTTGTCGAGGTCCGCCTCGGTCAGGGCATAGCCTTTTGGTGCGAACCAGTTCGGACGCTCCCAGCCGTAGATAGACCCAAATACCGCGCCCAGAGCCTTCATCCGATCATAGCACGGCGTGCGGCGCAGACCCCGCGCGGCGGTGCGCTCCTCATCGGGATAGTGCGGCGTAAAGACCTTGGCATAGGCCTCTTCGTTCTTTTGCGTCAGATAGGCTTGACCGGCATAGGGGCCAAAGCGGCGCGGATCGACACCCATCATGTCGATGGTAGGCTCGCCATCGACGATCCAGTGCGCCAGCTGCCAGCCTGCCCCGCCTGCAGCGGTAACGCCGAAGCTATGGCCTTCATTCAGCCAGAAGTTCTTCAGGCCCCAAGCCGGGCCAACGATGGGGTTGCCATCGGGGGTATAGGCAATGGCGCCATTATAGACGCGCTTTACGCCGACTTCGCCAAAGGCCGGGACGCGGGTGATGGCGGTCTCGATGTGAGGGGCCAGACGGTCGAGGTCGTCTTGGAACAGCTCATATTCCGACTGCGGATCGGGTCCGTCGACATAGCAGACCGGCGCGCCGACTTCGTAGGGGCCAAGCAGAAGGCCGCCGGCCTCCTCACGCATGTACCAAGAGCTGTCGCTTTCGCGCAGGACGCCCATCTCGGGTAGACCAGCGGCCTTGCGGGCCTGAATGGCCGGGTGCGCCTCAGTGACAATATATTGGTGCTCGACGGGAATGACCGGAACATCCAGTCCCACCATCGCGCCCGTGCGGCGAGCAAAGTTGCCGGTCGCAGAGATGACATGCTCGCAGGTGATGTCACCCTGATCGGTCTGTACCAGCCATTCGCCACTGGCCTGCTGAACAATGCCGGTGACCGTGGTCTGGCGATAGATGGTCGCGCCGCGATCACGCGCACCGCGGGCCAGAGCCTGAGTTAGGTCGGCGGGCTGGATATAGCCGTCGGCGGGATGCTGGATCGCACCGAGCAGATCATCGGTCTCGCAAAGGGGCCAGATCGCCTTGACCTCATCGGGGGTCAAGAACTTGACATCAACACCGATGGTCTTGGCCACGCCGGCATAATATTTGTACTCATCCATCCGGTCCTTGGTGCGGGCCAGACGGATGTTACTGACATTGCTAAAGCCGACCTTCAGATCGGTCTCGGCCTCAAGGGTGGGATAGAAGCCCACGGAATATTTGTGCATCTGGCCAACCGAGTAGCTCAGATTAAACAGGGGCAAAAGACCTGCCGCGTGCCAGGTCGAGCCAGAGGTCAGCTCCTTGCGTTCGATCAGAACCACATCGCTCCAGCCCAGCTTGGCCAGATGATAAAGGGTGCTGACACCGACGACTCCGCCGCCAATGACGACCGCGCGCGCGTGAGTTTTCATGAAAAGATCCTGCTGGAAGACATATGCGCCGCAAAAGCCGCACAACTTTTAACCTTAGGGTGTTGAGACGCAGAGCCAAGAGAATAGACGCGCCGCTTAGATGGAACAAATCCGACTTTGGCAAATCGGCCCCTTGACCATCACTTCAGGGCATAGATTAGCCCGCACGCCGCGCCAATTCCCTTTTTGCGTTCCAGATGGCGTCCTGATCCATGTCGGTTTGGCGCACCATCCAGTTCAAATAGTCTTGCGGGGCCTCAGCCCAGGCCATGCCGCGATGTTTGCCAAAGGGGATATTGGGCATCAGCTTCGGCTCGAGGGTCCAAGCGATCATGTCCTGGACCGAGGCCAGCGGCATCATGGCGGCGAGGAGGTTGGCCGTGACCCACGCATCTGGCCCCGCCCGGTGCGGCGGCATGGCATGTTCGGCGGGAAGCTTCAGCCCCAGCCAGTAGCGCAGGACCTGATTGGTGTGACGCGGCGCGTCGGGCCAGATCCGCAAGGCGACCTTGTAGGTACAGATCCACGGCAGATCGTCGGTAATGACGGGCGTGATAAACTGCTGCTCGAAGGCGCTGTTGTGGGCGACCAGAACGTCCGGCGCCTCACCACCCCAGACCGCCTTGCGCAAAAGCTCATCCGTGCAGACATGGGTTTCGGGCGCAAAATCGTCCTCGGTAATGTGGTGCACCGCCATGGTCTCCGGCGGAATGCCATGCAACGGCCGGTAGAGCCGCGCCATCGCCCGCTCAACGCGATAGCCGTCGCCCTCGGCCACCAAGTCAGCACGGCCAAATTCGATAATTTCGGCTGGAGGCTCGGTACCGGTGGTTTCTAGATCAATGACGCGCAGACGAACCAAGACACGCTCCCGATGCCAATTTCACCACCGAGTCTATTCGGCCCCAAACGATAGTATGAGCTATTTTTAAAATGTCTCGCCTCCTTATCCCTCAGGCGGCGTAAGAAGTCGGGGGTGCGGCAACGAAACAGGCCTCATAATAAAGGTTGTGGCTAGCGTAATTCAAACGTCTGTTTTAAAGTCCAAAGCCAGTGATCAAAAAGGGAACAAATCAATGAATAAACCTCTAGGGCGGGCCGGGACGGCCTTCGGTTTCAATCCTAACGACGATCTGAACGATCTGAGAATTTCTGAAGCCGCTGTTCCTCTGTTGGAACATGTGAAGCGCTTCATCGCTGAAACGGTCGAGCCGATGTCTGTCGAGTTTCACCGCCTAGGTGAAGGCCGCGCCGATCGCTGGAGCTATGCTCCTGGCCAGCTCGAAGTGCTCGAAGCGGCCAAGGACAAGGCCAAGGCTGAAGGCCTGTGGAACTTCTTCCTGCCTGACGCTGAAACCGGCGAAGGTCTAAAGAACCTCGACTATGCCTATATCGCCGTTGAGTTGGGCAAGAACTCGCTGGCCTCCGAGACCATGAACTGCTCGGCACCTGACACTGGCAACATGGAAGTGTTGGAACGGGTCGGCACGCCAGCCCAAAAGGAAAAGTGGCTGAAGCCTCTGCTAAGCGGTGAAATCCGGTCGGCCTTCGCCATGACCGAGCCAAACCGGGCCTCGTCAGACGCCAAGAACGTCGGCATGACGGCCGTCCTCGAAGGCGACGAATGGGTCATGAACGGCGAAAAGTTCTACATCTCCGGTGCAGGCGATCCACGCTGTAAGATCATGATCACCATGGTCAAGACCAGCCCGAATGCCCCCTCGCACAAGCAGCAGTCGCAGATCCTCGTGCCCATCGATACCCCAGGCGTGAAGATCCTCGGCCCCATGCACGTGTTTGGTGAAGATGATGCGCCGCACGGCCACATGCACATCCTGTTCGACAATGTGCGCGTGCCCAAAGAGAACATGTTGCTCGGCGAAGGCCGCGGCTTCGATATCTCGCAACTGCGCCTTGGCCCCGGCCGCATCCACCACTGCATGCGCTCGATCGGTCAAGCCGAACGGGCTCTGGACCTGATGGTCAAGCGCGGCGTGTCGCGCGAAGCCTTTGGTCGCAAGCTGGCCTATCTGGGCGGCAATGTCGAGATCATCTCCCGCGCCCGCATCGATATCGAAGCCATGCGCCTGATGGTCCTCAAGGCCGCTAAGGCCATGGACGTGCTTGGCAATCGTGAAGCGCGCATCTGGGTTCACATGGTCAAGGCCATGGTCCCTGAGCGGGTTTGCCAGATCATCGACCAAGCCATGCAGATGCACGGCGCAACCGGCGTGTCACAGTGGACACCTCTGTCGCGCATGTATGCGGGCCAGCGCACCTTGCGCATCGCTGACGGTCCGGACGAGGTCCACCACCTGGTGGTCGGTCGTAATGAGATACGCCAGTATGAAGGCGGGGACGAAGACACCACCTCCGGCGTCGTCTGGCGCAACTAGGCTTGAAAAATCAGGCCGCCCGAGCACCGACCGCTCGGGCGGCTTTTTTCTAAGCGCCGCCCTCCCCGTCTGCGGGGGACGTATGGGCGCGCATGATCCGATCTAAAACGGGATAGTTTCTAAGTGACACATACGGGTCTTGAGTTTGCGGGTTTTGAGTCCGCCGATACGGTCAGCGCGTGCCTTGCGTCAGTGGGCTATATCTCCACAGCGTCGATCTCCACCGCGGTCTATTTGGCCCACCATCTGCGTAAGCCGATCCTGATCGAAGGCCCGGCGGGCGTCGGCAAGACCGATCTGGCTAGGTCCCTGGCCCAGTCCATGGAATTCCCTCTCCTGCGGATGCAGTGCTACGAGGGCCTCGATGAGAGCAAGGCACTCTATGAGTGGAAATATGGCAAACAGCTGCTCTACACCCAAATTCTCAAGGAAAAGATCCACCACCTGATCGGCGATGCCGACGGTCTGGACGAGTCCTTCAAGAAGCTTTCGGGCTTCCAAGACCTGTTCTTCTCGCGCGAATTCCTAGAGCCCCGCCCCCTGTTGAAGGCGATGGAACAGGCTGGCGGCTCCGTGCTGCTGATCGACGAAATCGACAAGTCTGACGAAGAGTTCGAGGCCCTGCTGCTTGAGGTTCTGTCAGACTATCAGGTCACGGTGCCCGAGATCGGCACCATTGAGGCCATCGTGCCGCCGCTGGTGATCCTCACCTCGAACAATACCCGCGAGCTGAGCGACGCGCTCAAGCGCCGCTGCCTGCACCTGCATATCGACTTTCCCAATGCAGACCTTGAGGCCCGGATCGTGCGCTCGCGCGTGCCAGACATTTCCGAGCGTTTGCTGGCGCAACTGGTGGCCTTCATTCAGTTGGTGCGTGACGAGAACATCCGCAAGCTGCCCTCGATCAGCGAGACCATAGACTGGGCCAAGACCTTGCTGCTGCTTCATGCTGACAGCCTTGATCCGGTCATGGTGCGCAACACGCTGAACGTGATCCTCAAGCGCCAGACCGACATTGCCGAGGTCAACAGCCAAGTCGATCAACTGGTGCGCAAGGTCCTGACCGAGCAGGCTCAATCGGCCTAATGGAGCGCACGCTCACCAACTATATCCGGGCCCTACGCACCGCAGGCGCTGGCGTTTCAACGACCGAAGCCATTGATGCTGCGCGTGCGCTGGAGCTGGTCGGCTATCAGGACCGTGGGCTACTGAAAATGTCTCTGGCCGCCGTTCTGGCCAAATCGCAGGACGAAGAGGTCCTGCACGACCGCCTGTTCGACCTCTATTTCAGCTATGCCGAGACCAAGCCGCCTCGCCAGACCCAAAGCGAGGGCGAGGATCAAGAGGAGAGCGACAGCGCCTCTGACGGATCAGATCCTGGCTCCGAAGGTCAAGAACCCAACGGCCAACCCTCCAATGGTCAAAAGCAGCCGGGCTCAGGCCAAGGCGGCGGCGGTCAGGACAAGACCGGCGAGGCAGGCGAGGATGCGCCGCTAGACCTGCTCGAACTAGCCCAGTCGGGCGATGCGACCCGCATGGCGATGGCCATGGCTCAAGCCGGGGCCCGCGCTGATGTCGACCAGATCCGCTTTGCCACCCAAGTGCCCTATTTCGTTCGCCGAATGCTCGAAGAGCTCGGCGCCGAAAAGCTCGACAAGCAGCTTATGGCGGCGCTGGACGAACGGACCGAAGAGGGCACCGCCCGCGCCGGGGCCCTGATCGAGGCGCGCAGCACCCTGATGCGCAATGCCCGCGCCTATGTCGAAGCCCGGTTCGAAGTCTTTGGCCGCTCGGCCAGCGAAGCCTTCATGAACGAGGTGATGATGGACCGCTCTCTTGGGGCCCTGACCAAGAGCGACATGGAGCGGATGAAGCCGATCATCGCCAAGATGGCCAAGAAGCTGGCCGCCAAACATGCCCGCCGCCGTAAGGTCCGCAATCGTGGCCAGCTCGACCTGCGCCGTACCCTGCGCGCCAATGCCGGCAATGACGGTGTGCCCTTTGATGTGATCTGGAAGACCAAGCGCAAGGATAAGCCCAAGATCGTCACCATCTGTGACGTGTCAGGCTCGGTGGCCCGCTATGTGCGGTTCCTGCTGCTTGTGCTCTATGCCCTGCGCGAGAAGGTCACGGACCTAGAGACCTTCTGCTTTTCCAGCCATCTGGTCGATGTGAACCACGACCTTGAAGCCCTGCCCTTTGATGCGGCGATGGACAAGATCCTGCGCGAGGTCGGCAATGGCAGCACCGACTATGGCCGCGCCTTTACCGACCTGAGCCTCCAATATGACAGCACCATTGATAAGCGCACCACCGTGCTGATCCTTGGGGATGGCCGCAACAATAATGGCGATCCGGCCATAGGCATTTTCCAAGATATTGCCGCCAAGGCTAAGCGGGTCATTTGGCTGTGCCCCGAACATCCAGCCAGCTGGGGATCAGGCGACAGCGCCCTACTGCAATATAAGCCCTTCTGCTCCAGCCTGACCCACTGCTCAACCGTGGCTGATCTGGAACATGCCCTAGATGACGTGCTGCTGGCCTACGGCTAGGCAAGCCACAGCGAAGGACCTACGACCATGAAGCTTGCCAAGCCCAAGTTCGATATCGGCCTCGCCACCAACCATCTGGGGCCTATGTTGGCCTTCTGGCAAGGCGAGGCAGGCGTACCTTTTGATCATCTGTTGAAGGTGCGGCGCGGGATGGATCAGCATCGGCACGACCTGATGGGCTCGGTCTTAAAGATCAACCATCTAGTCGATCCCCTGCCCCAGACCCCGCCGAGCGGTTATCGCGAACTGCTAATCGCCCGCGAAGACGTAACCGCGCCCAAGGTCCTGACCGACCCCGACGGCAACCGCGTCAGCCTCGTCCCCGTCGGCCATCTGGGGGTGACCCAGATCGGCGTGCGGCTGGCCGTACGAGATCTAGAGGCCCAAAAGCGTTTCTACATTGAGGGTCTTGGCCTGCCGCAAATGGACAGCCCCACTGGCCTGGCCTTTGGCGCCGGTGAGAGCGTGATCTTGCTGGAACAGGATGATCAGGCTCCGCTGGATGCGCCCTTCGAAGGCAGCGGCTGGCGTTATCTGACCCTGCAGTCCTTTGCCGTAGACAGCGACCATGCGCACGCCCTCGTCCACGGCGGACGCGAGGCCGCGGCCCCCAGAACCCTCGGTACCACGGCGCGCATTTCTATGGTCATGGACCCGGCTGGGAACTGGATCGAGATTTCTCAGCGCGCCTCGATCACCGGATCACTAGAGCCGCGTTGAGGCTAAATCATTACCTCTGACGTCATTGACCTCATCACCTGCGGGCGACACACAGGGTTACAAACCTCGAGGCAGACGCGTGTCTAATCTTATCTCTTCACCCGATACCAAGAGCGACACAGTCTTTGCTCGAATGTTGCGTGATTGGCGTCAGAAACGGCGCCTGTCTCAGCTTGATTTGGCCCTAAGCTCTGGCGTCTCGCAACGCCATGTCAGTTTCTTGGAATCAGGTCGTGCCAACCCAAGCCGCGCCATGATCTTGCACCTGAGCGAGACGCTCGATGTGCCCTTGCGCGACCGCAATGACTGGCTAACTGCCGCTGGCTTTGCGCCGATCTTTCGCCACCGCGCCTTGGATGACCCTCAAATGGATCAGGTCATGAACGCGGTGCGCATGATGCTTAAGGTGCATGAGCCCTATCCCGCCGTTGCCCTGGATCGGGCGTGGAATGTGCGTATGTCGAACGGGCCCTTTGATCGGCTCGGGGCCATGCTGGGTGACGATATCTGGGATCGGGTCGGCGGCGGTGAGCGCAATCTGATGCGGCTCTTCTTTCATCCGCAAGGGATCGGGCCCTTCATCACCAACTGGTCCGCTGTCGGGCCCAGGATGTGGCGGCGGGCGCAGCGCGAGGCCGAAGCCTTGGCCGGGGCTGAGATGGAGGCCGTTCTGGAAGATCTCGCCCCCTTGCAGGACACCCACCTCCTGTGGTCGGTCGCCGATACCGCGCTTCTGCCCGTCACGCCCTTCACGATGCAGATCGACGCGGTCAGGATTTCAATGTTCGCGGCCGTCGCCACCTTTGGCACGGCGCAGGATGTCACCGCTGACGAGCTTCGGGTCGAAACCCTGTTCCCTGCCGATGCCGAGACCGAAAGTCTGTTTCGCAGCGCCGCCTTACAGGACGCTTGATAACCTGTCAGGTCGTTGCGAGCCCGCCAAAAGACCCTAACAATCGGCCATCAAGTTTAATCAGGAGCCCGACATGTCCTCAACGCCCCTCCAAATCGTCCGCCAGTTCATGACGCTCATGGAGCCCCTGAACTATGATGAGGCGCTCAAGCTCATCTCTGCGACCTGCGAATATACCAATCCCCCGCCGATCGGCACGGTCCATGGCGCCGCCGGTGTGCGTGCGGTGCTCGAACCCTTCTTTGGCCCGACTAAGGAAAATGAGTTCCGCGTCCTTCGCGAGGCAGCTGCAGGCCCAGTTGTTATTCTGGAACGCCTAGACCGGCACCTTTTTGGCGACAAATGGGTCGAGTTGCCTGTCACCGGCGTCTAGGAGGTCCATGACGGTCTGATCACCTATTGGCGTGACTATTACGACGCCCCAACCATCCTGTCGCAACTGCCCGCCGCCTAGGGGCGAGGCCTAGCTCGGGTCCACCGTCACCCGACGCATATGGCGGCGCTGGCCGGGATAGTCGTTGAGGGCATAGTGCCAGACTGAACGATTGTCCCAGAAGGCTAAGGAACCGGGGGTCCAGACAAAGCGGCAGGTGCGGCCCTCTTGGCGGCAATGATCGAACAGGAAGTCGAGCAAGGGCTTGCTTTCGCGCGCACTCCAGCCCTCGAACCGCATCGTAAAGGCCGGATTGACATAGAGCGCTTTGCGGCCATTTTCGGGATGGATCAGGACGACGGGGTGGATATATTCACCGACCGCGCCCTCAGCCTCGACCACCGACATCGAGCCGCGTTTCTGGGCCGAATGACCGGCCGCAGAATATTCACGGCCCGCAGAGTGGACGCCATTGAGGGTTTCCAGCGTCGCCCTCATGCCCGGCGTCAAGGTGTCGTAGGCCGCGGCTTGGCTGGCAAACAGCGTGTCGCCGCCCCATTCCGGAATCTCGATCGCATAGAGGATCGAGCCAATGGCTGGGCGCTCTAGGAAGCTGGTATCCGAGTGCCAGCCGCCGCCGAAATTGGTCTTGTCTGACGGCTCCTTGATGATCTCCATTACCTCAGGATGATCGGCCATGCCCGCCACATAGGGATGGATATTCAATGGACCAAAACGCTTACCAAAAACCACCTGCTGGCCAGGGGTTAGGGTCTGATCGCGAAAGAAGATGACCTGATGCTCGACCAAGGCGGCCCGGATCTGGGCGATGACGCCGTCCGACAGGTTCGCCGACAGATCAACTCCCGAAAGCTCCGCACCGAGGGTCCCGGAAACCTTACGGATAGACAGGGAAGTATCAGCCATAGTCGTTTCCTCACTTAATTGCCCTGAGCCTTGCCTCGAAACGCCCTGAAGGCAAGGTCGAATTATCGTAGCAGGACGCTTGCCTAGCCGCCCTATCTTGGCTCTACTGACCGCTCAACGATGAGGCCGCAAGGGCCCGACCGCGAGGAAACACCGGAATGACCGACGCCGTATTGACGACGCCAGAGCCAAATTCTGTGCCCGCCGAAGCTCTAGACCATGAGCCCCTATCGCCCGCCTATCGGCGCTATGCGCTCGGTGTAATGCTGGCCATCTACACGCTCAATTTCCTTGACCGTCAGGTGATCAATATTTTGGCCGAGCCGATCAAACAGGATCTGCATCTGGCCGATTGGCAATTGGGCATGATGACGGGTCTGGCCTTTGCGCTCTTTTACACAGTCCTGATGCTGCCCATTGCCCGGTTGGCCGAGCGCGGTCATCGGCCTTGGATCATTGCCAGTGCCACCGCAATCTGGAGCCTGTTCACCATCCTCTGCGGCATGAGCCAGACCTTTTTGCAGCTCTTCCTTGCCCGGATCGGCGTGGGTGTCGGTGAAGCCGGCTGTAGTCCACCCTCCCATTCTCTGATTAGCGACTATGTGCCCAAATCCATGCGCTCCTCGGCCCTTGCCTTCTATTCTATCGGTACGCCGCTGGGCAGCTTGCTGGGCATGGTGATGGGCGGCTTGGCAGCGGATGCCTTCGGATGGCGGGCTGCCTTCTTGATCGCCGGGGCACCGGGCCTGATCATGGCCTGCGTCGCCGCCATCACCTTGGTCGAGCCACGGGTTAAGAAGCCCACGGTTGGGGACAGTCCCAGCGTCGGCGCAGCGTTTCGCGAAATTGCTGGCAAAAAGACCTTTTGGCTAATCGCCTTCGGAGCCGGGTTCATGGCCTTTCAAGGCTATGGCCACCAAGCCTTCGCAGCCTCGTTCTTCCTTCGCAATCATGGCGAGGAACTGGCGCAACTCTCAGCGCAGTTCGGCCTCAAGCCAACCGGCCTGATCGGGATCGGGATGGGTCTGGTCACCGGCATTGGCGGCATTGTCGGAACCGTTCTGGGCGGAAAGCTGGCGGACAAACTCGGCGCCACAGACCTTCGCCATCAGATGGCCATTCCCGCCCTTGGTGCTCTGATTGGCTTTCCTATTTACATCATCGCCATGTTGCAGAACTCCGCCACAGCGGCGCTCGTGATGCTGCTGCTGCCGACCTTGCTCAACACCCTATGGTACGGCCCGGCCTATGCCTCGTCCCAGAGCCTGGTATCACCGCGCACCCGCGCCACAGCCGCCGCCATCACCCTGTTCGTGGCCAATCTGGTCGGCTTGGGCTGCGGGCTGCTCTTTGTCGGCATCCTGTCTGATACCCTGTCAGGACCGATGGGGATGGGCTCAGCGCTGGGCGTCAAATGGGCGCTTCTGATCGGATCCTTAGGCCTTTTGGTCGCCGCTGCCATGTTCTGGATGGCCCGCGCCCACATCCGCGAAGACACGGTCAGCTAATACGGCAACTGGCATAAAAATAGGGGGAGATGGACCAGCCATCTCCCCCTTTTCATTTCGAACCTTAGCGGTGGGTGGCCCTAGAGCCCAAGAACCGCCTTGGCCATTATGTTGCGTTGGATCTCGTTGGAGCCGCCGAAGATCGAGGTCTTGCGCATGTTGAAATAGCTCGGAGCGGCTTTAAAGGCGAAGTTCGGGCTAATGGATTGGACATTGTCGCCCTCGCGTGGGAAGCCTCGGAAATAGGGCTCGCCATAGTGGCCTGCTGCTTCGAGCGTCAGTTCAGTCAGGCGCTGGCCAACCTCTGTGCCCTTGACCTTGAGCATGGAGGCCTCGGGTCCAGGGCCCTTGCCGCTGCTTTCGCCAGCCAGGGTGCGCAGCTCGGTATATTCCAGAGCGGCAAGGTCGATCTCGAGATCAACGATCTTACGACGGAAATCAGCATCCTTGATCAGGGGCTGACCATCATCTGCCATCACGCCCGCCGCCACTTCGCGCAGACGCTCAATGCCGCGCTTGGAGCGGGCAACACCGGCGATACCGGTCCGCTCATGGCCCAACAGATATTTGGCGACAGTCCAGCCCTTGTTCTCGTCGCCAATACGGTTCTCGACCGGCACGATGACATTATCGAGGAAGGTATCATTGACCTCGTGGCCGCCATCCATGGTGATGATCGGGCGAACGCTAATGCCGGGGGTCTTCATGTCGATCAGCAGGAAGGTGATGCCCTCTTGCTTCTTGGCGTTCTGATCGGTGCGAACAAGGAAGAAGCCCCAGTCGGCGAAGTGGCCTTGCGTCGTCCAAGTCTTCTGGCCGTTGACGCGGTAATAGTCCTTGCCGTCCTCAGCCGTAAAGCGCTCAGCGCGGGTCGACAGACCGGCCAGATCCGAACCAGCGCCCGGCTCGGAATAGCCCTGACACCACCAGATGTCGCCAGCGATGGTTGGCTTCAGAAGGGTCTCTTTCTGTTCGGGCGAGCCGAAGGTGTAGAGTACCGGTCCGATCATGCCGAGACCAAAAGTCGGCTGGCTGGTATTGGCGCGGGCCAGTTCTTCAGAGAAGATATAGCGCTGAACGACATCCCAGTCGTTGCCGCCATGTTCCTTTGGCCAAGACGGGGTCAGCCAGCCCTTGGCATGGAGGATCTTGTGCCAAGACACGATCTCTTCCTTGTTCAGGTGCTCGCCGGTGGCCTGCTTATCGCGAATGGCTTGGGGGAAATTAGCTTCGATCCAGTGACGCACTTCCAGACGAAAGGCGGCGTGCTCAGGCGTGAAACTCAGGTCCATGGATAACTCCCTTGATGCAACGGCTCATGCCAAGGCTAAGCGCCCTTTGGCATGACCAGTGTCTTAAGGTCCAAACTATCGCACCGGACCGACTTGGCAAGCGACGCCCACCAACCTTTTTGATCCTTGGCTGAGTTTTTTACGCGATCAGAGCGCCGCAACGACGAGGTTGGACAGACAGCCCAAGCGGTCCACGCGGATATCGACCCGGTCACCCGGTTGCAGATAGGTCTTGGCTGCGCGCGCGGACTTAATATGGCGCTCAATAACGTGCGCGATCACGGGCCCTTTGCGGCCTGACAGCAGCCAAGCCAGCGCGCCCCACAAACGGTCCTTGGTCGGCACACCGTGGAACACCGTGCCCGCAGGCGTTCCCGCCATGATCACGGTGCGCGCGGGGATCTCTCCAGCCTCGCCAATGGCCAAACGCGCCTCACCGCCCCAATAGGCCCAGCGCACATCGCGCTTTAGGCGGCACTGCCGGACGATCTCCTCCAAATCCCAGATCCAATCGGTCGCGGCTGCATGCTGGCGAACCTGTCCATTGACGCTGAGATGCAGGGTTAAGCGGCTGATGAAGCTGGGCAGGTTGCGCGGCACCACGAACAGATCGCCCACAGGCATATAGTTCGGCCCGCTCTTGCCCGAGGTGAAGCCCTTGCCCGACTGCGGATCGGTAACATCGACATTGCGCAGCAAGACAGCGCGGTCGGTGACATCATTGCCAAGGATCAAGCCACCCGAGACGGGACTGCCCGGCATCAGGGCCTCCAAGGGCACCAGACAGAGCTCGACCTCAAAGTCCAGCAGGGCATCCCCCGCCGGAATGGGAGCGTCCCACGCCGTTGGCTGAACCATCTTTGGAAACAGGAACGGCGAGCCGACCACCGTCGATTCTGCAGCATGTTCGGCATAGTTGGTGCCGACCCCAACATTCTGGTCACCCAATCGGATGGGCAGGCCCAGATGGCCCGATGAAACCTCTACCTCATCCTTAGCTGCCTGCACAAAGGACCGCACCGCATCCTGCCCCAGCCGATTGATCAGATCGATCGCGTCCTCAGACCCAGAGGTTTGCAGCGGCGACAGATCAACCCCTTTGATCTGACCCTCCCGATAGGCGCGAACAGCGATCAGCCGCTCGCCCTGCCCGCTCGTTGTGCGGGCAAAGGTTAGGGCCTCATCGAGCGGGGCGATGTCTACCGAGCGGGTCATGGTCACTAGATCAGGCCGCGGTAGGAACCGCCGTCGAGCTGCATATTCTGGCCAGAGATAAATCCGGCTTGGGCGCTGCACAGATAGGCGCAGGCATCTCCGAACTCTTCTGGGCGACCAAAGCGTTTTGCCGCGATGGTTTGGGCAATCTCAGCCCGGGCCTCTTCGAGCGTGATGCCCTTCATGCCCATCATCAGACGGGCCATTTGCTGTTGACGTTCTGTGTCAAAACGTTCCGGTAACAAATTGTTAATGGTTACATTATCGGCCGCCACTTCAGGTACCAGAGCCTTACAGGCCGCGGTCAGGCCAGCGCGGGCCGCCGTCGACAGACCCATCGGCCCCATCGGGGTTTTGACCATAGCGCTGGTAATGTTGATGATACGGCCGAACTTGCGCTCGCGCATACTGGGCAGAACGCCGCGGATCAGCATCAGGGCCGGCACCATGTTGGCGTTGACCGCGCCGATCCAGTCGGCCTCTTCCCAGTTCTGGAAATGGCCTGGCGGCGGGCCCGAATTGTTATTGACCAGAATATCGCAGTCGCCGGCCTCGGCAAGCAAAGCGGCACGGCCTTCGGGACTCTTAATATCGGCGACAACCGCGCGGACCTCGCGGCCAGTCGCCGCCGCCAGTTTGGCGCGGGCAGCTTCCAGCTTTTCGGCATCTCGGCCATTGAGAGTGACAATGGCCCCCTCGCGCGACAGGGCAAAGGCGCAGGCATAGCCAAGGCCCTGTGATGAGGCGCAGACCAGCGCCTTGCGTCCCTCAAGTCCCAAATCCATCAGACAGTTCCCTTCCGATAGCGCTGCAATATCATAAAGGTGGCCTCGGCATCATCGGCAGAGGCCGCGACCGCCAAGAGGTGCCCATCAGGCCGCACGAGCAGAGCGCCGCTGGTGCTGAGGCCCATCGCCGCCGCCCAACCGCCCGCCTTGGCGCTAAAATCAACACCTTCGGTCAAGACCGTCAGCGGAACATCCAAACCCTTGGCCAAGGCCGTCCAAGCGGCGTGATCGGTTCCCGTCAGCAGAACAAAGCGATCGGGCTGGCTGAGGCTCAAGGTCGTGCCGCCGTCGCTCAAGACGACATGCGGCAGGCGCGCGCCGACGGCGACCTTTTGGGTAAATTGGCTAATGGGAAGTTGATCATCCGCCTTGAGGGCATCGCCATAGGCAAAGCCGAGCTGTAGTCGAAGACTGTCAAAATGGTCCTTCTGGAACATAACCGCCGCATCGACAGCCGCGCGCTTTTCGGGATCAGATAGCCGGTCGTAAAAGACCTCGGGCTCGACCGTGGTCCCATAGCCATAGCCCAGCGCATCGAACAGCATGCGGATACGCATCGCGTTCATGACACTTTGGCCCATATTGGCATCAGCAATGGCGCGGCGCTCTTGGTCGTAGCTGTCCAAGATATTAGCGCTGCCCCAGCCCGCCTCGATGGCGGCGATCTTCCAAGCCAGATTGTCGATATCACCAATGCCGGTATTGAGCCCTAGCCCGCCGGTCGGAGGGAAGCGGTGTCCGGCATCGCCGACGAGGAACACTTGGCCTTCGCGATAACGCCGCGCGACCTGCGCCGACATGACCCACGGCCGCTTGCCCATGATCTGAAGATCGGGAATGTCCGCACCGACCGCGCTCTGAACCAAGCTGCGGCAGAGGTCATCGCTATAGTCTTCAGGACGATCCTCTGGGTTACAGGGGGTCATCATCACCCACGTCTTGCCAATGTCATAGGCGATCAAGACGCCATTGGGTCCTGGGCCGAACAGGAAATAGAGGATGGCGGGACGATCCGCGACCTTGGCCCGCAGATCGGCCTCAAAATGGATCATCATATTGTTGCCGATGCCTTCCATCCCATCCATCGGAATGCCAAGGCTATCACGCACTGGGCTTCCGGCGCCGTCGGCGCCGATCAGATAGCGGCTACGAACGCTGAACGCTTCACCGGTCTCGCGGTCTTTCAAGGTCGAGATGACGTGACCTTCGCCCTGTTCACAGCCAAGCCATTCCACACCTCGGCGCACCTCAACGGTCGGTTGGTTGGCAACGGCGGCCTCAAGCACGGCTTCAAAATTAGGTTGTTCGATATTGATTAGGGGCCAGGGCGTGACCTCTCGGACCGCCTCGTCCTGCCGTTCATAGGCCATGACGCCAATATCCGGCTTGCTGAGGGTCTCAACAAAGCGAACATAACGCCCCTCTTCGGTCGGCGTTGCCGCCGCATGGATCGCATCCATCGACAGACCCGCCGCCGCGCAGATCTCAAGGGATCGAGGATTAAGGGCATGGGCCTTTGGGGCTTCAAGGCGCGAGGGGTATTTTTCGACCAGCAGGACCTGCAGCCCTTGGCGACCCAGCAATTGCGCCCCGAGAAGGCCTACAGGACCACCCCCAACGATCAAGATGGGTACGTCAATCACACTCATAGCCGCTGGTCCTTGGTCTTGAATGGTCCTAAGCCATTCATTATCATTCCGGCTCACAGTAGGAATTTTATGAGATATATGTCAATTAACTGATTGGCATTATGACGGTCTCAAATCGGAGTTCTGTTTTTGACCAGCCTTGACCTCTTCACCCGCGAAGCGCGCAATCTCGGCAAGAGCGCCCGCACCAAGGCCCGCTTGATGGACGCCGCCGTCAGCGTCTTTGCGCGCGATGGGTTTGAGGCCGCCTCGGTCAATGAAATTACCCGTGCCGCAGAGGTCGCCAATGGCACCTTCTATGTCTATTTCAAAGACAAGGACGAGATCGCCACGGCGGTCGCCTACCGCATCGCCCATGATGTGGTGAAACAGCTTGATGCCGCCATGGACGGGATTTCCGATGCGGTTGAGCGGATCAGTTGCGCCACGCGGCGGTTCTTGGACCTCGCCAGCAGTACGCCCCAGTGGGGCAAAGCCCTGTTCCGCGCCGTCTGGATCTATAATGACCTTCGCGACAGCGTCGTCAGCTATCTGCGCGCCGATTTGGAGCGGGGCGTGGCGCAAGGGGTCTTTACGGTTGAGATCGATGATTTCCTGATCAGCACCTTTTCGGCCATGACCATGTCCACCCTGTTTCGGCGGCTTAACGGCGAGGCTGGTCCAGATGCAGGCTCGCGCGTGGCACAGTTGCAGTTGCGTATGCTCGGCGTCGCGCCCGACGTGGCCAAGCGGGTCGCGTTCCAAGCGCTGGAACCCATTACCCTGACCATGCCGGTGATCGCGCGCGAGACGGACCGCAGCAAAAAGAACTGATCGTTAGCGCGAAACGCCCGCTAACGACCGGCGCCACATTATTTGGTCGGAAACCCGCGACGGGCCAAGAGCGGTTTCACATCAGGATCACGGCCGCGGAAGGCGCGATAGGCCTGCGCCCGATCGGTCTCATTACCCGTCTGAAGGACGATGGTCCGGAACCGATCAGCGACCGTTCTATCCCACGGCCCGCCCGCCTCATTAAAGGCCGCCCAGACGTCTGCATCCATCACTTCGGACCACAGATAGCTGTAATAGCCTGCCGAATAGCCGTCTGACGTGAACAGGTGATTGAACTGTGGCAACCGGTGCCGCATCACGATCTCCTTGGGCATGCCCATTTCGGCCAAGGTTTCACGCTCAAACCTGTCTGGATCCGTGACCGGGACGGTGCGGTTATGCAGCTTCATATCGACAATGGCGCTGGACAGATATTCCACCGTCGCAAAGCCCTGATTGAAGGTGCTGGAGGCGTGGATCTTGTCGACTAGGGCCTTTGGCATCGGCGCACCGGTCTTATAGTGCAGGGCAAAACGGTTCAGCACTTCAGGCGTTAAGAGCCAGTTTTCGTTCACTTGGCTCGGCATCTCGACAAAGTCACGCGGCACCCGCGCCAGGTCCGGATAATAGACATTCTGCAACAGGTAGTGGATACCGTGACCAAATTCGTGGAACAGGGTGTCGGCATCATCAAGACTTATCAGGGTCGGGGTGCCGTCGGTGCTTGGCGTAAAGTTAGTATTGTTTGAGGCCAAAACCGTGCGCACGCCGCCTAGGCCCTGCTGGCTGCGATAGGTGGTCATCCAAGCGCCTGAGCGTTTGCCGTCACGGGCGAAGCTATCAATATAGAGAAGGCCCACCGGGGCACCGGTTTTGAGGTTGGTGACCTCAAAGGTACGGACCTTCGGCTCAAAAACCGCAACCTCGCCCGTGTTTTCCTTGAAGCCCAGATCGTAGAGCTGTCCAGCCGACCAGAACATGCCATCGATCAGCTTGTTGAGTTGGAGGTATGGCTTCACCTCGGCTTCATTGAGATCATATTTCGCCTTTCGGACCTTCTCGGCATAGAAGCCATAGTCCCATGGCGAGATGGTGATCTTGTCGCTCTTGCTCGCCTTGGCCTCGGCATCGGCGATCTTTTGCATGTCCGCGACCTCTTCATGCACGCGGGCCACAGCGGCGGGCCAGACGCGCATCATCAGGTCCATCGCCTTGGATGGGTCCTTGGCCATGGTGTCGGCCATGCGATAGTGGGCGTGGGTCTCAAATCCGAGCAGGACAGCCCGCTCTTGGCGAAGCTTTAGGATCTCGACGATGGTCTGATTGGTGTCATTGGCATCGCCATTGTCGCCGCGATTGACGAAGGCCCGCCAGACCTTTTCACGCAGGGCGCGGTCGCTGGCATAGTCCAAGACAGGCTGAACCGCCGAGCGGGTATTCTTGATCGCATAACGGTTGGGCTGACCTGCCGCCACGGCCGCCGACTTGAAGGAGGCCATGAGCGCGGGCTCAAGCCCAGCCAACGAGGCCGCATCATCCACAAAGATCAGGGCCTGCTCGTCTCGCACGACCTTGCCCGAAAACTCAGCGAACTTTTGAGCCAGTGCGCTGTTGATCTGCATGAGACGGGCCTTTTGCGCCCCGGCCAGATTGGCCCCGTTACGCACAAAGCCTTCATAGGACCGCTCGACCAAGCGTAATTGGGCAGGCGTCAGGTTCAGATTGGCTCGGTTTTCGTAAACGGCCCGATAGCGCTGGAAGAGTTTGGGATCAAGCATCAGGCTGTCATTGAAAGCCGACAGCTTCGGGTTCCATTCCTTTTCGAGCTGGTTGACCCGGTCGTTCGAGAGGTTCGAGGTCTGCACGCCCCAGAGCGATTGGACTCGGTCCATCTTGTCCCCGGCCAACATCATCGGCTCATGGACGTTCTGGAAGGTCGCGGGCGCAGGATTGTCGCGCACAGCCTCGACCTCCTTTTTCATGTCCACCATGGCTTCGGTAAAGGCAGCTGGGAACTGTTCGACATCAAGCCTGTCCCAGGCCGGAACCCCTTGGAACGGACCGGTCCATTCGGCGGTTAGCGGATTGGGCGCAGCCTTTGGCGCGGGGGCTTCAACGACGGTGGAGGCAGGGGTCATGGGCTTTTCCATTGTCGCGCACCCGGCAAGGGCGCTGCTGGCCAGTAGGATCAGAAGGACGGGTTTCATAGGTCGCTCCGACGCCAAGGGGCGATGGTTTGGGGTTGGAAAGACCTTAGCAGGGGAGAAGCGTTCTGCGTCAGGCCAAAAGTGCGGCGAGACGACAGTTTGCCTTGCTCAGGATAGCCCTGCGTCGCTACGGTCCGCCATCAACTGCGTGAGGAATGAGTCTCACAGACCTGGAAGGAACATCCATCAATGGCGATTTCACTTTACGACGTGTCCGTGACCTCATCCCTGCAGGTGCTCGGCGCGGTCACCGGTATTTTGGACCGGGGCATGGCCTACTGCGTCGACAACAATATTGATCCGAACGAGATGGTTGACGCACGCTTGGTCGACGATATGAATCCCCTACACTTCCAAATCGTCTCGGTGTTTCACCATTCCTTGGGGGCGATCAACAGCGCCAAGTCCGGAATCGCCACGCCGCCGCCGCCCGTTGGCCCGTTCGACTATGCCGGTTTACAAAAGCATGTGGCAGACGCCTTGGCAGGCCTAAAGGCCGTCAGCGCCGATGAGATCAATGCGCTCGAAGGCAAGGACGTGACCTTTGAAATGGGCAGCTTCAAACTGCCGTTCGTGGCGGAGGGCTTTTTGATGTCCTTCTCCCTGCCAAACCTGCACTTCCACGCGACCACCACCTACGACATCCTGCGCGCGCGCGGCGTGCCGCTCGGCAAGCGCGACTATCTGGGTCAGATGCGCATGAAGGGCTAATCTGCCCTGCGCCATGTCAGATCAAGCCGCCGAGGATCGCAAGGTCCTCGGCGGCGTTTTCGTTTCAGAGCTGATCTGGATAGAGCCCGCGCCAAAAGGCGCAGTGGTGCTCGACGGCAAGGTCGACATTGCCGACCTTGCCTGGTTCAAAGCGAACCACCGAATGGGCCGACCGATAGGGCGACCAGACCGGTGCGCCCTTGGCCCAAGGATGGCCATCCCTGGCAAAATGGCTCCAATAGTCAATCATCTGATCGGAAAGGCCTTGCGACGGCGCGGCTAGATCAGGGCCGATGAGCTTGGAGGTATTGTCAAAGCGCGGGAAGAAATAGGGCAACTCCGCCGAGTGGACCGCGCCCTGCTCAAAACCGACATCGGTCGTAACCAAGGGGGCCGCGCGATCGGCGAACTCATATTGATAGACCGGCATGTGGGCCGCAAAGGCGGCACCGGCCTTAAGGAAGACGCAGGCATTGAGCCCAAAGCTTGGCATAAAATCCGACATGGCCGTGCCCAGCGCCACGGGAACCGACGGATAGTTGGCGAGCGGATATTGCGCCTGAACCGCTGCAGCCTTGTCGCCATAGAGGGCCTTGAGGCGGTCCAAATAGGTCTCTGGCACAATCACGCCACCGGCTTGTAGGTCATAGGCCACATAGAGCCGCATCTCGTCGCGATTGCCGCCGTTGATAACGGGCATGCGTAACAACTTACCACTCGCCAGCAGGTCGCTGCCCTGTTCGGGCAAGGCCTGCGCGCCGACGATGGGAGAAAAGGACATCAGTTCGGTGCCTGCGACCGTGGTCGCGGCATCCACTAGGGACTTAGCGGACTTGGTGCGTAAGCAGGATAAGGCGGTGGCTGGATCAGAGCAACCGACCAAAGCGGCGACCTTCAGGCCAGTCGACTGGGCCTGAGCGACGGTGCGCAGAGGCACGGTGCAGCCTGCGCTCTGGATAATGGCCTTATGGAACAGACCTGCGGCCTCTTTGGGGGCGAACATCTGCATACAGACCGAAGCCGCCCCAGCCGACTCCCCAGCTAGCGTGACATTGTTCGGATCGCCGCCGAACTTGGCGATATTGCGTTGGACCCAGCGCAGAGCTGCGCGCTGATCCTCGAGGGCATAGCCACCATTGTGGCTGGCCCCAAAGTCGGGATGGGCCATGAAGCCGAGGGGGCCTAGGCGATAGTTGGCCGAGACCAAAACCACATCGCCGCGCTCGGCCCAATGGGCCAGTGGATAGAGCGTGCCCGAACCGCCGACAAAGGCACCGCCATAGAGCCAGACAATGACCGGCCGCTTGGCTTTGGTCGGTGCCTTTGGAACAGCGACATTGAGAAAAAGGCAGCTTTCATCGTCGCTAGCCTCGGTCAGGCCATAGCGCGCCGCCTGCGGACAGGGGCTGCCATAGGCGTTGGCATCGAGAATCTTAGTCCAAGGCGTGAGCGGGGCTGGCGGTTCAAACCGTCGCGTACCGACAGGCGGGGCAGCAAAGGGGATGCCGAGATATTGCGTGACCGTGCCCTGTTCAAAGCCCCGAACCGGCCCCTCTTGGGTCTGAATAACCGGCAAGGGCTGGGCGGCCGTCACAGGAAGACCGACAAGGAACAGCGCCAGAGCGGCAATCAGGCTCGAGGGGCGAAACTGGGCCATGGTCTTAAACGCCGCGCGTCATGGTGCGCAAGGCGTCCCAACTGTTATCGGCCGTCCAGCCGCCATCGACCGGCAGGCTAACCCCGTTCACGAAACTGTCCTCCTGCGCCAAGAAGGCAATGGCAGCGGCAACATCCTCGGGCCGGGCAAAGCGGGCCATCGGGACACGGTTGATGATGTCCTCATCGCCGTAAGCGCCCGAGCCCTGATCAGCGACATCCATCTCGGTCTTGATCCAGCCGGGGCAAACGGCATTGACCCGCACCCCGCGCCCACCCCACTCGGCGGCCAAGGTTCGCGTCAGGCCAATCAGGCCATGCTTGGAGGCATTGTAGGCGCTGCGATGGATGACACCGCCAAGGCCTGCGACGGAGGCGACATTGACAATATTGCCGCTTCGGCGCGCCAGCATTTGCTTACCCAAGGCTTGGCTGAGCAGGAAGGGGCCTTGCAGATTGATGGCCATGACCTTCTGCCATTGGGCAAGGCTGGTCTCTTCGGCTGGGGAAATAAGACTGATCCCGGCATTATTGACCAGCACATCGGCTGCGCCATAGTCGGCGGCAACGCAGGCCGCTAATTCAAGCGCGAAGACCTCTGACGCAACATCACCGCAGATGGCTGCAACCTTCAGACCCTCAGCCTGAAGCCGTGCCAAAGGGCCATCTAGGGGCTGCAAATCGGTCATCAGGACCTGATAGCCCTTGCGGCCAAGCAGCGCCGCCGTCGCAAAGCCAACCCCTTGGGCAGCGCCCGTTACAATAGCCGTTCTCATATCGATGGTCCTGCACAAATCAAAACACGGAGATCACCCTAGTAATGCCAAGGCACCGGGGCGACCAGTCTCTTATCATGGGTAGGCAAGAACGAGGGTTAGGCGCTGCGGCTTAGGGACGCGATCTGTCCGACGGAAGGCGAGGCGCGGCCCCCCACCAGATTGGCCAAGGCCGTACGTGTTGCCTCCGGCCCAAAAGCATGATGGATCGTCATCAGGCCTTTCATCTCTTCAGCAATCCGCGCGCTTTGAACCTGCGCCCTTTGGGTGACCACACCCGGGCCCCAGTCGCTTTCGCGCTTGGCCAGTTGGAAGGGGATGAAAAGGAAACTGTGCTTAGGCGCGCCCTCGACCCGAACCTTCAGCCTCGGCGCGTCCCAGTGGGTGGCACCAACCATGCTGCTGAGCTTGAGATTGGCCGCGAAACATTGGTGCACCGCGCCGGTCACTTGGGTGTCGCCTGCCATATCCACAAAGGCGGAAAGCTTGCTTCCATTCATGGCGGCAATATCGCCATAGGCCACGACCTCGTCGCAGGTTCCCAGCGCCTTCACGAAGTCGACATTGCCTGATGAGGTAAGACCAATGATCCAAGGACGCCCCTCGCCGTGTCTGGCCAGCAGGTTGGCCAAGGCCAGACCGGTCTTGGAGGAGCAACTGCCGATCAACACCTGCTCGGCCCCAAAGAACGCGTTGTCGACCAGATAGTCATAGAGCATGAAACCTGTCCCAAAGAGCGGGAACAGCAGGCAGCGCTCATCCTCGAGCGCGGTGAGGGCCGCATCCTCGCCGCTGGTGCGCTGATAGCGGTTATAAAACTCAGGAAGAGCCAGCCGGTGGGCGGCGACGTCATTAAAGGCGTCCCCCTGTAGATCGCCAGGCTGCATCACCACATGAGACGCGGTGGGCAAGAAGCCATAGATACGCTCGCCGACGGCGATCTGTGAATGGCGCGAGGCGATAACGTCCGCAAAGCCCCAGCACGGCACGATGCCCCAACCTTCTGGTGCTGGGAAATAGTGCCAATAGCCGATGGTCTCACCGCTCAAGGCATAGCCGATATTGTTCGCTGTCAGGGCGAAGCGCTCGATCGACAACAAGATCTCACCATCCGCGAGGTCCGGAACAGATACCTGCGTCAACTGAATATCGGTCAGATCGCTCTTTCGAACCAGCATCTGGGTAATCATCGACATTTCCTTATCGTTCATGCGCCTAAGGCCTTAGACGCGGCGTTCGCGCAGGGACAGGACCAAGAAAATCAGGCTCAGGAACACGGCGACGGGACTGGCGAAATGCTCCGGCGGATGGTGGCCGCCAGAGCCCTTGAGGAACCAGCCATCAAGGGTCATCAGGCCCCGCTCGATGATCACCAAGACAAGCGTCAAGGGGACGAGCGAGCGATAGCGCAGGCCGATAATGAGCTGTCCAATACCGTGCGGGATCTGCAGGGCTCCGAACCAGGCGAACAGGACAAAGATCGTTTGGGCCCGCGTGGTCAGGTCCATATGGGCGATCACGCCTGCCCCGCCATCGGGCAGGAAGAAATGGATGCAGCCCGGAATGATCGACATCACGCCCGTCAGGATCACAAACCAAGCCGACAGGGGCGAGCCGCGATAGTCGCTATTGGTGCTGGGAGGCAAAATCGCCATTGGCAAAACCCTTTCAGTTCACATCGAGGAAGGGAATGAAATGTTCCAGCAGCTCGGCCGGAGCGTCTTCTTGGATGAAATGGTTGGCGCCCTTGACCGTATGGTGGGCCTGACCCCTGGCACCGGGAATGTAGCTCTGGGCAAGCCTGTCCCAGCCCTTGGAAACCGGATCAAGGTCGCCAAACAGGGTCAAGAACGGCTTGTCAAAGCTAGCCAGACGGGCCCAAGCCTCGCGGTTCAGGGGCACACCGGGATTGTCGGGCTGCACAGCTATCAAGAGCGGAAACTGGATCAGGCCGGACTCATATTCACTGGTCGGGAACGGCGCACGATAGGGCGCCAACTCTTCAGCGGTGATCTTACGTTCCATACCGGCTTCCAGCATGTGCCATGGAAATTCCGTGGCCTCGCGCATCATGCCGACCCACATCTTCATGAACTCGCCCTCACCCTGACCCAAGGGCAGACCCGTGTTGGAGGCAATGACGCGGGCAAATCGCTCGGGGAACAGGGACACCAGATAGAGCCCGATGGTCCCGCCCCAGTCTTGGCAAAAGAGGGTCACATTGTTGAGGTCTAGACCGACCAGCCACTTGGACATCCAGTCATAGTGCCGCGCCAAGGTGTAGTCGCTCTTGGCCGCAGGCTTGTCCGAGCGTCCACAGCCGACCAAATCGACCGCAATCACCCGACGCCCTGTCGCCAAGAGGCCCGGGATCATGTGGCGGTAGAGATAGGCCCAGGTCGGATTGCCGTGGATCAGCACGATGGGCTCAGCGTCTCGCGGGCCTTCATCAACATAGTGGATACGAATGTCGCTGCCATCGTCATCCTTGATGGTCAGATAGTGTTGCTCCCACGGAAAATCCGGCAGGTTGGCAAAACGGTCTTCGGGGGTGCGCAACACCTTCATGGGAACTCTCCAATATCTCTAAAATCGAACGGCGGTGAGGAGAACGGCGATCTGGGCGAAGGCGGCAACCAAGGCGATGATCAATCCAACCCACAGACGCGGACTGATCAGGGCCAGGAGCATGGGTTGGGTTGGGAAGGAAAAGGTGTTGGGCATGGCCGCAAACTTAAAATCGTGCGCCCCGCCGAACTTGGGATCCGTGACCAGGATCGCAATGTCACGGCGACTGCGATAGCGCATATAGCCCATCGCGCTCCAGCTCGGATCAGGCTCAGTCCCCCAAGCGTCGAAATAGCCACCGACCTTGCGCGCCATAACAGCGGGATGGTCGGCCCGCGCGAAAATGGCGGGGAAAAACACCTTGGTATAGCCGTCCATCACCTCGCGGGAGGACTTGAGCTCGCCGGTGACCGGGTCGGGCACCTTGCCGGGAGCCAGCTTGACCAGATTGACCATGAAGAACTCTCGGCCATCGTCGGTCTCTAGGAATTTGCGCATGATCGACATGTCATTGCGGTCATTTTCATGGGTAGAGGCCTCAAGCGCCGTCATCAGCGTTTCGACCTCAGCCTTGCTGACCGGACCGCGCCAATTGACGTACCAGGCCAGAAACAATCCATAGACGGCCAGCGCCACGCCCCAGACAACGATGCTCATGTTCGACCCACCCATTATATTGGCATTCTTAATGACAATTCATTCGTAACAGGTTTTGGCAAGGTGTCGAGATGAAAAGCAGGACTGGAGCCCCCCAACCGTGGCTGCGCCGGTACTTCCCCCAGAGGAGAAAGATCTTGGAGCATTAACTCTTCCCCGCTGGGGCAAGCGATGCGGAGCATAAAGGGGTTTTTGTTGTGGGCGCACCCCCTCACCGAACCCCCTCCCCCAAGGGGGCGAGGGCTTATCGGTTCTAGCCCTCTTCCTGAGGGAAATAGACGGGCGGGAATTGATAATTGATTTTATGACGTTTTTTAAGAGCTTTGCCTAACGTCATTTCTAGGGCGTAGCGTCATTTAATGGATTCCCTCGGATAGCAAATCTCGATTCAAATGGTGTCAGCGATTTTGGAGTTGACGCTGATGGCACCCCCGAGACGATACGCGCTGCGC